>JASHOX010000212.1 GCA_030038415.1 Xanthobacteraceae bacterium
TCTATGCTGCACTATGTCGCCGAGGATTTTGCCGCGTAACGACGGCAACGCATCGTCGTCCACCCGGTGGCGGTTACGACGTGGCGTTTATCTCCAGTCATCAGTCGCTCGCGGCGCTCGAGTCGGCGTTGCTTCGTATTGCACCGCTGCTCGGTAGCTGCGCGTCGATCGCAATCTGGGTAGGCGGGATTGGGCACGGCCAAACGATTCAACGGCTGCTACAGCGGGCAGGCTTTGCTGTGCAGTCCGGTGCCAAGTGCGAAAACGGGTTTGTTCTCGCCGCACGCCGTAATGAAGGCGGCGGCCTCGCTTATGTTGCGTGATGCCGATGGCTGCGATCGGTCGCCATGTTTCGAAATTATCGGGCTACGCGCCGGCATTGCCCACGCCGTTTGACGCCAATGATCGCATAGACGGCGACGCGTTTGCGGCGCTTTGCGATCTTCAGATCGCGGCAGGAGCGACCGCTCTAGTCGTTTGCGGCACGACCGGCGAGTCGCCCAATCTGACCGACCACGAGCATTGTGAGCTCGTTCACATTGCGGTCCAGGTCTCGCGCGGCCGCGTTCCGGTCATCGCCGGAGCAGGCTCGAATTCGACGGAGCATGCCATCGCATTGACCGAAGACGCGGAAGCGAACGGCGCCGATGCAGTGCTGTCTGTCGTGCCCTACTACAACAAACCGACCCAGGACGGTCTTTACGCACATTTTTGCGAGATTGCCGCTTCGACCGGTTTGCCACTGATCCTTTACGACGTGCCGTCGCGCACCGCGCGCGGGCTTTGCGATGACACGGTCGCGCGGCTCGCCGAAGTCCCGCGAATTATCGGGCTTAAGGATGCAACCGGCGACGCTGGACGGCCGGCGCGGCTGCGGCCGCTGGTTGGACCGGCATTCAGGCTGCTATCGGGCGATGATGCTACGGCCTTTGGATTTATTGCGCAGGGTGGCGACGGCTGCATTTCGGTGACGTCAAACGTCGCGCCGGGTCTGTGCCGGACCATGTACTTGGCCTGGCGGCAGGGAGAAAGCGCGAGAGCACAACGCCTTGCCTTCGCGCTTGCGCCGCTGACCGCCGCCTTGTTCTGCGAGCCAAACCCGGTTCCGCTCAAATATGCACTCAGCGTGTTCGGCCTGATGCGGCCCGAGGTGCGATTGCCTCTTGTCGAACTCAAGCACCAGGTGAAAGCCGAAGTCGCCGGAGTCCTTGCGCAGTTGTGCGACGCCTATTCCGGATCGATGATCGGCAAGATTGGCGGCCAGATGCAAGTGCGACAGCGTGCCAGGGCGAGCTGAACCATACGGCCTGCCGGTGCCGCGGATTACCTATTCGTTCTGCGATAACGACAAGAAATTGATCCAACATTCGCTATTGTTCATGCGGTGCACGCTGGGAGGCGGTGGGCGCGAGCGGAATCTGGGACGAGACTGCCGATACCTGCCATCTCGACGGCACCACCCGCATCGGAACCGATCCCGGCACCAGTGTCGTGAATGCCGACGACCGCTCGTCGGATATCCCTAATTTGTGGATCTGCGACGGCTCGGTGTTTCCGACCGTGGGCGGCGTCAACCCATCGCTGACGATCCAGGCCATTGCCCGCCGCACCGCAGATCGCATCAAGGCCATGGCCAAGCGCGGGGAACTCTGAAGAATTTCGGCCAAATCTGCCGAAGTATTTCGGCGAACGCCGCCGATGCTTATCGCAAGGTTAGCAAACAATCGAACATTTAAGCTGCGCTTTCGCAAAAGGCGGCGCGGTTACGCAACAATTCGTCGGTGAGTGATTTCACCGCCTCTTTAGGAATTCAACGGCAAAACATCACCTGAAGAGCTTGGCAAGCCGCGCATTTATGCCAGGCAGTCGTCTGAGGAACTTCGGGCAGTCATTTGAGGAAGCGATCTCGCAACAATAAGGGTCTTGTCCGATGACGAATGTCGTTCGCTTGCTGGTCGGCGTGATGCACCAGTTGCATCGCTTTCGCCGTGACGATGGCGGCAGCATGGCGATAATGATGGGCTTGACGGCGGTGCCGCTGATTTTCGCTGTCGGCGCCGGCATCGATTACGGCACCGCCAATATGGCGAAGGCGAAGCTTGACGCCGTCGCCGACACCGCGGCGCTCTCTGCGGTCGACCATCAGGCCATCACCGGCACGCCGGCCGCGGCGCAGACTACGGCGCAAGACACCTTCAACGCCGAAGCCGTCAATATCCCCAATGTCACCGTGGGCAATGTGACCGCCACGGTGACGGATTCGACGACCGGCCGCACCGCCGTCGTCAACTACACGGCGACGAAATCAAATATATTCATGGGGATTTTCGGCCATCCAACGACCACCATAACTGGTTCGTCGACCGCACAAGCCGGCCTGACGAC
The DNA here is from genome assembly GCA_030038415.1 of Xanthobacteraceae bacterium. GTDB lineage: Bacteria > Pseudomonadota > Alphaproteobacteria > Rhizobiales > Xanthobacteraceae > BOG-931. The sequence continues at coordinate 2,386 of JASHOX010000212.1, forward strand.
GAACATCAATTTCTATCTGCTGCTCGACAACTCACCGTCGATGAATATCGCGGCGACGTCGGCCGGCATCCAGACAATGGTCAACAACACCTCGGCGCAGGGAGGCTGCGCCTTCGCCTGTCACGAATCCGATCCATCGGCCGATAATCTCGGCAATCCTAACGGCGAAGACAACTATACGCTGGCAAAGAATCTCGGTGTCGTGACGCGCATGCAGAACTTGGCGAGCGCGACCCAGTCGCTGATGAGCTCGGCAGCATCGATGGAAGGTTCGAACCAGCAATATCAAATGGCGATCTATACGTTCAATAATTCCGGTCTCAGCACGATACAGGCGCTGACCTCGAATCTCACGAACGCGCAGACGGCGGCGGCGAATATCAACGTGGAGGAGGTCTACTCCAACAACTGGTTGACGAAAACGAATCAGAACAACGACACCGACACGAACTTCGAAACCGCGATGTCGGCGATCAACACCATCATGCCGGCGCCGGGGACGGGCACGCCGGCCAGCACGCCGCAGGAAGTGCTGTTCATCGTCAGCGACGGCGTCGACGACGAGGTGGTGTCATCGTCCTGCTCGCAGACGCTCGACGGCAACCGCTGTCAGCAGCCCTTCAGCACCACTTGGTGCACGACGATCAAGAATCGCGGCATCCAGATCGCGGTGTTGTACACCGAATATCTGCCGCTGCCGACCAACTCCTGGTACAATGATTGGATCGCGCCGTTTCAAAGCCAGATCGGTCCCAACATGGAAAGCTGCGCGTCGCCGGGGATGTTCTTCTCGGTGACCACTGACGGCGATATTACCGCGGCGATGCAAACCCTGTTCCAGCAGGCAGTGGCGGCAGCACGGCTGACGCACTAGCCGCAACAGAGCCACAGGCCATCGCGGTTTCGCCCTTGCCGCTCGGCAGAGATGCGCTATTTTGCCGGCGTGTCGCCAAGCGGCGCGCGGGTGTAGCTCAATGGTAGAGCAGAAGCCTTCCAAGCTTATGACGAGGGTTCGATTCCCTTCACCCGCTCCAACTTTCGCTGCAAGCCAACAGATCCCATCAATGAGCGAGCCGGTCGCGTAAAGTTTCCGCCTTGCCGCCGTGCGACCAGACAATGTCGCTGATGCGCCAGTTGGCGTTGACCGTGGTCAGATTGAGGACGACCGTCGCCGGCTCGCCTTGATTGACGAAATTCACCGTCGCGGTGGCCTTGCCAGGGCTGCTGTCGGCCACAGCGATGTCGAAATCCGGTATTTCCCAATCTTGAGCGTCGACAAACGGGTCGCCATCGAGCTTGGGCGCCTCATTGCGGCGGGCGGCGTTTCTTTGGTCGTCGACAATCAGCGTCGCCAGCGAAGGATCGAAATACCGCCGAAGGGTGGCTGCATTGTCCAGTGGGATGCCCTTGGCGCTCTTGCCCTTATAGGCGGCATATATCCCCTTCACGAAGGCCAGCGCCGATGCATCCTCCGCCCGGGCAGGGGAGGCCACGATTGTTCCGATAGCGGCGAAGATTATGGCGCGTCGCGTTAACATGTTGGCGGTAGGTCGCGTGCCGCGGGCTACCGGTTCAAGCACTTGCTTTGGCGCCGATGAAGAGGCATTTCTCCACCTCGGCCGACTAGGAGTGTAGCTCAATGGCTAGAGCACCGGTCTCCAAAACCGGGGGTTGGGGGTTCGAGTCCCTCCACTCCTGCCACC
>JASHOX010000213.1 GCA_030038415.1 Xanthobacteraceae bacterium
GCCGCGCAGGCCGTCATCGCCATCGAGAACACGCGGCTGCTCAACGAACTGCGGCAATCTTTGCAGCAGCAGACCGCGACCGCCGATGTGCTGAAACTCATCAGCCGCTCGACCTTCGATCTGCAGACCGTGCTCGACACGCTCGCGGCGTCCGCCGCGCGGCTCTGCGAAGCCGAGAAAGCGTCGATCAACCGCGCACGGGGCGACGGCACCTATCGCTGCGTCGCCATGTACGGCTTCTCGCCCGAATTCAGCCGGTACATGGCCGAGAATCCGGTCATTCCCGGCGGCAAGGGCTCTGTTGTCGGCCGCACCGTGATGAGCGGCGGAACCGTGCAGATCGCCGACGTGATGGCCGATCCCGACTATCAAATCTCGGACCGCATCAGGATCGGCAACGTCCGCACGCTGCTCGGCGTCCCGCTGTTGCGCGAGGGCACCCCGACCGGCGTGCTGGTTATGATGCGAAGCGTGGTCAAGCCGTTCACCGACAAGCAGATCGAGCTGGCGCAGACCTTTGCCGACCAAGCGGTGATCGCCATCGAAAACGCGCGATTGTTCGAGACGGAGCAGCAGCGCACCCGAGAGTTGGCCAAGTCGCTTGAGGACTTGCGGACGGCGCAGGACCGGCTGGTGCAGACCGAGAAGCTCGCCTCCCTTGGCCAGCTCACCGCCGGCATTGCCCACGAGATCAAGAACCCGCTCAATTTCGTCAATAATTTCTCCTCGCTGTCGGTTGAGCTGATCGACGAACTGCAGGAGGAATTGGGAAAAGTCACAATGGGCGCTGCGGCGCGCGCCGAGATCGCGGCTATTGCCGATACGCTCAAGGGCAATCTCGACAAGATCGCGCAGCACGGCAAGCGCGCCGATGCGATCGTCAAGAATATGCTGTTGCATTCGCGCGAGGGCTCGGGCGAACGCCGGCCGGTCGACGTCAACGCGCTGGTCGAGGAAAGCCTCAATCTCGCCTATCACGGCGCCCGCGCGGAGAAGCAGGGCTTCAACATCGCGCTGGAACGGTCGTTCGACGCGGCGGCGGGCGAGGTCGATCTCTATCCGCAAGAGGTGACGCGAGTTCTCCTCAATATCATCGCCAACGGCTTCTATGCCGCGCATAAGCGCAAGGCGCAGGCCGATGGCGCGGATTTCGAACCGACGCTGACTGCGTCGACCAGGAACCTCGGCGACCACGTCGAGATCCGCATCCGCGACAACGGCACCGGCATTCCACCGGATGTGCGGGAGAAAATGTTCAATCCGTTCTTCACCACCAAGCCGGCCGGAGAGGGCACTGGGCTCGGGCTTTCCATCAGCCATGACATCATCGTCAAGCAGCACGCCGGCACGATTGCGGTCGACACCGAGCCCGGCCAATTCACCGAGTTCACCATCGTACTGCCGCGCAGCGCGGCAGCGCCGGGCAAACCGCCCGCGACGGCCTAGTTCGATCGTGCTCCGACGCGGCCGCGCACCTTCAACATTGGTGCGCTTGTGGTGTAATAAGCTTTCGACCTGCGAAGAACGAAGCCAAACAGGGGGAAGTTGTGCCCGATAAGTTGACCGATCTGATCGAGGAATTGGCACTCGCCAACCGCATCCTCGCGCATGAGGGCGTGCTCGATGCTTTCGGCCATGTCAGCCTGCGCCACCCGGCCGATCCGGGCCGCTATCTGTTGTCGCGGTCGCGCTCGCCGCTCCTGATCGAGCCGGACGACATTCTCGAATACACGCTCGATTCCGAGCCGGTGCGGCCGCCCAAGGTGCAGCTTTATGCCGAGCGGGTCATTCACGGCTGCATCTATCGGGCGCGTCCCGACGTGATGGCGGTGTGCCATCATCATGCGCCGGCGGTGATGCCGTTCGCCATCGCCGGTAAGCCGATCGTGCCAGTTTTTCATCTCGGCGCCGCTGGTGGCGCGAATATGCCGTTCTGGGATCAGTACGCCGAATTCGGCGACACCAATCTTCTGGTGGTGAAACCGGAGGAAGGCCGTTCGCTGGCGCGGGCTTTGGGGCAGCATCCGGCGATCCTGATGAACCGCCATGGCGCAACCGTGGTCGGCGGCGGCTTGCGGGAGCTCGTGTCGCGCTCGATCTTCATGTGCCAGAACGCCGATTATCAGCTGCGCGCGCTTACGCTGGGCACGCCGGAGCCGTTGCATGCCGGGGAGGTCAAGCTAGCGAGCACGCTTAACGCCTTGCCCAACGTGGTGAACCGGACCTGGGAGTATTGGAGCATGCGGCTCGAAGCGGCCGGCGCCATGCCGCCGCGCAAGAGTTCCGCCAAGGCGGCGCGCCGTCCAGTGCCGAAACCGTCCCGCGTCACGCCGCGCGAACGCCGCAAGGGCAGGCGGCGCTGATCGCGCCGCCCGCTGACTTGGCTGGAATGCTTCGCTAGGCGGGAGCCGGCCTAGCAAGCGCCCTTGTGAATAATTTTGATGCCTTGAATCTTCGCCAAGCACGTGTTGGTCCACGCCGTGTGCTTAAAGCCGTTCTTCTCGGCGACGCAATATTGCGCCAAAACGTACGGGCAGGCCTTGGCGGAAGCGATCGTTGAGGTCATCGCCATCGCCACGGCGGCGATGCCGACGAGCAAGCCAAGCGCAGAAGTCAGCGATAAGGTGGTCTTCATTAATTCCCCCCTGTTGTGCGGGATTGCGTGAGGCATCCCTGCGGAAATCTAGCACAATCGAGAGGCAGTAAAAGCCTGCCGGCCGCGTCTGAATCAGTGCCCGCCGCGGGCCGCGGCGCTGATGGCGCGCAGCATGGCCGTGCGATCGTCCTTGAGCACGGCACGGACCGGCTGCTGGGTGCCGATCTGTCCCATTTCACGCTGGCGCTTGACCGTCGCCATGGTCATCAGCGGCTCGACGCCGAGTTCGCGCAGCGTATCGGCGACCTCTTCCATCTCCGCGGCGCGCCGTTCGCCGTGGCTCGCCATGCGCTCGAGATTGTAAGGGACGATCTTGCCCCAATCGAGCCCGGGATAATTGTTGTTCATCGAGGCGGCGACTTCGTCGATGACGCCGGCGCGCGCCGCGGCCAAAAAACACTCCAGCGTCAAGGCTTCGATGCCCTTGATCATGACGCTGCGCACCATCTTGATCGCAGCCGCAGCACCGATTTCGGCGCCGGCGTTGCTTAAGCGCATACCGAGCGCGGCGAGCGTCGCGGCAAGCGCCTCGATATCGGCGCCGGCAATGAGCATCGGCGTCTTATGCAATGCCGGATGAATGGGCGCCAGCACCGCGACGTCGACATAGCGGGCCCTGTCGCCGAGAAGCTTCGCGGTCTGTTGCTTGCGGCCGGGCGAGACTGAGTTGATGTCGAGCACATAGGGCGTTCCGGCAAGATGCGACTTGATCGACTGCGCCGCCTCCACGCTCGATGCCGCGGTGACGGCGGAGATGATGATATCCGCCTCGCGCACCGCGTCGGCGGCGGAATTCGCGCAGCGCACGCCGATCACCGCCGCGGCCTGGCGGAGCTTTTCGCCGGCGCTTTGCGGAAACAGGATGTCCCACGCTGACTGCCGTTCTACGCCTTCGTCGCGCAGTCCGGCGGCGATCGCCTGACCCGCTTCGCCGAAGCCGATAAAGGCAATGCGCGGTCGTGCGTTTGGCATGGTCAAATTCCCTTGCTCGCGTCCTTGCTCTGCCGATGATATGGCAATTTCCCCATGCCGTCCGCAACGGCGGCACGACGACTGCCGGAATTACCATGAAACCCCACTCCTGCCGCGACCGCCTCGAACTGGCGCTCACCCGCATCGCCGACCCGAAGGGGGAGGGCGCGCGGACCTGCCTTACGGTCTATCCCCGGGAAGCCCGCGCCGCGGCCGATGCCGCCGACGCGCGCGCTGCGCGCGGCGCGCCGCTCGGCCCGCTCGACGGCATGATCGTCACCATCAAGGATCTGTTCGACGTCGCCGGCGAACCAACTCGCGCCGGGTCGAGAATTCTTGCCGAAGACGCGGCGCCGGCAATCGCCGACGCCGCGGTGGTGCAGCGGCTGCGCGCCGCGGGCGCGGTGATCGTAGCCAAGACCAACATGACCGAGTTTGCCTTTTCCGGCATCGGCGCCAATCCGCATTTCGGCACGCCGGGCAATCCGCGCGACCGGACCCGCGTGCCGGGCGGCTCGTCGTCGGGAGCCGCGGTCAGCGCTGGCGACGGCATGTGCGACATTGCCATCGGTACCGACACCGGCGGCTCGGTGCGTATCCCGGCGGCGCTGTGCGGGCTGGTCGGCTTCAAACCGAGCCGGCAGCGCGTGCCGACCGGCGGCGCCTTTCCCCTGAGCAAGACGCTCGATTCGGTCGGGCCGATCGCCAAGACCGTCGCCGATTGCGCCAAAGCCGACGCGGTCATGGCGGGCGAAGCCTACGTCCCGCTCGAGCCGATTGCGCTTGCCGGCCTATCCTTCGGCATTGCCGAGGGGCTGCCGCTCGACCGGCTCGACGACACCGTCGCCGCGGGTTTCGTCTCGGCGGTGGCGCAGCTCGACCGGGCCGGCGCGCGCGTCTCGCACGAAGCCATGCCGCTGTTCGACGACATGCTCGCGGTCAACGCCAAGGGCGGCATCGGACCGTCGGAGGCCTGCGCCGCTCTTCGCGACCCGATGCGCCGCCGCGCCGCCGATATCGACCCGAATGTGCGGGTGCGGATCGAGCGCGGCTGCGCCGTGAGCGAAGCCGACTACGCCGACATGATGCGCGAGCGCACGCGTCTCATCCGCGCCATGGATGCGCGGCTTACCCCGCTCGACGTGCTGGTGATGCCGACGACCTCGATCGTGGCGCCGACCATCGCGGAGGTCGCCGACGAAAAGGTTTTCGCGGCGCGCAACGCGGCCGTATTACGCAATACCTCGATTATCAATTTCTTCGATCTGTGCGCGATTTCGCTGCCTTTGCCGGCGGCTCGCGGCGCACTGCCGGTCGGCCTGATGCTGATCGCGCGCAACGGGGAGGATCGCAGGCTGCTCCGTATCGCCGCGGCGGCGATGGAGCTGTTTTGCGGCTGATTGTCCCGGCGCGCGGCGAGGCTGACCGCCGTCGCTGCAATTTGATTTTCTGCAATTTCCAGTAGTAGTATCCCGTGGCAAGCCCAGACGAGGGGACGGGGGCTGTCATGAATGCCGCGGATTTTGCCCGGTGCCTGTGTGGTGGCGGCCAAACGGTCGGGATGGACGTCACCGAGCCGGTCGATTTGATTATCGCTGCGGGCCTTGGCTGTAAAAGCAAGCTCGGCACAGTCGATATACGAGAAGTCCATTTTCACGGCGACGTCAGCTTCGCCAATTGCAACTTTGATGGCGACGTAACTTTCCGCAAGTGCATATTCGACGGCTCGCTAAATCTCGGAAAGACGGCCGTCGGCAATGGGATCCTGTTGACGGAATGCAGCTTCGACGCCGCAGATCGCTTGGCGATCATTTTGGACGACGCCAAAATCCGCGGCGATCTGGTCTGCGACCGCGTCAAGACCAATGGCTGCATCTCGGCGCGCAGGTTGCGTTTGGCCGGCAGCATTGAATTCACGGAATGCGCCGTCGACGGCGAATCATTGCCAGAACGAGCGGCCCTCGACCTCAGCGACGCCAAGGTCAAAGGCAGCGTGATCTTCGAAACCGGCAAATGGCCGAAAGGGGGCGGCGAGCCTGGACGAACTCGGCCACGGCGGTCGTCGTTCCGCGACAGGCGGAAAAGCGATCCGGCAAGCGTGCTCCTGCGCGGTACGAACGTCACGGATATGGTCAAACTGTCCTGGGCGCAATTCCAAGGCGAGGTGGATCTGGCCTTCATCAAATGCCGCTCGCTGGAAAGCGAAGTCGGCATATTCAGCCGTCCGGTGATTGAAAAAACGATAGAAAACGCCGGGCAGAAAAGCATCAAGCCCGATGAGAATGTCGGCGGAGCAACCATCGCCGGACGGATCACGTTGTCAGGTGGCGAGTTTGGACTGATCCATCTTCACGGCATTTCAATCTCGGGCGAAGTGATGCTGATCGCCGGGCAATCCGGCCAGATCATCATCGACGACGGTATTTGCCCGGCCGACCACAACGAGCACTTCATCGTCTTGAGCAAACTCGGTCATTTCATCATGTCGTCGTGGCGGTGCAGCGGCTTCCTTCATTTGCATGCAGCCGAAGTGATTGGTGAATCCAATACATCGCGTATCCGCGGCATCGTCATTAGATCGTCGGTGATCGGTCACAGCCTTTCGCTTTGGCCCGGCTTGCAGTTGCAGCGATCCTTGGACCGCTACCTCGAAGCTGGATGCGAAGAAAAAGAACGACCGAGCCACTTCGTGATCCATCCGTTCGGGTTTTTCCTGCCCGTGGGATGCCGTGGGGACTACCGCAATCTTCTCAACCGGTGGCGTAGGCAAATGGTGGTCCGCGGCAATGTCTCGATCGATCACTGCTCGATCGGAGACGATCTGCTTCTCACCGGAATAGATCTGATCGCGAAGTCGGAGGCCGACGACGGGCGGATTGAGGTTGTCGACTCTAAAATCGACGGCAATCTGGTGTTCCGCTCGCCGATATCGTTTCTCGCCGATGCGCAAGTCGATGCACCTCTATTGCGGTTGTTTGCACAGCGCTTGGCCGTTACTCATCTTGATGACCTTCCTAAGGCGCAGCGCCTGGCCGTCATCGATCCGGACAATCTTCCAAGGGACCATATTCAGGTCGTTACCGAGAAAGACTATCGCTCGTGGTACGACAACTTTGCCTTTGTACCGGCGTGCTGCCACATGTTGGACACGACCGGTCTTAAAGCCATCAAGATAGACTTGACCGGGCTGTGCGTGCGCAAGCCGCTCGAGCGCAACATTGCCGCCGGAACATCCGCGCAAACCGCGGGCAAAAGAGATGAAAATCTGCCGAACGCGATCATGAGCAATATTGAGGTCGGCAACAAGATCGCCACATTCGCGCGGCTGAGCACGAAAGCGACGGACAAGATCTACGGCAAGATCGAAGACTACCTGCAGGATCAGACGAGCGCGAACCAGCCGCAGACAAAAATAAACTGGCCACGCGAACTTCTGACGCTCTGCTTCGGGGAGCGGGCGACCGCCATAGCACTGCCGACCGCCAATAACATGGCGCACGCCGAGATTTCAGGCTCGCTCGATCTGCAACATTCCACGCTGTGCGAATTGCTGATTTCGGATGCGTCCTTTCGTCGACATTCGCCTCTCGAAAAAGCCGCGGACTGCGGCGTCGCCCTTGATTATGCGCAGATCAGCAAACTCTACGTGGCTAGGAGCCAATTACCCCATGTTCGCGCGCGCGGACATAATGGTTTCCCGGTCCCGGTCAGTTTGCTGGATTTCTCGGTAAAGACCTGGTTTTTGGAAGAAGAAGAAACGGAGGAAACTTTCAAGAAAGACGCGTATCTTGATCGTGAAGCGACGGCGGTCAGTCCTTATCTCGATCTTCTGGAGAATGACCCGGAATTCCGGATGTCATCGTATCTCGCGGTGGAAAACTCACTGCGAGATCGCGGGCTCACCGACGAAGCGCGGCAAATATTCATCGCAGCGAATTATCGCGACATGCGCACTGAAGCCAAGGACGTTCGCTCAGCCGAAGTCCGTCCGTCACTTCGCCGCAGAAGGAAAATCGATTCAGCTGGAAAATATGGAGACGGGGTGACGGCCGTCTTCGCTGTTCAATGCTTGGACAGGTCTCTCATGCACGAAACGGCAAGCGTGATGTTTTGGCTGTCGGCCTGTGCGCCATCGGTGTGGTGTGGCTCGGTCTCACGATTGCGGGAGTTTTCCGGGATCCATCACCCCGTAGCTTCGCCTGGTTGCTGCCGCTGGCGCTCTATTTATTCGCATTGAATGGAAATATCTTTCGCTTGCGCCGTCCGCTCCGCGAGTATGCCTCCTTCCTGCTGTCCGTTCTTTGGTGCGCCGGATTTTTCTACGCCAGTGTCGAGATGGTCATAGCGCCTTCCTGGTATGAATTTGCATTTTTTGTGCTGTTACTGGTGTGTCTGTTTCTATTGCTTGGAGCGATCCGATGCTTTGTCGATCAGTTATATTGGTCCCTGGTCGATTATGGGACCAGCGCGATGCGGCTTGCAGGCGTGATTTTCGTTCTCATGGTGATTTCCTTCGCGCTTGTCTCCAGGGATCGACAGAATTTTGAGCCGACGTTACTCGCCTTGTCGGTTCCGCAACAACAGCAACAAAAGCAGCAACAACAACAGTCCATTCTTAAATGGGACAGCAAAAAGAGACCGACGGCGGAAAACTGGGTGTTCGGTGAGCGTCTTTGGATGACCCTTCGGTATCATGTCCCACTTGTGGGCGCGGTGATTTCGGACGAGTGGCAACCGGCGGATCGGGCTTTGACCGTGGTCGGCCTGTCTCCGCCCGGCGACGATAATTTGGTGCCGGATTGGTGGCCGCAGGGGTGGGAGCGCCGGTGGCCGCGGTCGCGCGATTGGTATGGCGCGATGCTGTGGCTGAACTGGATTCTCTGGCCGCTGTTCCTGCCGTTCCTGATCCATAGGCTATCGCGCGAGCGTTGAACGTCTGGCATCGGACGAGCGCGGGTTCGGGAGCCTCGACGTCGCCACGCGACAGCCGAAATTGCAACCGATCGCGCATCTCCTTGGGCGGCGGCGCCGGATTCTGCCGTGTAATCGAGCCTTGCCGCCGGCGCGGCAGTTTCCTAGCATTTCGTCAAATCAGGGAGGATTTGCCGTGAACCGTACACCGATGCCGACGACCCGCCGCCGCCTGCTCGCAGGCGCTGCCGTCACCGCCGCCGCTATCGCCGCTCCTGCGATCGTGCGAGCTCAAAGCGGACCGCTGAAGGTCGGCGTGCTGTTGCCGCGATCGGGCTTTGAGGCCGGCATTGGCCAGGATTGCCAACGCGGCGTCGCCATTGCGCCTGCGATCCTCAAATCCATTGGGCTGCCCGAACTTGCGATCATGGACGGCGACACCGAATCGAGCGTCGAAACGGCGCGCGCCCGCGCGGCCAAGATGGTCAGTGACGGCGCCCAATGCCTGGTCGGCGCTTTCGATTCCGGTCAGACCCTGGCGATCGCCCAAGTCGCCGAGCAGAACGGCGTGCCGCTTATCGTCAATATTGCCGCCGCGCCGCAGCTCACCGAGCAGGGCTACAAATTCGTGTTTCGCAATTTCCCGACGGCGGGCATGATCTTGAGCGACGCCTTCACCGATCAGAAGGAAGTGTTCGCCGCGGTCGGCCAGTCGCCGAAGACCGTCGTGTTCATGCATGTCAACGACACCTTCGGCACCGCAATGGCGAAGGGCATCAATTTGCTGATGCCGAAGTTCGACATGCCTTATAAAATTCTCGACGAGATTGCCTACGATCCCGCGGCACGCGATCTCTCCGTCGAGGTGACCAAGGCCAAGGCCAGCAATCCTGACGCGCTGCTCGTCGTCAGCCGGCTCAACGACGCCATGTTGATCACGCGCGAATTGGTCAAGCAGCGCTGGACCCCGCAGGCAATCATGAGCATGGGTCCCGGCTGGTACGAGGACGAATATTTCAAGACGCTGGGCAAGCTCGCCGACGGCCCGTTGAGCTTCGCGCCGTGGTTCGATCCGAACAAAAAGCTAGCCCAGCAGCTCGAGGCGGCGCTCGCCAAGGCCTATCCCGGCGTCAATCTGAATACCAATCACGTGTACACGTTCGAAGCGCTGTTGGTGGCGGCCGATGCCTACAAGCGTGCCGGGACAACCGATCCGAAAGCCTTGGCCGAGGCCATCCGCTCAACCAACATCACGGACAATGCAAGCATCGGCGGCGGTATCGCATTCGACGCCAAGGGCCAAAACACCAAAGTGAAGGATGGCGCGATGCAAAATCGCAACGGCAAGCCGGTGGTGGTGGCGCCGAAGGAAGCTTCCAACGCCCAGCCGGAGTGGCCGCTGAAGCCGTATCAAAGCCGTACCTGAGTCCGCTGCGGTGCCGTTTGACGTCTATCTTAACGTTGCCATCGGCGGGGTTCTGACCGGCCTGGTCTATGGCCTGATGGCGCTCGGGCTGTCGGTTATCTTCGGCGTCGTGCGCGTGGTTAATTTCGCCCATGGCGAGATGATGTCGATCGCGATGTTTCTCGCGGTCGTGTTGTTTTCCGCCTTTCACCTCGATCCGCTGATCATGATGGTGCCGATCGCCGCGGTGCTGTTCGTGTTCGGCTACGCACTGCAATCGGGATTGATCAATCCCTTCATCGCCCGGCCGGAGCACAGCCAGTTCCTGCTGCTGGTGGCGCTGGGGATCATCATCGTCAACGTTTTGCTGATCATCTTCGGTCCCGACGCCCGCACCGTGCAGACCGCCTATGCCTTCGACAGTTTTCAGCTCGGTCCGCTGCTCGTTGACGCCACCAAGGTCTATGCCGGCGCTGCAGCGATCGTGTTCGCTGCGCTCCTATTCGCGTTCTTCCGTTTCACGCTGATCGGAACGGCGATCCGCGCCTGCGCCGACAATTATACCGGCGCGCTGGTCGTCGGGCTCAACGTCAACCGGCTCTATGCGCTGACTTTCGGCATCGGCGCCGCCTGCGTCGGCGCCGCCGGCACGATGATGACGCTGATCGTCGACGTCACGCCGATGATTGGGCCGACCTACACGCTGCTGGCTTTCGTGATCGTGATAACCGGCGGGCTCGGCTCGATGCCCGGCGCGCTTCTCGGCGGCATCCTGATCGGGCTCACTGAGGCGCTGGCCGGACTGCTGTTTACGCCGTCGGCCAAGAGCATGTTCGCCTTCGGCATCCTGGTCCTGGTGCTGCTGTTCCGGCCGCAGGGCATCCTCGGCAAGAGGCCGGCGTGATGTCGGCCGCGCTCGCGCGTCTCGCCGGCGACTTGTCGCCGCGGACTCGAATCTGGCTCGCCGCGCTCGTTGCGGCGCTTGTGATCGCGCCTTGGATCGTCGGCGACTATCTCGTCACCGTTCTCATTCTCATTCTCTATCTCGCTTATACTGGCCAGGCCTGGAACATCATGATGGGCTTTACCGGCCAGCTGTCGCTTGGCCATGCCATCTATGCCGGGCTCGGCGCTTATGTTGCGGCAGTGCTGTTCACGCGCTACGGCGTCGCCCCATGGGTCGGCTTGCTTGCCGCGATGCCGGTCGCTGCCGCCTGCGGCGCGATCATCGGTTTTCTCGCCTTTCGCTTCGGCGTGACCGGAGTCTATTTCGCCATCCTCACCATCGCGTTTGCCGAATTCGCCCGCATCGGCTTCGACCATCTCGGCATCGTCAACGCCGCCGCCGGCTTGTTCCTGCCGGTCGCGCAATATGCCCATAACGATCCGTGGCGGCTGCGCGGCAGTCCGACGATGTTCTATTACGTGATGCTGGCCGCCACGCTTGCCGCCTTCATCCTCTGCCGCCTGTTGATCACGAGCCGCATCGGCTATTTCTGGCTCGCCATTCGCGAGGATGAGGAGGCCGCCCGCGCCGCCGGCATCGATACCTTTCGTTACAAGATGTATGCGGTGACGATCTCGGCGGCGGTGACCTCGTTCGCCGGCGTATTTTACGCGTTCTTCTACAACAATCTTTTCCCCGAGCAGGTGTTCAATATTTCCCGGTCGATCCAGATGATTCTCGGACCGATCATCGGCGGCGTCGGCACGCTGTTCGGACCGATCCTCGGCGCTTTCGTGCTCACCGGGCTTGCCGAATCGCTCAGCACCGCGCTCACGGCGATGGGACTCGATCTGCCCGGCGCGGAACAGGTGTTCTACGGCGTGTGCCTCCTCGTCGTCGTCGTGGCGCTGCCCGAGGGCATTTGGCCGTGGCTGGCACGGCGGCTCGGCGTCAAGGAGGCTGAATCGTGACCGCGCTGCTTTCGCTCACCGCAGTCAGTAAGCGATTCCGCGGTTTGCTCGCGGTAGATCGCGTCAGCTTCGACGTTGCCGAAGGCGCGCTGTTCGCCGTGATCGGTCCGAACGGCGCCGGCAAGACCACGCTGTTCAACATGATCGCCGGCGCGACGACCCCGGACGATGGCGCCATCGTCTTTGCCGGCGAGCCGATCGGCGGCTTGAGCGCCGACGCTGTTTGCCGGCGCGGCATCGCCCGCACCTTCCAGCTGGTGCGGCCGTTTCCGGCGCTCAGCTTGGAGGACAATGTCGTCGTCGGCGCGCTGTTGCATCGTCGCGGCGTCGGCGCGGCGCGCGAGCACGCTCGTGACCTGCTGCGCCGGCTCGACCTGTTTGATAAGCGCCATCAGCGCGCCGCCACCTTGACGCTGCCGGACCGCAAACGGCTCGAAGTCGCCCGCGCGCTCGCGACGGATCCGCGGCTTTTGCTGCTCGATGAAGTCATGGCGGGGCTGCGCCCGACCGAGACCGACCGCATGGTCGCGACCTTACGCACGCTCAACCGCGACACCGGCGTGACCGTTCTATTGATCGAGCACGTCATGCGCGCGGTGATGGCGCTCGCCTCGCGCGTCTTGGTGCTCGATCATGGCGTGGCGATCGCCGAAGGCACGCCGCAAGCGGTCGTGCGCGACCCGGCGGTGGTGCAATCCTATCTCGGCGCGGAGACTATGTGATGCTCGCCGTCGAAAACCTTGACGTATTCTACGGCGATGTCCAGGCGCTCGATGGCGTGTCGCTCGAAATCGCGGAGGGCGCCATTGTCGCCATTGTTGGCGCCAATGGCGCCGGCAAGACGACGCTCATCCGCGCATTGGCCGGAATGCAGCGCAGGCTGCGCGGCCGCATTTCGTTTCGCGGCGTCGATATAGCCGGCTGGCCGAGCCATCGTGTCTGCAATCTCGGCATCGGCCAGGTGGCGGAGGGGCGTCAGGTGTTTCCGACGCTATCGGTGGAGGAGAATCTCGACATCGGGGCCATGTTGCCGCGCGCCCGCGCCGATCGGGCGAAGAACCGCGACCGCGCGTTTGCTCTGTTTCCCAGACTGGCCGAGCGGGCGGGCCAGCCGGCGGGGACGCTGTCTGGCGGCGAGCAGCAAATGCTCGCTATCGCGCGCTGTCTGATGGGTGCGCCGCAGCTCATCATGTTCGACGAGCCGTCGCTCGGCCTGGCGCCGGCGATCGCGCGCGGCGTGCTCGACACCATCGGCGCTCTCAACCGCGAAGGTATCACCTGTGTCGTCGTCGAGCAGAATGTGGCGCTGTCGCTGAAACTCGCGAGCCGCGCCTATGTGTTGGAAAACGGCCGGATCACGCTGACCGGCAGCGGCGCCGAATTATTGGCCGACGACCGCGTGCGCAGCGCCTATCTTGGATTATGAAGTGGTGATCAATGCGCCGGCCGGCGCAGCCGATCCATCAGCGCCGACAAGGCGGCCACCCGCGCGCTCAACGGCGCCATCGGAAAAGCCTGGCGCAGACGATTGTAGACGTCCGCCGCGGTCGGCGCCTCGACATCGGCCAGCGCCGCCGCCATGGCACGCGCCATGTCGGCTTCCGGCCGTCCGCTCAAGGGCGCCGGTACCAGCGCAACGTCGCCGAACGGCATCGGAGGTTGAACGCGTAAGGTGACACGCCGGGCGCCCATGGTCAGCTCCAATCGATTGTGGTGCCGTCTCAACGCCGCAGATAGATTCGAGTTCCGACGGCTAAAATCTCAGCGAATCAACGCCTACTGCATGCCTTTATGGCTGGCGTCGTATGACGGCGCTTTGACTTGGCGCAAATAGCGGTCGGTTTCACGGAGCCGTGCGCTCAATGCCCGGCCTGTGCGCGCGCCCACCGGCGCCGGGCGACCGCCTCGCCATCTCAACGATGACGGAATTATTTCAGCGGCGGCCCGATCGTGACGCTGAGCTTGCCGACGCCCTCGATCACGCACTCGATCTTGTCGCCGGCGACGGTGGCGGCCACTCCCGACGGCGTGCCGGTCATGATAATATCGCCTGGCGCCAGCTCGACCATCTCCGACAATTTCGAAATGATCTCCGGCACGTTCCAGATCATCTGATTGAGATCGCCGTCCTGGCGCACTTTGCCGTTTACCGAAAGCGTAATGCGGCCCTTCGACGGATGACCGATCGCGGCGGCCGGCTTGAGCGGCCCGCACGGCGCCGAATGGTCGAACGCCTTGCCGACTTCCCACGGCCGCTTGATGTCGCGCGAGGCGATCTGCAGGTCGCGGCGGGTGAGATCGATGCCGACGCCGTAGCCGTAGATGCAATCATTCGCCTTCTCCGGCTTGATATTGCGGCCGCCGCCTTTCAGCGCGACGACGAGCTCGACCTCGTGGTGCATGTCCTTGGTCAGCGACGGATAAGGCACGGTGCCGCCGTCCGGCACGATAGCGTCGGCCGGCTTGGCGAAGAAGAACGGCGGTTCGCGCACGTCGTTGCCCATCTCCTTGATGTGCTCGACATAATTGCGGCCGACGCACCACAGCCGGCGCACCGGAAAAAATTTATCGGTGCCGGCGACTGGGATCGCAGCCTGCGGCGGCTGCGGGATGACATAGTTTTTAGCGTCGATGCTCATGATTTAAATCTGCCGCTGGAGAGAAGAACGCGCGGGCTTATCGCTTACGCACTATCGCGTCAATCCGACATTCCACTGACGATTATTAAGCCGACGACGCGATTGCGGCGACCGGCTCGAGCGGCGGCGCCGACTGCTCCTTGAGCTGCAGCCGATAGAACGAGGCGTAACGGCCGCCCTTGCGCAGCAATTCGTCGTGGCGGCCGGACTCGACGACGAGTCCGTTCTCGACCACGAGAATGCTGTCGGCATGCATGATCGTCGACAGCCGGTGGGCGATGACCAGCGTGGTGCGCCCCTTGCACAGTTCGGCAATCGCCTCCTGCACGTTGCGCTCGGATTCCGAATCGAGCGACGCCGTCGCTTCGTCAAGCAGAATGATCGGCGAATCCTTGATCAGCGCGCGAGCGATGGCGATGCGCTGGCGCTGGCCGCCGGACAGCTGCATGCCGTGCTCGCCGACCGGGGTATCGTAGCCGGCCGGAAAGCTCATGATAAAATCATGCGCATGCGCGGCCTTGGCGGCGGCGACGATGGCGGCGTCACCGGCGTCAAGCTTGCCGAGCGCGATGTTGTCGCGGATCGTGCCGCGAAACAGGTGGACGATCTGGCCGACATAGGCGATCTGCTGCCGCAGCGAGCCGCGCGACACGGTGGCAATATCCTGGCCGTCGACCTGCACCCGCCCGGAACCGACGTCGTAGAAGCGTAAGAGGAGATTGAGCACCGTCGACTTGCCGCCGCCCGAGGGGCCGACCAATGCGGTGACCTTACCCGGCTGGGCGACGAAGCTCATGCCGTGGAGCACCGGCGTGTCGCTGCGGTAGGAAAAATACACGTCGTCGAATTCGACGCGCGCGGTCGTCAACTGCAGCGGCGGCAGGTGGTCGTCATTCGGCTCGCCCGGCGGGCTGTCGATCACTTCGTACAGCACCCGCACGCCGACGAGACTGTTGTTGAGGTCGATATTGAGCCGCGCGAGCCGCTTGGCCGGCTCGTAGGCGAGCAAAAACGCCGCCATGAAGGAGACGAACTCGCCCGGCGTCGCGCCGGTCTCGATGACGCGGTAGCCGCCGTAGATGGTCGCCAGCGCCACGGTGAAGCCGCCAAGCATTTCCATCAGCGGGCTGGCGCGGTTGGCGACGCGGGCCATCTTGTTGGATTCGTGCTGCACGTCGGCGACGCTTTTCTCCAGCCGCCGCTTCATCTCGTCTTCCAGCGCGAAGGCCTTGACCATGCGCATGCCTTGCAGCGCCTCTTGCATGGTCTCGATGATGCGGGTGCCTCCGGTGAACTGCATGCGCGCGATGCCGCGCACCCGCCGAATGAGCTTGCGCAGGAAGAAGAACGCCGGCGGCGCCATGATGAAGCCGCCCAGCGCCATAATCGGATCCTGGATCACCATCACGATCGTCAGGCCGATCAGCGACATCAGATCGCGGCCGATCGCGGTGATGAGGAGATTGATCACCTGGCTGACGGCGGCGGCGCCGGTGGTCAGTCGCGCGATGAACTCTGAGGAATGACGGTCGGCGAAAAAGCCGATGTCCTCGTGCAACAGCTTGTCGAACAGACGCCGTTGATTATTAGCGATGATGCTGTTGCCGATCGAGGACAACAGCACTGCGGAACCGTAGGTGGCAAAACCCTTGGCCGCGAAGATCACCATGGCAATGAGGCCGATGACGACGATGCCGTGAAAATTGTGACTGACATAGGCTTCGTTGGTCATGGTGCCGAGCAGATAGGCGGTCAGCGCCGTGGCGGCGGCGGCAATGCCCATCAGTGCAAAAGCAACGGCGTAGCGCGGCCAGTATTCCAGCGCTTCGTCGAGCAGCAGGCGGCGAACCAGCGCGACGGTCGAATAGTCGTCTAAGGAACCGGCCGTGACGGCTTTCATGCTGCCCCGTTTTGCCCGCGCGGGCGTTATGTCGCAATAGGGAGGTGCGCGTTCATGCCCGCCCGGCGGCGTGTTTTCAAGTGAATTCGGCGCTTGGTCTTGATTTGACGAGAGATTTCGCCGCGTGCCTGCCGCTTAAGCGGGGCGCTTAGCGCCCGCCGCTTCTGCGGCGTCGCGGGGCAAACCGACGCTTTGCAATCGTCCGATCGCACGGCGGGTCATGAGCTTGCGTTCCCAATCGAGCGCGTGCGCGACGATGATGGAAAGATCGTCGAAACGCGGTTGCCAGCCTAGTGCGGCGCGGATTCGTTCGCTGCCGGCGACGATGCGTGCGGGGTCGCCCTCGCGCCGCGCGGCGTAGTCGACTTTGAAGTCGATCCCCGACGCCCGTTTCACCGTCTCGATTACTTCCAGCACCGAGAAGCCGTGGCCGTAGCCGCAATTGAGCGTCAGCGAGGCGCCGCCGGAACGCAGGTAACGCAGCGCATCCGAATGCGCGCGCGTCAAGTCGCTGACATGGATATAGTCGCGAATGCAGGTGCCGTCCGGTGTCGGATAAT
>JASHOX010000214.1 GCA_030038415.1 Xanthobacteraceae bacterium
GCCGTCGCTGGTCTTTTCAAACGGGGCGGTCGGCGGGCCGCCAGCGTTTGTGACAAGGCAATCAAGACCCCCCAATGCGCCAACGACCTCGGCCACAACGCGCTTTACGTCTTCAGGCCGCGAAACGTCGGCTGCGGAATAGCCGACGGCGCCCAACTCCGTCGCCGCTCGCGTGAGCTCTTCTGCGTTGCGCGAACAGACGAACACCCGGGCGCCCTCGCTTGCCAGCGCTTTGGCGCAGGCCTTACCAAGTCCCTTGCTGGCGCCCACAACGAGGGCCTTGCAGGCTTGCAAACCAAGATCCATCAGGGAAACCTCTCGACGGCCATCGAGTTGAATTGCACCAATCGGGCCGCACTTTAGTGCTTGGCGGTAGCCAAATAAGCATGCTCCAGCCGGGTTGGTAGATCGGCCTCGCTCGTTCTTGCTTCCAACACTATCGATCCGCGCGCGAGCGCGTAGACGCGATCGGCGAGAGCCAGCGCCTTCTCGATCAACTGTTCAACCAGCAGTACTGCGGTGCCGGCCTTGCGCAGCCGCTGCACAACCACAAGCACGCGATCCACCAGGATCGGCGACAGGCCAGCGGAGGGTTCATCCAGCATGAGCAGACGCGGCCGCCTGACCAAGCCCTGCGCCACCGCCAGAATTTGCTGCTGGCCGCCCGAGAGTGCGGCTGCGCGTTCGTGGCGCTTGCCGGCGATTTCAGGAAAAAGCTCGAGCGCCTCCTCGACGCGCGCGGCGCGCTCGTGGCGCCGCAGGTCGTAGGCGGCAAGCAGGAGATTGTCCTGCACCGCAAGCTGCGTGAATACCCGATGCCCCTCGATGACGTGAGCGAGCCCCGCTTGCACGGTATCGCGCGCACTTGCGCCAAAAAGATCGCGGCCGGCGAAGCGCACTCTGCCCGACCACGGCAGCAGCCCCGACACCGCGCGCAACAGCGTGGTCTTGCCGGCACCATTGGGGCCAAGGAGCGCCACCACTTCGCCCGGCCCTATCGTCAGATCGATGCCATGCAGGACGACGATCTTGCCATAGCCGCTGGAGAGGCCCCCCACCTCCAGCAGCGGTTCAGCCGCCGAGATAGGCATTGACCACCTCCGGGTGTGAACGGATTTCGGTCGGAGTCCCAGCCGCGAGTTTCTTGCCAAGATTGAGCACGGTAACGTGGTGGCAAATATCAAAAATCAGATCGGGGTGATGCTCGACGACGAGCACGCCAGTGCCGGCTTGGGCGATCGCCACCAACAACGCGCCGAGCCGCTTGATCTCCTCCGCCGACAGCCCGGCCGCCGGCTCGTCGAGCAACAGATAAGCGGGGCGCAGCATCAAGGCGCGGGCAATCTCGATAAATCGCAACTCGCTGTGCTGCAGCCGGTCGGCGCGCACGCCACCGAGACGCTCCAGCCCAACTGCCGCCAATGCCAGCGTGGCCGTGTCGTGCAGCATGACTTCGTCGCGGTGATGGCGCGGCAGCGATAGTAATGACTCCACGAATGTGCCCTTACCGTCGATGGTGCCGCCGATCATCACATTTTGCAGCACCGAGGCGGAGCCGACGATGCGCGGCGTCTGGAATGTCCGCGCTATGCGCATATGCGCGCGCCTGTTGCGCGCCAGCGCCCGCAATACCGTGCCGTTGAGCCTGACTGCGCCCCGCTGCTGCAGGTAGTAGCCGGAGATCACGTTGAGTGTCGTGGTCTTGCCGCTGCCGTTGGGGCCGATCAATCCGTGCACCTGACCGGGGCGGATCTCGAGATCGAGTCCGTCGATTGCCTGCACGCCGCCGAAACTCAGCGCCACCTGCTCCAATGTGAGGGCGCCGCCATCTGTTGGCGTGCCAATGAGGCCGGGTAGGAGATCGGGCTGCGGGACGATCGCGCGGTGGCTTTCGAGCGGACGGCGGTTCTTGAAATCGAGGATCTCGGCAATGCCGCCGGGGATCGCCAGCACGATGACGAGCAGGAGGACCGCATAGAGAAACGTGGACCATGCAACTAGCGGCGCGGCGAATTCCGGCAGCGCGGTGAGAAGGATAGTGCCGAGCAACGGCCCGAGAATGGAGCCGCGGCCGCCGATCAGGACGGCAATGAAGAACAGGATCGACAGGTCGAGCGGGAATGCGTCTGGCGTGATGTAGGACTGCAACGATGCGAACAGCGCGCCGGCAATTCCGGCGACCGCGCCGCTGAACAGGAATACCGCGGTCAGTAACGCGGGCTTCGCGATACCGCATGCTTCGGCTGCGACTTCGGCATCGCGGATCGCGGTCAGCGCGCGGCCGAAGCGGCTCGCCGCGATATTCGCCGTCATCCAGGTGCAAATCGCCGCCAAGCCGAAGCAGAAATAATAGAAACCCCACTTGGACGAGAACGGATCCGGAAAGATCGGACCGGCAACTCCTACGCCTCCGCCGGTCACGCTTTGCCAAGCCAATGCGACCTGGTTGACGATGGTGGCGAAGCCAAGCGTCGTGATGGCAAAGTAGAAAGTGCGCAGGCGGAGCGCCGGCAGCCCGACAATCAGGCCGAACACGGCGCCGACTGCCGCCGCAATCACCAAAGCCAGATAAGGCGAAAGCTCCGGCACTGCCGTGCCGGCCGTCAGCACACTCGCCGTGTACGCGCCGAGCGCGAGCAGCGCGACCCAGCCGATCGCAATCTGGCCGGCGAAGCCGACAACCAGGTTGAGTCCAGACACCAGCACCCAATAGATGCATGCGCGCGTGGCAATCAGACCCCAATAGCCGCCGACGAACAGCGGCAGCGCGGCGCCGACAGCGAGCAGCGCCAAAAACGGCAGCACCCCACCGGTCGCGCCCAAGCCGGATGCGCCGGCACGGCTTGAGCGCAATTGTGCGGCCTGTGTGTCCATTACACGCGCCGCTGGGCGGTGACGCCGGCGAGACCCTCCGGGCGCATCAACAGGACAAGGATGAACACCGTGAAGACCGCCACCGATGCGAAGATGCCACCGATCAAAAAGTTCGCGGTCTGCTGAAACAGCCCGAGCAGAAGCCCGGCGACGACAGCGCCACGATTATTGCCCATGCCGCCCAGCGCCACCGGGATGAAGCCGTAGAAGGTCAGCATTGGCGCGTTGCCGAAGAAGGCAAGTAGCAACTCACCGCCAGCGAACCCCGCCAGGGTGCCGATCGCTCCGGCGAGTGCAAAACTCGCGATGCGCAAGCCGCGTTCCGGCAGGCCGAGCGCGCGGGCGGCGAAATTATCCTCCGCGATCGCCAGGAAGGCGCGGCCGACCAGCGTGTAACGATAGAGCAATTCCAGCCCGACGATCACCACGATGCAGGCCAGCATGGGCAGCCAGAACTGCTGATCGAAGTCGGTACGGGCGGTGGGGAGCAGCCGTGGAAAAGGGCGCGCGTCGGTGCCCCATTCGATGGCGACGAACTGCTGCACCATCAGCGCCAGCGCCAGCGTCGAGAGCACATAGAGATGCTGGTCGAGACTTCGCAATACCGGCCGCACGGCGACGATCTCGGTGACGATGCCGAGAACGGCGCCGCCGACGAGCGCAAGAAGGAGACCGGCGGCGACCGGCATCCCCATCCGGGCGATGAACAGCGAACCCAGCACCCCGCCGATCATCCCGAGCGTGCCAGCGGTGAAGCTGAACACGCGCGAGGCCGAAAACATCACGTTATAAGTTATGCCGATCAGGGCGTAGATGCTACCGATCGCCACCCCCGACAAGACGATCGATTGGATCATCGCTCAAGTGCTATAGCCGGGAGCCAAATTGAACGCGCCGTCCTTGAGCGAATTGGCTTCGACCATCACCACTTCGCCGTCGGGATAGCCGTTGTGTTGCTCGGGAGTAAACGAGATGTCGCCGTAGACGCCCGGGAATCCCTTGAGCTTGTTGAGATAGCCGACGATCTTGTCGGGCTCAGGACCGACGGCCTTCATCGCCTCGGCGATCATCCGCGGCGAGTCGTAGCCTAGCGCGATCCACCACAACAGCGTATCGCTCAGGTCGATCTTGGCGCTCTTCAACCGGTCGAGGAATGCGGCGGTGCGCTCCGGCAGCTTGCCGCCCGGCGCGTAGCAGACCGGGCGGAAATTATTGGGATAGACCTTTGCCCAGTATTCCGGTTTTTCCAGAAGGTCCTTGGTCTGGCCGGAGCCGAGCGTGGTCTGGCCGACGATCGGCACATCCCATCCCATGTCGCCGCGGGTGTTGATGATGCGCGAGAGAAAACCGGCGTTCACGCTCCATGGCATGATCGCTTCGGCGCCAGCGGACTGCATGCGCAACAGTTCGGGCTTGAGGTCAGGATTGGCGGCATCGACGTTGCCCTGATAGACGACTTCGGCGCCCTTCGTTTTGAGCATCGGAACGTAGGCGTTGACGGAAGCGGTGCCATAGCCGGTCGTATCGCTGATCACCGCGACTTTTTTGTGCTTGAGCACATCCACGACGTAACCGTTCGCGGCGCCGCCGATCTGCTGATTGGTTGGCGCGTTGCGGAAACACATCGGGTATTTCGCCGGATCGGTCAGGCTGTCGACCCAGCACGGATGGACCTGCAAGGTCTTCGAGCGCGCCAGCATGGGCACGGCTGCAAGCGATTCGCCGGAATTGAGTGGCCCGAGAACCACCTTGACCTGCTGCTGATTGACGAGTTCGGCAGCGGCGTTCACCGCCTTGGTAGGATCGCTCTGGGTGTCGCGGGTGATCAGCTCGAGCGGCCGCCCGTCGATGCCACCGGCGGCATTGATTTCGGCAACCGCCAATTCGGTCCCGCGGGTGATGCCGATGCCGGTGGATGACGAGGGGCCGGTGAGTGCCGGTAGATAGCCTACGCGGATCGGTTCGTTGGCGGCGATCGCGGGCTTGGCTAGGCTGCTTGCGACTACGGCGACGCCGGCAGACGCCAGCGCTTGGCGGCGTGTCAATGACATTTGGAATTCCTCCCTGTGGGTCTTGCGTCACTCCCAATTGCTTGTCGAAGTTTCTTGGATCTTGCGACGTATTATAGCTGCCGCTGCGCCAACCGGAAAGCGCATCTTAGCGAAAGCCCAGACTCGATTGGTGCGCGCGAGTGTCGCGTCCCAGCGCCGCCGGCGTGGGCCGAAGTGGGCAATGCGATTTGCCGACTTAGCTTCTCACCGTCATTGGGCGATGCAATTATGTAACAATGTGTCGCTTAGGCAGGACGACAAATCTCACATGCTGGGAGGAACTTAAGCCATGGAACTCAGGCTTGCGGGCAAGACCGCGCTCGTCACCGGCGGGAGCAGGGGAATTGGCCTTGAGACGGCTCGCGCGCTGGCGCGCGAAGGCGTGCAGGTTCTTATCTGTGCGCGACGGGAAATGGCGCTTGCCGAAGCGGCGCGTGACATCATGCAGACCACGCAGGCGAAGATCCAGACGCATCAGCTGGACGTGACCAAACTTGAGCAGATCGAAACGGTCCCGCGCATCGTCGGCGAAAAGCTCGGGCGCATCGATATCCTCGTCAATAATGCTGGCACCGGCACCTACAAGCCGTTTCTCGAAGTGACTGACCAGGAGCTTGTCGAGGGCATGGCGATCAATTTCTTCGCGCAATTCCGTATCTGCCAGCGCGTCGTGCCGATGATGATCGCGCAAGGCGGCGGCCGTATCGTCAATGTCAGCGGCGAGACCGGGATCATGACACTAAACCCGCCGTTTTTGTCGTCGTGCACGGGGCCGGCGAAGGCGGCCGAGATCCGGTTTTCCAAGGTGCTGGCCAACGAGCTTGCGCCGCACAACATCCGTGTCAATTGCGTCATCCCGGGTTTCATCCATACGCCGGAGCGTTTCGCCAAATGGGAACGCGAAATGGCCAAGTGCAAGCTCAGCCCGGAGGACGCCGCGCGCGAACGCGCACAGTGGTCGACCAATCAAGGCGCGCGCGATACGCGCTGGGGCATGCCCGAGGAAATCGCCAATCTCATCGTCTTTGCGGTCTCGGACGCCGCAAGTTACATCAACGGCGCGGAGCTTGTCGCTGACAACGCGATGGACAAATCGTAAAGGCCGTCACGCGGCTTTCGTGTCCTCTAAGATCATGTCGGCGCCCTTCTCGCCAATCATGATCGTCGCGGCGTTGGTATTGCCGGAAACGACTGCCGGCATGATCGAGGCATCGACCACGCGCAGGCCCGAGAGACCCCGTACGCGCAGCCGTTCGTCAACTACAGCCTTGTTATCTTGGCCCATGCGGCAGGTGCCGACGGGATGATAGGTGGTGGAGCCGCGGCGACGGATGAAATCGAGAAGTTCGTCGTCGTTATCGCACTGCGCTCCGGGCTCGATCTCCTCGGCGATGTAACAGGCCATGGCGGGCGCGCGGAAGATCCGGCGCATCGCGCTGACGCCGGCCACGATCGTCTCGCAGTCCTTGCGCGTCGACAGATAATTCGGGTGGATGGCAGGGGCCTGCCGCGGATCGGCGGATTTGATGCGCACATAGCCGCGGCTCTCCGGCCGCAGCAACACGCAATTGCCGGTCACACCGGGGAACGGATGCAGGTCACTGCCGATGGTCTGCGCCGAGAACAGCGAAATCGAGCATTGCGAATCCGGTGTTGCCGAGGTTGGCAGTGCGCGGATGAAGACCGCTGACGAGACCGCAGGTACGGCAAGATAGCCGCGGCGTGTGAGAATGTAGTGCAGGCCATAAGCTAGCTTAGTGCTCCAGTTGCGCGTCACAGCGTTGACCGTGGTCGTGCCCTTGCAGCGCAACATGATGCGGCCGGAAATGTGGTCGTTGAGATCCTCGCCGACGCCTGGCGCATCGGTCACCACGGCAATGCCGTGCGATCTCAGAAGTTCCGCCGGTCCGACTCCGGAAAGCTGCAAAAGTTGCGGCGAATTGAAAGCACCCGAAGCGACAATTACCTCGGCATTGGCGCGGGCGCTGCGTTTGTCGCCGCCGGTAAGATAGTCCACGCCGATCGCGCGCCGACCATCGAAGACGATGCGCATAGCGAGCGCTTCAGGCACGACCTTGAAGTTGGCGCGCCGCCGCGCCTCCTTGAGATAACCGGCCGCGGTCGATGAGCGCACGCCGTTGCGCATGGTGGTCTGATAATAACCGGCGCCTTCCTGCGCCGCGCCGTTGAAATCATCGTTGCGCGGATAACCGCATTGCACCGCCGCCTCGACATAGGCGACGGCAAGCGGATGCCGGTCGCGCAGGTCCGAAACGCCGAGCGGTCCGCCAACGCCATGGAATTCGTCGGCGCCGCGTTCGTTATCCTCGGCTTTGCGGAAATACGGTAGGACATCGTCGAAACTCCAACCTGCATTGCCGAGCTGCCGCCAATGGTTGAAGTCTTCCGCCTGTCCGCGGATGTAGATCAATCCGTTGATCGAACTGGAGCCGCCCAGAACCTTCCCGCGCGGTGCGATGATATTGCGATTGTGGCAACCGGGTTGCGGTTCGGTCTCGTAGCACCAGTTATACCGCTCGTCGGTAAAGAGCCTGCCGAACCCGAGCGGAATATGAAGCCATGGGTGCCAATTTTTGGGGCCCGCTTCGAGGAGAAGTACGCGATGCCTGCCCAACGCCGTCAGACGATTGGCGAGAACGCAGCCGGCGCTACCGGCGCCAATGATGATGAAGTCGAATGTCTCAAGATTCGACACGGCTTTCCCAGTCACCAGGATCGAAAAGAACTCTCGTATTCCAACGTCGGGTTCGATTTTGCAGGGCCAGTAAGGGATCGGGCTCGCCGTAATCATATCACAACGCGAAATCGATTTGTCTCCAGGCGTGCAGTGCCACCGACACTCTCAGCGAGCGTGCACCGTTGTCTGCGGGGGCGATCGCCCATTTTCCCGATCCCACACAGTGCCGGTTGGCGACGCCGGAGCGGTAATGCCACTAAGGCCACCTACCAAATACTACTGACGCCAAAGCCGGATGTCTGGGTTTGGCACCAAACTGACCTGCTGCGATGTCCGGTATCCGGTCGCTATGAGAGGGGAAAGCGGAAGTGCCCACTACATCCTTCGAAGACCGACTTCGACCCTAAACCGACATGGCCTGCGCACTTTTGCTGTGGCGCACAAGATCACTCTCGTCGAGCGCCGGAAGGCCTTCCGGGTAATCCAAGGCGATCTGTTCGAGTAGAACGGGAGAGCAG
>JASHOX010000215.1 GCA_030038415.1 Xanthobacteraceae bacterium
TTCTCGTCAATGAGCGCGATCGGACCGTGCTTGAGTTCGCCGGCAGCATAGCCCTCGGCGTGAATGTAGGAGATTTCCTTAAGCTTCAGCGCGCCTTCCAGCGCTAGGGGAAAGCTCGTGCCACGACCGAGATAAAGCACGTCACGTACCTTGGCGAGATCTCGGGTCAGGGTTTCAATTTGTGGCTCGAGCGCCAGGACCTCATTGAGATGGCGCGGCACCTCGATCAGCGCGTGGGCGAGCTTTTTCTCTGCACTCGCATCAAGCACGCCGCGGGCGCGGCCGGCCGCAACCGCCAGCGCCGCCAGCGCCGCCAGTTGGCAGGTGAAGGCCTTGGTTGAAGCGACGCCGATCTCGGGGCCGGCAAGCGTTGGCATCACCACATCGCTTTCCCGCGCGATCGTCGAGGTCGGCACGTTAACGATCGACAGAGTGTGCTGCTTGTGCTCGCGGGCATAGCGTAGCGAGGCCAGTGTATCGGCGGTCTCGCCCGACTGCGAGACGAAGATGGCGAGGTCGCCGTCGCTCAGCGGCACATCGCGGTAGCGGAATTCGGAAGCGATATCGACCTCGACGGGAAGATTGGCGAAACGTTCGAACCAATAGCGCGCCACCATGCCGGCATAATAGGCCGTGCCGCAGGCGGCGATCGAAATGCGGCTGAGCTTGCTAAAATCGAACGGCAGCTTGCCCGGCAGCGCCACCCGCTCCGCGGTCATGTCGAAGTAATGCGCCAGCGTATGGCCGACGACCTCCGGCTGCTCGTGAATTTCCTTGGCCATGAAATGGCGATGATTGCCCTTGTCGATGAGCAGGATGGAGGCTTGTGATTTCAGCACCGGACGCTGCACGATCTGTCCGGCGGCATCATGAATTTCGGCGCCTTGCCGGGTGACGATCACCCAATCGCCGTCCTCGAGATAACTCACCGTATCGGTGAACGGGGCAAGCGCAATCGCATCGGACCCGACGAACATCGCCTCGTCGCCAAAGCCGATCGCCAGCGGCGACCCCTTGCGTGCGGCGACCAAAAGATTTTCCTCGCCGGCGAACAAGAAGGCGAGTGCGAAGGCGCCGCGCAACCGTGGCAGGGCTTTGCGGACCGCCTCGACCGGCGCCGCACCACGCTTCATCTCCGCGGTGACCAGATGCGCAATAACTTCAGTATCGGTATCGCTTGCGAACTTGGCGCCGGCAGCTTCGAGCTCCTGCCGCAGCTCGGCAAAATTCTCGATGATGCCATTGTGCACCACCGCGAGCCGATCGGTGGCATGCGGATGGGCATTGGTTTCCGACGGACGACCATGCGTTGCCCAGCGGGTATGGCCGATGCCGATAGTGCCGGACAGCGGCTCGCGCAGGAGCCGCGCTTCGAGGTTCTTGAGCTTGCCCTCGGCGCGCCGTCGCGTCAGCGCGCCGTGTTCGAGGGTGGCGACGCCGGCGGAGTCATAGCCGCGATATTCCAGCCGTCGCAGTGCATCAATCAGCTGAGGCGCTGCCGGCCCGCCTCCGACCACACCAATAATCCCGCACATCCTCTTGCCTACTCCGCACTACGGCAACGCCATGTAGTAGCTTTCGTCGCGAGAAAACACAATCAAGGCGGGGATCGCAAATAATCCATTGTTGGTGGCGGTTAACGCTCGGGCGCGGGCGAATAGGGTCATCAAGATCGATTAACGCCGGGCCGGTAAGCGATTGGCCTTGCGCCGAAACTATCCGCGGAAAACCATTCAAAAATCATGCCGGGCCAACTTGCCAGTGGCGCCAACCGACAGCGCGGCCACGATGTTGATCGTTACCGGCACCTTGTGTCTGGGCAGCTCGGTGCTGCACATGCTTAATATCTCAGACTTAAGGGTCGCACCGTCGGCGCTCGCCAACGCCTGACAATCGGTCTTCTTCAGAACAATGTCGGCAACAACAATCGAACCCGTGATCGGATTCTTTTTTGCCCGCACGCGCGACATCTCCACCCGGGGATGCCGGTTGATAACAGTCTCGACCTCCTCGGGATGCACTTTCTGGCCGCCGACATTGATGACACCGCTGACGCGCCCCAGGAAGTAGTAGCGCCCATTGCGGAGTTCGATCGCATCGCCGGTATCGACAAAGCCTTGTTGGTCTTTCAGTTCGCCTCCGCCCAGATAGCCCGCCGCCGTGCCCGCCGAACGGATGTGGAGCGAGCCGTTCTTGATTTTCAGTTCGATGGCTGTGCCGGCATCTTGCAAGAAGCTTTCTGGAAAGCCCTCCAACCCATCGTTCACCGTGAGTCCCA
Organism: Xanthobacteraceae bacterium; assembly: GCA_030038415.1. GTDB lineage: Bacteria > Pseudomonadota > Alphaproteobacteria > Rhizobiales > Xanthobacteraceae > BOG-931. Next base: position 2,279 of record JASHOX010000215.1, read on the forward strand.
CGCCGGCTTCGGTCGAGGCGAAGGCATGGGCGACCATGGCACCTGGGTAATGTTGGCGAAGCGCAGTGAGAATTGATTGATCGGCGATTTCGCCGGACAGCCGCACATAGCGCGGCGCGATGTCTGCCGCGTGCGGGCTCATCAAGGCGCGGCGCCAATGGGTTGGTGTGCCCAAGAGATGCGTGACGCGGTGTTGCGCAAGACGCCCGAGATAATCCCCCGGCGATTCGGCGCTGTCGGAGAGAACCAGCGATGCGCCGCCGAGCACGGCACGCAGCAGGATCTGCAGTCCACCATAGCGACAAATATTGTAGAAGGTGCCCCATACGATTTGGTCCGCGTCGCTGGCGCTGGGCTTGATGGCGGCGCTCAGGCTGGCAAGGTTGTGAACCACCAGCTTGGGCGTGCCTGACGTACCCGAGGTCAAAAGAATCCACTCGGTGGCATACTGGTCAGGCGGATTTTGGATGGCGACGGTGCGCTGCGGCTCAAAGCCAATCTGCACCCAGTTTTGGATGCTCGGATCAGGCTGCGGATAATCCGACACGACCCCATCGGCTTGGGCGACCTTGGCCACCGCCAACAGCTGTTCGCGGCTCACGTCCGGCGGGCACAACGTCAGCCGACCTACCAGGCCGTCGAGCTCAATGAGCGCGAGCGCAGTGACCAGTTGATTGCGCGTTGCCAGGACGACCGATCGCCCAGCAAGCGGCGACAGCCGCGTCCCCAGGCGTGATCCGTGGCGAATATCGCCAAGGCAGGCACTGCCCTTGATGCCCCAAAAAAATCGTGCCGCGGTGTCGGGCGCATCGATCAGGGCCTGGCGCAGCGATTTCGGGTTTCCATTTTGCAACAACATCGGCCTCATTGGATCACGATCACTCCGATACAGATGGTATCGGCCAGTTCCCGCTGGATAACGCCGAGCGGGCCTCCGGCTGCCTCGCATCGGCACGGTGTGATCACGAACTAAAGCCGATCAGATCGAGGAATTCACGTCAATTCAACCGCTTTTCGATTGACACCACAACACTGGGTAAAGCCGCCCGCCCAGCACAGCCAAGCCAGGAAGTGGCGCCGCAATTGCGAAACGAAGCCAAATTGGCCCGAGGCTCCCGATCACGATGCCGAGGATGGCAACGCTGCCGAGCCGCCGGTGGGACGACTGCGCTATTCCAAACAGAAGTCGACCGCGCAAATCTTCCGGCTGGCTGCCGGCGAAGCGCCGGGACGCCAAGGTCAGACGAGGGCAAGTCCGCTCGAGTTCTCGGCGTCATAAAGCCGTGGATGAATTCGAAGCAAGTCGTCAGGCACGATCAAACAAAAACAATCCGTCAGCGCCACCAGAAACAATTTTTGAAAAATAGCTTTGGCGATCCGCCGCCGCTTGTCTATGCACAGCCCTCATGGTTAGGTTCGGCATCGTTTACGATGACCACCCGATTTCAGTAGGTTTGACATGAAAATCCACAGCGCTGGGGCCAAGTTGACAACTTCCATCAGCAGGCCGGCCGTGATGCCCGCGCGCGACAACACCATTCTCTCCACGCCGGCGATGAAATGGGCAACCCGCATCGAAAGCGCAATGCAAACGAGCTTGGCAAGCCCAGTTCGTAGCTGATAGACAATATTTCTGTTCAACAGCGCGCTGGTCGAAGGCTTTCTGCGTAGCAATAAGTCCATGATAACAGTAGTAGAACGCGCTTTTGCTTGGGGGCGGTC
>JASHOX010000216.1 GCA_030038415.1 Xanthobacteraceae bacterium
TGAATGCCCCCTAAAATGCTGCGCGGCATGGTCTGTGGCCGAGCAATGCGAAATCAATCCGTTAGCACGGCTAGTACTGCCCAAACGGGCTGCCGGGCGTGCGACTTCCGTACCGATCCCTTCCCGCAATGCAAAGCGGGGAGTCCAGTGCGCCTGTGGCAGAACCGACACACCCTCTCCACAATCAAACCAGGCAGGATGGAGTGGCACAGGATTATATGATTTCGTTGGTGCCCGAGTCGGCACCTGGGGCAACCGATGCGGCTTAAGATAATCACCGCACTGGCAGCCGGCGGCGTGGCAGCGGCAATTGTTGTGCCGGCGTCAGCAGCGCCGCGTGTGCCGCCTCCGCCGCCCCCACCCGCCTACGATTGGACCGGCTTCTATGTCGGCGGCACCTTGGGCGGGGCTTGGGGCAGCTTTAATCCGTCGAGTTCGACGGTTACGGTTCCGGCCGGAGAACTATCGGCAGCCGACGTGCAGGCCATCAATGCCGCCGGCTTGCAGAGCATCAGGCCGGACGGATTCACCGGCGGCTTCGAGGCCGGCTACAATTGGCAGCCCAGCAATTTACTGCTGGGTGTCGAAGGCGACATTGAATCCTTCCGCTTGAGCGGCAGTGCGACCAGCGGCCCGGTCCTATACCACGGCGGGGCGGGCACTTTCACGGTGACGTCGAATGCGAGCACGGACTGGCTGGCCACCGCACGCGGCCGACTCGGCTATGTGGCCGGGACCTGGTTGTTCTATGCGACCGGCGGCGCCGCGTTCACCAATCTGCATGGCAACTTCTCGTTCTCCGAGACGGCTTTCGGCGGTTCGGAGGCAGCATCGCTCTCCAGTTCGAGGACCGGCTATGCGGTGGGCGGCGGCATCGAGGCGAGCCTGTCACGCCAATGGAGCGTCAAGGCAGAATACTTATTTGTCGATTTTGGCACCGTCTCGACAACAGGCACGGCCGCCGGCGGGGTGCTGGTTCCGACCCAGCCTTTCACTCACACCATGGACTTGAAAGCCAACATCGTCCGGCTTGGTCTCAATTATCACTTCTGATCGGACGCGATACGGATTGCGGAGTGGGTTGCGGCACTCAGTGCGCTGACGAATGTCGGACCGCGATTGGATCGATTTTTACTCAGCTTTGATATTCGCGAACTTGATTACCTTGGTCCACTTCTCGGTTTCGTCCACGATCCGTTTGTGGAATTCGGCGGACGTCATTGTCACTTGCACGCAGCCGAGATCGGTGAGGCGCTTATTGATCTTGGGATCGGTGACCGCAGCGCTGATCGCCTGATTGAGCGCAGCGATGATATTGGTTGGTGTACCCTTCGGCGCACCGATCCCTAGAAATCCATCCACGTCATAGCCCGGCACGAACTCGCCAATGGATGGCACATTCGGCAGCAGTTCATCCAAACGCTTTCCCCCAGTCACCGCCAGCGCCCGCAGCTTGCCCGTCCTGATATACTCAAGGGACGTGATAACGGGATCGAACAAAACCTGGGCGCGACCGCTGAGCAAATCAGTCTGTGCCTGTGCCTCGCTGCGGGACGGCACTTGGACCATGTCAACGTGGGCCATCATCTTGAATAACTCGGCTGAAAGATAAGTAAGATTGCCAGTTCCGGTCGAGGCGATGTTGATCTTGCCCGGGCTTGTCTTGGCAAAGGCAATGAATTCCGGAACAGTTTTGGCCGGGAACGACGGATTGACAACCATGACGAACGGGTTGGTGTTGATGCTTGCGACCGCTGCAATATCGCGCGCGACGTCGAAATCGGAATTGCCGTACAGGATCGGGCTGCTAACGGACCCGGGCAGCGCAATCAACAGCAGCGTGTAACCGTCAGGAGCCGCTCTTACGACCGCTTCCGTGGCGAGATTTGTGCCGGCGCCCGGACGGTTCTCGACGACAAAGGGTTGCCCGAACCGCTTCGACAGCCATTCACCGATGACGCGCGCGACGATGTCGGGGGCACCCCCGGGAGCAAAGCCGACAATAATGCGCACTGGCCGAATAGGATAATCCAGTGCCAACGCGATGCGCGACATGGTTGGGACTGCAGCAATGCCGGCTGCCAGATGAAGGAATTTGCGGCGAGAAAATTGCACAGCGCGCGCTCCCCTTGGCCGCACCGAGGCTATCCCAATTGCTGTTTCCAAAGAAGGGGCGGCGACTTCCGGTTCTGGCAATTTTCAGGCACGCCAACTGCATCGACTAATGGCGAGCCTCATCCTTCCTGCCGCGATCTTGTCCGGCTTGTCGTCGAGCGCCCGCCACGCGGTAGAAGATCGAGAGGCCGTCGATCTCGATGCTGCGGTAAAAACGGGCGGCATGCGGTTCGCTCGATGACGAGGGTGCGTCGTCGTGATCCATTATATAAAAGGCGCGGCGGCGCGCGATGAGCGGGCCAAATGCACATGACTCACATGGACTTATGAGAATGGCTCATGGATCATCGCTGCAGCGCAGCCAGGCGTCATAGCGTTTTCAGCGGCAGGACCATCGACGATCATGACCGAGCGGCCGGCCACTGACGCCGCGGACATTGCCGTCGCTCCAAGCCCGCTGCCGAACGCGGTGCGGGCGCGGATTTTTCTCTATCTCGGCGCCTTGATCGTGCTGTTGTCCTTCGGTTCGCCCTCCGGCGGGCTCATCGACATCCCAATCAGCTTTTTTCTGAAAAACAAATTGCACCTTAAGGCGCATGAGCTCGCCGCCTTCCGGCTTCTCGTCGGCCTGCCGCTCTATCTGTCCTTTGTCTTCGGCTTCGCCCGCGACATCTGGAATCCGCTCGGCATGCGCGACCGCGGCTTCATGCTGGTGTTCGGAGCGACGACAGCCGCGCTTTATGCGGTGTTCGCCTTCATCCCCATCACCTATGGCAGCCTGCTGACCGGCGTCATGCTGTTGACCGCCTCGTTCCTGTTCGTCGTCAGCGCGCAAAACGGCTTGACCTCGACGCTCGGCCAGCAGCACGCGATGTCCGGGCAGATCAGCGCGGTGTGGAACATCTTCGGCTCGATCCCCGCGGTGGCAGCGCTCTTGGTCGGCGGCAGCCTGTCAAACCTGCTCGAACGAAGAAACGTCGGCGACGCCGGCCGCATGTTGTTTCTCATCGGCGCCGTGGTCATGGCCTTGACCGCCGCCTACGCCGTGTGGCGGCCGAAGGCGGTATTCGACAATGTGCGCAGCGAAGACGGCAGCGCCGCGCGGCCGCTCGACGATCTCAAACGGCTCATTCGGCATTGGCCGATCTATCCGGCGCTCTTGATCTGGCTGTTGTGGAATTTCGCGCCCGGCTCGGCGACCCCCCTGCAGTATTATCTGCAGAATACGCTGCACGCCGAGGATTCGCAGTGGGGCGAGTGGAATGCCATCTTTGCCGCGTCCTTCATTCCGACCTTCCTCTTGTTCGGCCTGTTGTGCCGGAAATTTCCGCTGCGCACGCTGCTGCTATGGGGAACCGTCGTCGCGGTGCCGCAATTGGTGCCGCTGCTGTTCATTCGTTCGATCGAGGGCGCGCTGATCGCGGCGGCGCCGATCGGGCTTCTCGGCGGCGTCGCCACGGCGGCCTATTTCGATCTCATCATCCGCTCCTGCCCGCGCGGCATGCAGGGCACAGTGATGATGCTGGCCGGAGCATTGAGCATCGTCGTCATACGCGCCGGCGACGTGCTCGGCACCGACGTCTACGACTATTATGGCGGCTTCACCGCCTGCGTGATCGCCGTCACCGCGGCTTATGCGCTGATCTTGCCGGCGTTGCTGCTGGTGCCGAAAGATCTGATCGCCACCGCCGATGGCGAGACTCGCCATAAACGGCGCTAGCGGAGAAACTTGGCCACCGCCGCGACGACCCGCTCCTCGCTTTCGACCTGCGGCAGGTGTCCGGCCTCCGCGATGACTTCGACCCGCGCACCGGCGATGCGCTTGGCGAATTCTTGCGCATAGAGCGGCGCGACGATGCCGTCGGCGCCGCCCCAAACGATCAAGGTCGGCGCGGCGATGCGATGAATGCGCCGGGCCAAGCCGCGATCGGCGACCGGCCAGACGAATTTGCCGGTGCAGGCCTGCGCCCAGATGAATTGGGAGAGCGCGTCGACTCGTGCCGCCGGATCGGCGGGAACCTCGAAAAATCGCCGCGCCGCTTCGCCGTCGGGATCGGCAAACAGCGAAACTTTGCGCGCCGCGTCACTCAAGATCATCCAGTTCTGCACCGGGTGATCGTCGCGCCACAGGCCGACCGGATCGATCAGCACGAGCCGGCCGACCGCACCCGGCGCCGCGGCGGCAAATTCAGCGGCAAGCAGCGCGCCGAAGGAATGACCGACCAGCGCCGGCGCATCCAGTTCAAGCCGGTCGAACAATTCGCCGGTATAGACGACGAGATCGTGCCAGCCGTCGAGCGCGTGCACGGAATTCGGATCGCCCGCGCTGGTGCCGGGAAATTTCGGCGCGAAGACTTTATGGCGCTCGGCCAGGCGCGCGACGAAGGCGCGGTCGGGCGCTAGCCCCCAGGGGCCGTGCAGATAAACAAGCGGCGGGCCAGAGCCCGCAATCTCGACTTCGGTATCGATGCGGTCCTGCCAGAGTTTTATCCGGCGCACGTCGACGGCGGCCATGTCTGTCTCCCGCCGTCAGGACGCTGCGGCCGGTTCGGCGATTTTCGCGGCGGTCGGCCGCTTCACCTTGAGGCGCTCGGGCCACCAGCGGTCCTCGTAGCGGTCGTCCCACTGATCCTGCAGATACGGCAGCACTTCGCGGGCGAACAGATCGATGTTGCTTTTGCACAATTCCGTCGGCATCGAGCCGAAATGCAACAGCGCCAGCAGATGGCCCATGCGCAATTCCTTGATGCCGTCGAGCAATTGCTCGCGCACCGTTTTCGGACTGCCGACGACGACAAAGCCGCGCTCGAAGAAATCCGGCGCTTTAAGCTCGCGCAGCTTCACCTCGGCGCGCGGATTGTGATGCAGCGCCTGACGCAGCGCCTCGTACTCGAGGCAGCCGGGAATCGCCTGGTAATAAGGCGGCGTATAGAGCAGCTTGTGGAAGAAATATTCGGCGTGCTCGGCGTAAAGATCCTCGGCCTCCGCGTCGGTCGCGGCTACGCCGATGAGCTGCAGGAAGCTAAAGCGATAGGGATTGTCGTCGCGCCCCTTGCGCGCCACCAAGTCCCAATAACGCTCTGCGACCTGCTTGGCGTTCTTGGCGCCGTAGTAGCTTAAGTGACAGAAGCAATGATCCTGGCCGACGACGAATTCCGCGGTGCCGGAAATGCCGGAGCCGGGAATCCAGATCGGCGGATGCGGCTGCTGGATCGGCCGCGGCCAGAGATTGACCATGCCGAGCTGATAGTGCTTGCCGTTCCAGGCAAAAATCTCGCGCGCCGACCAGGCCTTGACGACCAGCGCCAGCGCCTCGCGATAGCGCTCGCGCTGCTCGATCGGAACGACGCCGTTGGAGATGGTGGCGTCGGACGGCAGGCCGGTGGGAAAGCCAGCCACCAGGCGGCCGCCGCTGATGCAATCGAGCATCGCGTATTCCTCGGCGATGCGGGTGGGCGGCGTGGTCGACGGCAGCGTCGAGCCGAGCTGCACGATGGCGACGTTCTGGCCGTTGGTGCCATTCGCCAGCACCGCCGCCATGATGCTCGGATTGGCCATGAAGCCGTAGACGTTCTGATGATGCTGGTTGGTGCACAAGCCGTGAAAGCCGGATTTGGCGGCGAACAGCAGCTCGTCGAGCGTCGCATTGTAGTATTCGCCGACCTTTTCGGCGTCGGCGACGTCGAACCACAACGGATCGATGTAAGCCGATTTGTAGCGCTGGTCGAAATCCGCCGGCAGCCCGCGATACGGCATCAGATGGAACATGCAGACTTTCACGGCGGCGCCTCCCGGCGAGATGTTCTGTGTTATGGAGACATGCTACGCGGCGGCCCCGGGCAGCTCAATCGAGCCGCGCGCCATTGCTCGCCTGCGCACAGCACATATCGCGAGCGATTTAGCACCGATTGGCGGGCGGAACGCGATCAATTATTGATGGTGAGGCTCGACGGCGCTTTGCCCGACTTTGCCGGCACAGGAGCCGACGGCGCAGCTTGCGCCGCGGGCGCGGAGGGCGGCGGCGCGGATGCCGCCGTCGTTGCAGTCGGCGTCGAATCCGGTTTGATCTGCGGCTTAGGATCGACCGCGGCCGAGGGCTTGCTGTCAGTCGCAGTCGCCGCCTGCTTGGCGTCGTCAGCGGCTTTGCGCGACGCCAGCTCCGGCGGGCGCGGCCGTGGCAGCGGCATCACGTTCGCGCCGGCGCTCGGATGTGGCACGACCGGCGCGACCGGGCCATCGGTATCCCGTGGCAAGCCATACGGCAGCCGGGCGATGCCGGTCGGACCGTAGGGTCCGGCCGGCCCGGCATCATCGGCATCGGGATCATCAGGCCCTGAAGCATAGGGACCTGGACCATAGGGACCTGGACCATAGGGTCCGTAAGCACGTTCGCCGTAAACGCCGCCATAGGGTCCGGCATAATTACCAGGGCCGGGTACGATGCGGTTGGCGTCGCGGATGGCGCCGGTGCGGGCGTCGAGCACGACGCGCATCAGGATGCCGCGATAGTCGGTCGCGCGCGCCACATAAATGGTGCCCTCGCGCAACGGCGGCGCCAGCGGATCGAAGCCGGCCGAACGCAGCGTGCGAACGATTTCATAAGTCGAGACGAAACCTGGCGCGGGAGACAGCGGCGGCAGCGCTTGCGGGCCGGACGTGGCGTTTGGTGGATTTTGCGGCGGGGGGACCTGCGCTCGCCCGGAGGCGACAGCCAGGACGAGAAACATCAACCCCAAGCTTCCGATTACGCGGATACGCACGAGCGACGCCCCTCCCCATCAGCCGATCGTAAACCACATCCCAGCATCAGGATCGGCTGCAATTGGGGCACCGCTTAGGCGCAATCAGGATTTTTTGCATAGGCCGACGAACCGTTCGATATCGGACTCTTGCGTGGCGAACGACGTGACCAGACGCACCAGGACATTGTCGGTTCCAACGTGCAGGCTCTCGCTCGAACGGACATAATAAGTAGCGCCGGCGGCTTTCAGCTTGGCGTCGAGCGCGCGCGGCAGCACCACGAAGATCAAATTGGCTTCAACTGGCCAGACCGGTTTCAGTCCGGTCGCCGTCAGCTGTTCCGCCAGCTTGTCGGCCATCGCATTGGCACGCCGCGCCAGCGTGAGCCAGCGGTCCTCGGTGAGGTAGGCCAAAAACTGCGCCGCGATGAAGCGATGCTTGGACAGGAGATGCCCGGCGCGCTTGCGGCGTTCGCCCATGAAAGCGGCACGCGCCGGCTCGAAAACCACCACCGCTTCCGCCGCCAGCGCGCCGCCTTTGGTGGCGCCGAGCGACAGCACGTCGACGCCGGAGCGCCAGGTCATCTGCGCCGGACTAGCATTGAGCCGAACGAGCGCATTGGCAAAACGCGCGCCGTCCATGTGCACTGCAAGCGAGCGCGCGTGCGCGATCTCGGCCAGCGCCGCGATCTCGCCGGTGCGGTAGATGGTGCCGGCTTCGCTGGCTTGCGTGATCGACAGCGCCGCCGGCACCATCTGATGCGGGCTATGGCCGCCATAGCCGGCCAGCGCCGTTTTCAGGGTGTCTGGAGCGATCTTGGCGCCGTCGCCCGGCAACCCGACGAGCTTGAGGCCATGGCCGAAAAACTCCGGCGCGCCGCATTCGTCGGTGGCGATGTGGGAATCGGCATGACAGAACACGACGCCCCAGGGCGGAGACACCTGCGCCAAGGCGAGCGCATTCGCCGCCGTACCGGTCGGCACCAGGAACACCGCCACCTCGCGCTCGAACAGCTCGGCGAGACGTCGCTCGACCGCCTCCGTCCAGTCGTCGTTGCCGTAGCCGCGGGCATAGCCGGCATTGGCGTCGGCAATGGCGGCAAGAATGTCGGGATCGATGCCGGCCGTATTGTCGCTGGCGAAGTTCATCGACGGCAAACTACGCCATCGTCGCCATTGCGCCAAAGCGCGTCCCATGATCCACTTGCGGCGCGGAACCTTCGCAAATGTCGGTGGCGGCTGGGGCCGCGCGGCGCCTTTCCTTTCGTTCTCCGTTCGCGGGGAAGAAAGTGAGGGGGTCCAGCGCTTGTGTTTGGCAAGGGAATTTGCGATGTTGCCATAGGACAGCATTGCTGTCCCAATTGACGGCCCCAGGCGCGGTCGGGAAATCCGACGAGACGCGGGGTCGGCCGTCGGCGGCGAGGGCGCGCCGGGCGGCCAGAACAAGCAGCCAGCGGCCGCTTTGCGGCGGCATGAAGGTTGCCTCCGAGAAGAGTGGCTCGCCCTTGGGCGCTAGCTGTTTTCGCCCCATCGACCGGACGCGGGAGATGGCGCGGGAAGGAGCGCGGCGGTGACTGCATGGGAGACTTGCGGCTGCGAAGGCCGAAAGCTCCAGGAGGATGGCGAGTAGGACGATGAACGCGTCTGGTTTCGGCCTGTTTGATCCGGCGCTGGAAAAGGATTCCTGCGGGGTCGGATTTATTGCCGACATCAAGGGACGCAGATCGCACAAGATCGTCGCCGACGCATTGACGATCTTGCTCAATTTGGAGCACCGCGGCGCGGTCGGCGCCGATCCGCGCGCCGGCGACGGCGCCGGCATTCTGGTGCAGACGCCGCACAAGTTTCTCGCCAAAGAGGCCGCCGAGCTCGGCATCAAGCTGCCGCAGCCTGGCGACTACGCGGTCGGTGCGCTGTTCATGCCGCACGATCCGACGTGGCGGCAGGAGATCATGGATACCTATGCCGCGGTCGCCGCAAGCGAGGGCATGACGCTGCTCGGCTGGCGCGACGTGCCGACCGACAATTCGACGCTCGGCGCATCAGTGAAGCCGACCGAACCGAAGCACATGCAGGTGTTTCTCGCCCGCAATCCGAAGATCAAGTCGGAGGACGAGTTCGAGCGCCGGCTTTACATCCTGCGCAAGACCATTTCCGGCATCATGCACGGCAAGCGCGGCCGCCAAGTCTCGCATTATTATCCGGTGTCGCTCTCGTGCCGCACCTTGATCTACAAGGGCATGTTCCTCGCCGATCAGCTCGGCACCTATTATCCCGACCTGCACAATCCGTATTTCGACAGCGCGCTCGCCTTGGTGCACCAGCGCTTCTCCACCAACACCTTCCCGGCCTGGTCGTTGGCGCATCCCTACCGGATGATCGCGCATAACGGCGAGATCAATACGCTGCGCGGCAACAACAACTGGATGGCGGCGCGTCAAGCCTCGGTGTCGTCACCGAAGTTCGGCGACGACATCAAGAAGCTGTGGCCGATCTCCTACGAAGGCCAGTCCGACACCGCGTGCTTCGACAACGCGCTCGAATTTCTGACCATGGGCGGCTATCCGCTCGCCCATGCGATGATGATGATGATTCCGGAAGCCTGGGCCGGCAATCAGTTGATGAACGAAGAGCGCCGCGCTTTCTACGAGTACAATGCCGCGCTGATGGAGCCGTGGGACGGCCCGGCGGCGATCGCCTTTACCAACGGCCGGCAGATCGGCGCCACGCTCGATCGCAACGGCTTGCGCCCGGCGCGCTACGTCGTCACCCGCGACCACCGCATCATCATGGCCTCGGAAGTCGGCGTGCTGCCGATCCCCGAGGAGGAGATCGTCACCAAGTGGCGGCTGCAGCCGGGCAAGATGCTCTTGGTCGATCTCGAGCAAGGCCGGCTCATTCCCGACGACGAGCTAAAGTCGCAATTGGCGCAGAGCCACCCTTACAAGAAGTGGCTCGCGCGCACGCAGATCCAGCTCGAAGAGTTGCCGGACACCTCGGAAGCTGCGCCGATCTCGAACCTGTCGCTGCTCGATCGCCAGCAGATGTTCGGCTACACCCAGGAAGACCTGAAAATCCTGATGACGCCGATGGCGACCACCGGCGAGGAGGCGGTTGGCTCCATGGGCAACGACACGCCGATCTCGGCACTGTCGGACAAGGCGAAGCTCCTCTTCACCTATTTCAAGCAGAACTTCGCCCAGGTCACCAATCCGCCGATCGACCCGATCCGCGAGGAACTGGTGATGAGCCTCGTCTCCATCATCGGGCCGCGGCCGAACCTGTTCGATCTGGAAGGCACCTCGAAGACCAAGCGTCTCGAAGTGCATCAGCCGATACTCACCAACGCTAACCTGGAAAAGATTCGCTCGATCTCGGAAGTCGGCCACGATCACTTCAAGTCGCGCACGCTCGACGCCACCTGGCCGGCGGAAGCCGGCGCCGAGGGACTCGCCGAAGCCATCGACGCGCTGTGCGGCCGCGCCGAGATCGCGGTGCGCGACGGCATCAACATCATCATCCTGTCCGACCGCCGCGCCAGCGCCGACGGCATTCCGATTCCGTCATTGCTGGCCTGCGCCGCCGTGCATCATCACCTCATCCGCGAGGGCTTGCGCACCTCGGTCGGCATCGTCGTGGAGTCCGCCGAGCCGCGCGAGGTGCATCATTTCGCCTGCCTTGCCGGCTACGGCGCCGAGGCGATCAACCCCTATCTCGCCTTCGAGACGCTTATTGCGATGAAAAACGAGCTGCCGCAGAAGCTCGACGAGAAGGAAATCATCAAGCGCTACATCAAGTCGATTGACAAAGGCCTGCTCAAGGTGATGTCGAAGATGGGCATCTCGACCTATCAGTCCTATTGCGGCGCGCAGATCTTCGACGCCATCGGACTGAAGTCGGACTTCGTCGCCAAATATTTCACCGGCACCGCGACCCGCATCGAGGGCGTCGGCTTGGCCGAGATCGCCGAAGAGGCGGTGCGGCGGCATCGCGACGCGTTTTCCGACGCGCCGGTCTATCGCTCCGCGCTCGACGTCGGCGGCGAATATGCCTTCCGCGTGCGCGGCGAGGATCACGTCTGGAACGCGGTGACGGTGTCGGCACTGCAGCATGCCGTGCGCGGCAACTCCTACGACAAGTACCGCCAGTTCGCGCGCATCATCAACGACCAGTCGGAGCACCTCTACACCATCCGCGGCCTGTTCCGCATCAAGGCGGCCGAGGAAGACGGCCGCAAGGCGGTGCCGATCGAGCAAGTCGAGCCGGCCAAGACCATCGTGCGGCGCTTCTCCACCGGCGCCATGTCGTTCGGCTCGATCTCGCGCGAGGCCCATACCACGCTCGCCATCGCCATGAACCGCATCGGCGGCAAGTCGAATACCGGCGAAGGCGGCGAGGAGAGCGACCGCTTCAAGCCGCTGCCGAACGGCGATTCGATGCGCTCGGCGATCAAGCAGGTGGCGTCCGGCCGGTTCGGCGTCACCGCCGAATATCTCGTCAATTCGGACGTGATGCAGATCAAGATCGCGCAAGGAGCGAAGCCCGGCGAAGGCGGCCAGTTGCCCGGTCACAAGGTCGATAAGGTTATCGCCAAGGTGCGGCACTCGACGCCGGGCGTCGGGTTGATTTCGCCGCCACCGCATCACGACATTTATTCGATCGAGGATCTGGCGCAGCTCATCTTCGACTTAAAGAACGTCAATCCCGACGGCGACGTTTCGGTCAAACTCGTCTCCGAGGTCGGCGTCGGCACCGTCGCCGCCGGCGTGTCGAAGGCACGCTCCGACCATGTCACCATCGCCGGCTATGAAGGCGGCACCGGCGCCTCGCCGCTGACCTCGATCAAGCACGCTGGTTCGCCGTGGGAGATCGGCCTTGCCGAAACCCATCAGACGCTGGTCGCGAACCGGCTGCGTGGAAGAATCGCCGTGCAAGTGGACGGCGGCATCCGCACCGGCCGCGACGTCGTGGTCGGCGCGCTCCTTGGCGCCGACGAATTCGGCTTCGCCACCGCGCCGCTGATCGCCGCCGGCTGCGTCATGATGCGCAAGTGCCACCTCAACACCTGTCCGGTCGGGGTGGCCACCCAGGACCCGGTGCTGCGCAAGCGCTTCACCGGCCAGCCCGAGCACGTCATCAACTATTTTTTCTTCGTCGCCGAGGAAGTGCGCGAGTTGATGGCGGAAATGGGCTACCGCACTTTCGACGAGATGATCGGCCAGATGCAGATGTTCGATCAACGCAAGCTGCTCGCTCACGGCAAAGCGAGCGGTCTTGATCTATCGAAACTGTTCATGAAGCCGGACGTGCCGGCGAACGTGAAGATTTTCAATTGCGAAGAGCAGGATCACAAGATCCATGACATCCTCGACCGCAAGCTAATTGCACAGTCGCAAACGGCGATCCAAACCCTCACGCCGGTGCAGCTGAGCTTCCCGATCCGCAACGTGGACCGCACCGTCGGCGCCATGCTCTCAGGCGAGATCGCCAAGCGCTACGGCCATGCCGGCCTGCCGGTCGACACCGTCGTGGCGCGCTTTAACGGCACCGCGGGCCAAAGCTTCGGCGCCTTCCTCGCCCGCGGCGTCTCCTTCGAGCTCGACGGCGACGCCAACGACTATGTCGGCAAGGGACTGTCCGGCGGCCGTATCGTGGTGCGGCCACCCGCCGGCTCCGGCGTGGTGCCGGAGCAATCGATCATCATCGGCAACACCGTGCTCTATGGCGCCATCGCCGGCGAATGCTATTTCCGCGGCGTTGCCGGCGAGCGCTTTGCCGTCCGCAATTCGGGCGCCACCGCCGTCATCGAGGGCGCCGGCGACCATTGCTGCGAATATATGACCGGCGGCGTCGTAGTGGTGCTCGGGCCGACCGGCCGCAATTTTGCCGCGGGCATGTCGGGCGGTATCGCCTATGTGCTGGACGAGGACGGCACGTTCGCCTCGCGCTGCAATATGGCCATGGTGGAGCTCGAGCCGATGCCCGACGAGGAAGACATCAACGCCAAGGTCTTCCACCATGCGCGCGATCTCGAAGCCCACGGCATGGTGGACATCATGTCGGACTTAAGCCGCTTCGACGGCCATCGGCTGCACCACTTGATCTCGCGGCACGCGCGCTTTACCGGCTCGCGCGTCGCCGCCAAGATTCTCGACGATTGGAAAACCTGGTATCCGAAATTCCGCAAGGTGATGCCGGTCGAGTATCGCCGCGCGCTCAACGAACTCAAGGCCGCGGCGATCGCGGCGGAATAGAAGACCTAGAGCGTTTCGTGGGCAAGATCACCGGGTTTCTGGAATACGAACGCGAGGACCGCGACTACGAGCCGGTCGCCGAGCGCATCCATCATTGGCGCGAATTCGTCCTGCCGCTGCCGGAAAGGGACTACGTCACCCAGGCCGCGCGCTGCATGAATTGCGGCGTGCCCTATTGCATGGGCACCGGTTCGGTGGCGCCCGGCACGCCGGGCTGCCCGGTCAACAACCAGATTCCGGACTGGAACGACCTCGTCTATGCCGACAATTGGGACGAGGCCGCGCGCAACCTGCATTCGACCAACAATTTTCCGGAAGTCACCGGCCGGGTCTGCCCGGCGCCGTGCGAAGCATCCTGCACGCTCAACATCGACGACAACCCGGTCACCATCAAATCGATCGAATGCGCAATCGCCGACCGCGCCATCGCGGCGGGGCTGAAGCCCGAGCTGCCGGCGATGCGCACCGGCAAGACAGTGGCCATTGTCGGCTCCGGCCCGGCCGGCTTGGCCTGCGCGCAACAGCTCGCGCGCGCCGGGCATGAGGTTCACGTCTATGAGCGCTGGGCCAAGGCCGGCGGGCTGCTTCGCTACGGCATTCCCGATTTCAAGATGGAAAAGGTTCACGTCGACCGCCGCATCGCGCAGATGGAGGCAGAAGGCGTGGTGTTCCATTACGGCGCCCATGTCGGCGTCAACTTGCCGGCGGAAAAATTGCTCAAGGACCACGACGCCATGGTGCTGACCGGCGGCGCCGAAAAGCCGCGCGATCTGCCGGTCCCGGGCCGCGAGCTCAACGGTATCCACTTCGCCATGGATTTTCTGCCGCAGCAGAACCGGCGCGTCTCCGGCGAGAAGGCCGACGACGGCGAGCCGATCCTCGCCGCCGGCAAACACGTCGTCGTCATCGGCGGCGGCGATACCGGCTCGGACTGCATCGGCACCTCGTTCCGCCAGGGCGCGCTGTCGGTGACCAATTTCGAAATCATGCCGCAGCCGCCGCTGCACGAGAACAAGGCGCTGACTTGGCCGGACTGGCCGCTCAAGCTGCGCACCTCGTCGAGCCATGAGGAAGGCGTCGAGCGCGATTTCGCGGTGATGACGACCAAGTTTACCGGCGAGAACGGCGCGGTGAAGAAGCTGCATTGCGTGCGCGTCGACGCCAAGATGAAGCCCATCCCCGACAGCGAATTCGAGATTGCCGCCGATCTCGTCCTCCTGGCGATGGGCTTCGTGCATCCGGTACACGAGGGCTTGCTCAAGAGCCTCGACGTCGCGCTCGACCAACGCGGCAACGTCGCCGCCTCGACCGAAAACTATAAAACCTCGCTCGACAAGGTTTTCACCGCCGGCGATATGCGGCGTGGCCAGTCGCTCGTGGTCTGGGCGATCCGCGAAGGCCGCCAGGCCGCGCATGCGGTCGACAAATATCTGATGGGCTCGACGCTCTTGCCGCGCTAAGGTGCGGACGCATATGTGAGCGGAGCGCGCGGCGATTCCTTAAGCTTCCAAACAAAAACAAGCCGTAAAGCTCCAGACAAAATTAAATACGATTGTCTTTGCGCTCAGCCCTATTGCCTAGCCTAGCTTGCCATCAAAAAGGGTGCTAGAAATCGCCGACGGCAAGATGCCGGACCCGCTTCATTAAGGAGGGTTTGACAATGGCCATTCACAAGAAGGTGCCGGACCCCGCACACCCGGGAGAAGAGAAACACTTGGTGTTGCCTGCCTTTTCCTTCCTGCCCACTGATGCCCTGGCGCAATTGGTCGTCGATGCGTGGGCCAATCCCGGGCATTTATTGGACCGGGACCCCCATTCAAAGCTGCCGACAAAGGGTGCCGTGCAAGAAGCCACCAAGAGGGTCAATGCGGCGGGCTTCGATCTGACCCGCGCCGTCGTAATTACGGAACAAGAGCACGATAGCGACTACATTATGCAATCCGACGATGAAATCGTCTTCGTGCTGCCGAACCAAAACCGAATAAAGGCTTCCCCCAAGAACCTTCTCGATACGGCCAAATTGCTGATGGGCTGCACGCCGAACGGCATCTAGTCCCTATTGCGGTTTGGTTTGAGTGAGGTGGTTGGTCGTCACATCGAACGAGTTCGGGCTACATGGCAAATCGCATTCTTTAGAAAAATTTGCGCGCGAGCGCTCGGAAGCGGGAGGCTTCAATGGCGCAGCTGGTGACCGAGTGGGTGAAAGTCACGAGCGATATCTCGATTATTGCTCGCATTTCGGGAGAAGTTCTGTTCCACAACCTAAGCGGGACGAAAGAGGAGGTCGACCCCTTCGCAACGCCGATGACCGGCGCCGGAACGCTGGGCAGCACGGTCGGGCTGCTCGACGGCGCGATCAATCTCGGATTTGCCGAAATTGAAGACCGGCTGGCGCGCCCGGAGCCGACTCTCGTTGCCTATATTGTTGCCTTGGTTGGCGCCTATCACACGTCGGTCAACACCCCGCGAAATCTTCGGCGCGCCGCCGAGCGTTTCGAGGCGCTGGGCAGGCCCGAAGTCGCAGCCTACCTGGAAGTGCGTGCGCGCGAGGAGACCGGTCACGACCGGCTCGCGCTCAAGGACCTGCATGCGCTGGGCATGCCCGCCGATCGGCTCGTCGCCAATTTTATCCCGGAGGGCATCAGCCCGCTCTGCGAACGGTTCGATAATCTGTGCATTCAGGACTATCCAATCGGCTGCATAGGCTATTCTTACTGCCTGGAGCGCATTGCCGCGCTCAAACAGAGATCCGACATCGAGAAGGTGCAAGCGCTGTGCCCAACCGGGGTCGACGCGACCCGCTTCCTGCGAAGTCACAGCTCGCTTGGAAGCGAGGTCAGTCACGTCGAAGAGACGATCGAGTTCGTCGCCTCCCTTCCTGCAAACGATCGTACCAGTGTCGTTCAGGAGACGTATCAATCGGCAGTGATCTTGGCCGAAGGATACAATCATGAGCTCCTTAAATCCGATGAGCAGATGATCGAAGAGCTTGAGCGAGCGCTCGGAGAGGCGCTCCCTCGGCTTCGTGGTTCGTATCTTATGCGCGATGAAACGCGCGGCGCTCGATCCGCGGCATGGGCCGAATAGCGCGATAGCTGCAGCGGTTCGGCCTGACGTGAGACAGGAGAAATGGCGCGCCGGTTTGGGCGCGCGTCCCCATTGGCTAGAAACGGTGAATACCGGCATCGAGGTTGGGTCGCCATCCAAAATCAAGCGCTCATGATGAAACTTTTGCGGCAAATGGCCCCTGGGACTAACGTAACAAAGGCAGTCGCGTAGTGAGTCTCAACCCCGTTTCGACGAGTGCAACCACCGACGTGGCCGAATGGCTGGCAAGCTACGGTCTAGACCGCTACGTCCAAACATTCGCTGAAAACAATATCGACTACTCCATTCTTCCGGACCTGACGGAAAGCGACCTCGAAAAACTTGGGGTTACTCTCGGTCACCGCAAGATTTTGCTGAGGGCGATCGCCGGCTTACCGGCAACGTCGCAATCTCCCGCCAGCCCGACCGCTGTCTCGAAGGTGAGCGCGCCGCTACCTCGCGAAGATGAACTACGCCAAATTACGGTGATGTTCTGCGATTTGGTGGGATCTACCGAGTTATCGGAAAAGTTGGATCCCGAGGATCTGCGGCTGCTGATTGATACATACCGCGAGGCATGCAGCGCCGCGGTCCGGCGCTACGGAGGCGAGGTGGCGAGCTACGCCGGTGATGGCGTGATGGCGTTTTTCGGTTGGCCGCGCGCACACGAGGACGACGCCGTGCGCGCAGTCCACGCCGCTCTGGAAACTCTTCATGCAATAACGGGCATTTCGGGAGCCGTTAACCTCGCCTCGCGGGTTGGAATCTGCTCGGGCCCGGCGGTGGTTCGAGATATCAGAGCCGGCGACACTGCAGGGTCGTTCGAAGCCGTGGGCGAGACCCCCAACATTGCCGCACGCCTCCAGACCCTTGCAGCGCCCAACTCGGTACTGATCTCGGAATCGACGAAACTTCTGATATCCGGAGCCTTCGATCTTCAAGATCTTGGTTCCCGGGAGATCAAGGGCATTAGCCGGCCTCTTTCCGTCTATCGCGTGCTCGCCGCCAAGAGTTCCACCAATCGGTTCGAAGCGGCGCACGGGGGCTCGCTCACCCCGCTTGTTGGACGCTCCATCGAACTGAGCTTGATTCTCGATAGGTGGCAGAAAGCAAAGGAAGCTGAGGGGCAAATCATACTGCTTTCCGGTTCTCCAGGGGTTGGCAAATCGCGGCTCATTCACGAACTGAAGTCGAATATCCAGCACGAACCGCATTTTTTGTTGAATCATCAGTGCTCGCCCTATCACAGCCAAAGCGCGTTTTTTCCCATTATCGAGCGGTTAACGCAGGCCGCTCAGATAACAACTCGGGATTCCGCTGCGGACAAACTGGCAAAGCTCAAGACCTATTTTTCCGGCTTGGTGGATGATTCAACGGAGCTGGCCCTGCTGATAGCCAAGCTGCTGTCGATTCCCGCTGAAAACAGCCATGAACTGTCCCAACTCACGTCCCAGCAAATAAAGAACAGGACGATAGCCAAGCTGGTCGACATGCTGCTCGCGTTATCGGCCCAGCGTCCGACGCTCTGCGTTTTTGAGGATGTACACTGGATAGATCCGTCCACACTCGAGTTTCTCGAACATGCGATCAACCGCATCGATCGTGCCCGGGTCCTGTTCGTCACCTCGTGCCGGCCCGAGTTCCGATCCGCATGGTCCAGCCGCCCGAACGTCACCACGCACTCGGTCACGCGATTGTCGCGCAACGAAGTGATCGGGATGGTCAAGGATCTTTCGAGCGGCACCAATATGTCCGCGAAGGTCGTCGACGAGATTATCGACAAGGCCGATGGCATGCCTTTGTTCATAGAGGAGCTGACAAGGAGCATCAAACGGGCGCTGTTACACTCGGAGTCGGGAAACGAAAATTCCAAGCAACTTGTTCAATCGGCAGCGACCAAGGTTCCAGAGACGCTGTATGACGCACTAATGGAGCGGCTTGATCGCGTCGCGCCGGGGCACAGGGTCGCACAAATTGCCGCGGTGATTGGGCGGGAATTCTCTTATGACCTGTTGTCTGTTGCAGCGGGAATTGGCGATGGTGACCTAGGCTCGGCCCTCTCGGTGCTGGAGAAGGCTGATATTATCTATCGCGTGGATGTTTCGCCGTTCGTGCGCTTCGCCTTCAAGCACGCCCTATTACGTGACGCCATCTACAATTCCATACTCAAGAGCAGGAGGCAGGAGATCCATGCCGCCGTCGCGCGAATATTAGAGTCTCATTTCGAGGAGCTGGTTGAAAGTCAACCCGAGATCGTCGCGTATCACTACGGTGAGGCCGGAAAAAACGAACTAGCCGTCAAATACTGGCGCGCGGCCGGTTTGCGCGCTTTTACAAATTCCGCCAACGTGGAAGCGATCGCCAATCTTCGGAAAGCTCTTGAGCTCGTGGCCGCCCTGCCGGATTCGCCCAAGCGTGACGAACTGGAGAGCGAGATTCAGTTGGCGCTGGGTATCCCGCTTATCGCCGTCCGGGGATACGCCTCCGCAGAGACCCGCGAAGCGTTTGCGCGAGCTCGTGAGCTGTGCCTCAAGCTAAATAACACCCCGAATTACATCCAAGCTCTCTATGGGCTGTGGGGACATTCCTGGATGGGCGGCAAGAACGACGAAGCGCTCGGCATGGCCAATGAGTTTCTATCAAGATCGGCGGCATCCAGCGATCCTGTTCCGTTGATGGTGGCTCATCGGGTCATGGGCAGCACATTGCTCACCAGCGGCGATTTTCAATTGGCAAGGGAGCATTTTGAGCAAACCATCGCGCTCTCGACTATTGCGCGCGCAGAGCCGCTATATGGCCTTTACATGGTGGAGCCTCGCGTGGCCTCGCTCCTACTCTTGTCTTGGGATTTGTGGTTTCTGGGCTATCCAGATCAAGCGTTGAGCCGCGTGTCGGAAGCGCTCAGCCTCGCCAAGGACCTTTCGCAGCCTTACACCGTAGCCTTTGCGAATTACATGACGTCTGTTGTTCATCTTTTTCGCGGATATCCGGATCGTGCGCTTGCAAGCGCCGAGGAAAGCCTGGAAATATCCAAAGAACAGAGATTTTCGCTGTACGTCGTTTTGTCCACCATTTCGCGAGGGCGGGCACTTGGCGAGCTGGGCCGGCTTGGCGAGGCGAAGAGCGAGTTGGAACGGGGCATCGACGAAGCACGCCATGCGGGCATTGGTTTCATACTGCCGATGATGGAAAGTTGGCTGGCCGAGGTTCATGCCCAGGCCGGAGAAAATGGCGTCGCCCTTTCGATTGTCGAGCAATCGCTGCATGATCTCGATGTGACGGGCCGGGCGTGGGAAGCCGAGCTTTATCGCTTGAGGGCGGAATTCCAGCTCGCCCTCGATGACACAACCGCAAGCCAAGCGGAGGCGTACCTCAAAGAGGCAATTGCAATAGCACGGCGCCAATGCGCCAAATCATTGGAATTGCGAGCAGCCACCGGCTTGGCAACGCTGTGGCGAACGCAAGAGCGGATTGACGAAGCACGAGATCTGATCGAACCGATTTACAGTTGGTTTGACGAAGGAAACGAGACAGCGGACTTGCGCCGGGCACGCAACATCCTGATGGCTTGAGCTGCTCTTCCTCCCAGCTATCAAAGTGCTACGGCGGCGACCTTCGCATCCGTCAACTGATACGGTGTGACAGCTCGCTACTCCTAATGTCAGCTATTGGCACTTGTTGATCGCCTTGCAATATTCGTCAAATGTTCAAAACCGCCGCCGCGGGGCCGCGCGCGGACTTTGCCGCGGCGGGCGATACGCGGTCAGGACGGCGGTCAGTGCGCAATCGTATCGCTACCGGCAGTATTTCGCCGCCGAAGCGGTGGCGAACGGCCTTTGCAATTTCCAAGCCGTCAAAACACCAGCGCCAGAACTCCTGCCCTCCCGCGTGATAACGCTGTCCGCGACGCTGCGGGTTCCCATTGTAATGGTGCCGCGCATCAATGGCACCAAGAGTGCATTCGAAGCCGCCATCGGGAACAGCGATTTGAACGACGAAGGGAAAGTCGCGTTCGTTGACGCGAACCATCACCTCGCTCATTCGCAGTAACTCGGCCATCGCAAGACCTTCCAAATCTGCACCGCTGGGAAATCTCCCGGCACCCGAGCGGCTAGAAGAAGGATTGGAGCGATGCGGTGATCTCGCCGAAATTGGGCACCAGGAGATTCAACGCGACGGTCGCCAACAATCCGAGAGCGCAGAATATGACGAGCGTGAGAAACTCGGGACTTCTAAGCGTCGCGATGATCCGATCCCATGGGGTCGCATTGCGAGGAAGCCGGGGATCCATCGGATTGGCCAAGATCAGGCGCTCGGTTCGCAGCGAAGTAGGACTCATCGGTGCCTCCATTTTTGGCGCCGTCCGCCCAATGCTACGCGGCTGTGTTCCGGCGGAGCGGGCCTTGCTACGGCAGCAAATGTGGCCATCCGGCGCGGCGATGTCTGTGCCGCGGGTCACAGCAAAAATGCGCATCAATGCAAGGATTGAACGCTCGCCCTGCGTTCAGGCAAACTGCCCGGATCGACTAAGCCGAATCCACAAGTTCGCGCAGCGCTTCGGGCCTGCGAATGATTGTCCAGCGATCCTTCAATTCCAGAATGCCCCGGCGATGCCAGTCGCGAAGACAGCGGTTGACCTTCTCGCGGGTGCCGCCGGACATTTCCGCCAATTCGCTTTGCGAGAGCGAAAGTTTGATCGCCCCGCGGCCTTGCGGCTGGTAGGAGAGCAGCGTCTTGGCAAGCCGCACCGGTAGATTGAAGAATGCGATATCGGCCATGCGCTCGTCGGAGCGCCTAATCCGCGCGCAGAGGAACTCCATCAGTTTCAAGGACGCCGCAGGATTGCGTTCGAGGAACGGTATGACATTCCGACGCTCGAGGACCATAAGCTCACAATTCGTGAGCGCCGTGGCGTTTGCCGAACGCGGCCTGCCGTCAAGAAGGGCGATCTCGCCAAACAACTCCCCAGACCGCAGATCGGCAAGGATGATTTCTTTCCCTCGCACAGTGGGCAGCGAGATACGCACTATACCTGCAATGACCGCCATCATGCTGTCGCCGTGGTCGCCAAGCCGGCATATCGGCTCGCCTGCGATGAAACTCCGGAGCCGCGCATAGGTTGCGATTTCGCGGCGCGCCTTTTCGTCGAGCGAACTGAACAGCGAGCATTTTTCCAGCAAATTCCGACCGCGTTGAATCGCTGAAACGTTTGCCATCTCATTCCCCAACCGGCCGATCTCAAATGAGGTGACTGAGACCAGAATTGACGAATACTCACATGTCAGAATTGACCCGACATTTCACTCGGCGCGACAGATATCCACTATCGAGGCAAAGGGAGCGTTGCCCGACCACCCCGATCTCGGCCCACGCGTATGCATTTTAGCGCCCACCGATCGGCGCCGGCGGAGTAGGCGCGCCGTCAAGCCCGGCACGTGGCGGGCGGCGACCATTCGCCGCGTCTGAATCTTTTACCGGCTTCTTCTTTATATCCTTTTTGGCATCGGCGGGCTTCTTCGCGTCGTCCTGCGCGGCGGCGCCTTTTTTCGCCGGCTCCAAGGGCGACAGCGCCGCCGACTGCGGCACGGCGTCGACCGGCGCCGCGCGCCGCGGCCAGGAAAAATCGTCGGCGCGGCCGGGAACCGAGGCGACCGGCGCGCCGCGATCCAGCACTTTTTGCGCCAGCGGATCGGAGGCGACCGGCGCCGGCTCGCTGCCGCCGCCGAGCAGGCCGCCGGCGCCGCCTTCGGTGCTGCTTACCGTCAGCGGCAAGACCGGACCGACGTCGGGCCGCGCCGTGCCGGGTTTGACCGGCGCGGCTTGCTCCGGCAGCGCCACCGGCGCGACGTGGTTCGACAAGACGCGGCGCAATTCCTGATCGACGTAGCTCGCGAGCTTCACCGCGCCGGCTTTGGTGAAATGGACCCCGTCGGCGGTACGCAGCCGCCGGATCTGGCCCTCGAAATCCGGGCCGTCCACCGCATAGCGGCCCTGGTCGTCGGTGAAGCCGTCCCAGATGTCGACGTAGTAGATGCCGGCGCGCTCGGCGCGCTCGCGATAGAGCTCGTCGAGATAGGCCATATCGCTGGTCGACTTCGGTCCGCGCAGCGCCGGCAAGCCGACCCACAGTACCGGCACGCCCTTGCTCTTGAGCGCCGCGATCATGGCGTCGATGCGCTTGACGTAAAGCTCCGCCCACAAATCGGTGTGGAAGTCGTAGGAGCTGCCGGGAACCGGATGCTGCGTCGTAGCGTCCGCAGATTGCGCCGCCGCGGCGGCGTCGGATGGCGCGGCAGGCTTCTGGGCCGGCGTCGGCTCGGCGCCCTTTGCCGGCGGAGCGCCATCGCGGATCGGCAGCCGGTCGTTCAGCCCGAGCATGACGACAATGGCATTCGGCTTGTCATTCGCCAGCTGATCCTTGAGCACCGCCGGCCAGTCGAGCGTCTCGTTCTTGGCGTCGTAGCGGATCAGGCCTGCGGTGGCGCGAACGTAGCGCACCACGCCAGTGTCCGGTTGGTCGGCATAGGCCTCGTCGAGGCCGTAGCCGAGCCAGTCGGCCATCGAATCGCCGACCACAACGATCGTCGAGGTTGGCGGCGTCTCCAATTTGCGCGGCGCCGGAGCCTTGGAGTAGTCGGCAACCGGCGGCCGATAGCGCGGACCGCCGAAAAACGGAAACGAGAAGAAATCGCGCTGCTGCGGTTGCTGAGAGTAGCCCGGAGCGGACGGATGATCGGACCAATAATAGACCTGAGCGGCCGCAGGCACGGACGCGGCGGCGGCGCCCGCCGCAATAGCCAGCGCGCCAATGACCCGTCGCCAATTCCTTGCCATCAACCGTTCGCCCCAACGAAGCCAAAGCCTGATCAGACTAGCGCATCGCGGCATAAAAGCCGACGCCAGAACCGGCCCGCTCGGGCGAGAATTTAGGCTGGGATCGTGTCAAACTCAGGGTAGCCGGACGCGGGCGCGCGCCGATTTACGGCTGGCGCAACCGGTCGAGCACGTCGCTCGAGGCGAAACCGTCCGGAATCTGGCCGATCGAGGCCTGGAAATCGCGGATGGCCAGCCGGCTGCGCGGACCGATCAGCCCGTCGGGCTCGCCGATGGCAAAGCCGCGGCGCGCCAGAAGCTCTTGCATCTGGTAGCGCTCGTCGAGCGTGAGCACGCGCTCGTCGCGCGGCCAGCCTTGCACGAACGGCGCGCCGCCGCGCATGCGGTCGGCGAGATGGCCGATGGCGAGCGCATAAGCCTCCGCGGGATTGTATTTCATGATGACGCTGAAATTTTTCAGCATCAGGAAGGCCGGGCCGCGGGCGCCGGCCGGCAGCAGCAGAAACGCCCGGTCCTCGGGACGGGGAAAGGCTCGGCCGTCGGCGCGGCGCACGCCGAGGCTCTGCCATTGCCGTACCATCATCTGCCGCGAGCTGTCGGCGAACAGAT
The DNA here is from genome assembly GCA_030038415.1 of Xanthobacteraceae bacterium. Classification (GTDB taxonomy): domain Bacteria; phylum Pseudomonadota; class Alphaproteobacteria; order Rhizobiales; family Xanthobacteraceae; genus BOG-931. The sequence continues at coordinate 23,639 of JASHOX010000216.1, forward strand.
AATTGAAATCGCGCGGCAGCGCGACCTCGTAGCCCCAGGTCTCGCCGCTGACCCAGCCGTCGAGCTTTAGATTGTTCGCCGTCGAGGCGATCACGTCCGGGACCGAATCGACGACGTCGCGGTGGCCGTCGCCGTCGAAATCCACAGCGTAGCGCTTGAACGTGGTCGGCATGAACTGCGTCGGCCCGAACGCGCCGGCCCAGGAGCCGACCAGACGGTCGGGCGGCACGTCGCCACGCTGCAGGATTTCCAGCGTCGCCAGAAATTCGCCGCGAAAGAAATCGCGCCGGCGGCCGACGCAGGCGAGCGTCGCGGTCGAGCGGATCACCGGCCGATCGCCGCCCTGCGTGCCGTAGTCCGATTCGACGCCCCAGATGGCGGCGAGGATGTAACGGTCGACGCTATAGGCGCGCTCGACCGCGGCGAAGGTCGGCGCATATTGCGCCAACAGCTCGCGGCCGCGGCCGATGCGGTCGTCACTGACCAGGAGATCGAGGTAGTCCCACGGCGCCTTGGTGAATTCCGGCTGCGCATCGAGCTTGTCCATGATGCTCAGGTCCGGCGTCAGCCCCGCAGTGAAGCGCTCGAAATTCGCCCGGCTGATGCCGCGCCGCTCAGCCTCGGGCCAGAGACCCTCCAAGCAGCTGCCGAATTCGGCAGCTGCAGAACGAATTGCATCCGCCGTCATCAGCGGACTGCCCGAGGCGCCGGACTGCCCGCTCCATTGCGCCGCATCGCTCGAAGCGGGAACCGAGCTTAGCGGCGGGGGTTGAAAGAGGCGCGTCAGCCAGTTGTCGGGCTGTTGCGCGCGCACGGCGCCGGCGAAACCCGCGGCGAGGCTGGCGCCGAGCAGGACGGCAACGCTACGGCGAATGGTCAGCGAACGCATGGGCTTCCGGTCCCGACTTACGGCCGCGCCAATGGCCGCCCCGACAGGCACCTGCTAATGTACATCGAATCACTAACAGTGCGTTCTTGCCGCCGGCGGCAAAGCGATTGCACCCATGCGGGCAGTCACAGTGCGGCCATCGGTTACGGGTTAAAATCTTGGCCGAGGCTCGATTTTTCCGTCTCAGCCTCGTTCAGCCATGAACAAGCAATTAGGCGAGACTTTGGAAAACCCGGTTCCGCACGATAATTTCCGCCGCGCAACGCCGCTCCTTCCGGTTTTGTCATCCACAGCGCCTTCCGACATCGCATGAACACCGTCCGCAAAGCCGTCTTTCCCGTCGCCGGTCTCGGCACCCGGTTCCTGCCCGCGACCAAGGCCATGCCCAAGGAAATGTTGCCGGTCGTCGACCGGCCGCTGATCCAGCACGTCGTCGACGAGGCGCGCGAGGCCGGCATCGAGCATTTCATCTTCGTCACCGGCCGCAACAAGGCCGTCATCGAGGACCACTTCGATCGCCAGTTCGAGCTGGAAATGACGCTGCTCGAGCGGCAGAAGCACAAGATCCTCGATTATCTCAATCAGGACCTGCCGGTGCCCGGCTCGACGAGCTTCACCCGCCAGCAGGAGCCGCTCGGTCTCGGCCACGCGGTGTGGTGCGCGCGTGAATTGATCGGTCACGAGCCGTTCGCGCTGTTGCTGCCGGACGTGCTGGTGCAGCACGAACAGGGCTGTCTGGCGCAGATGCTTGAGGCGGCGCGCGAACTGCCCGGTGACGCCAATATCGTCGCCGTCGAGGAAGTACCGCACGAGCGCGTCGATCAATACGGCGTCGTCGGCATCGGCGAGCGCAAGGGCAAGATGTTCTCGATCACCAGCATGGTGGAGAAGCCGCCGGTCGGCCGTGCGCCGTCCAATCTCATCCTCACCGGACGCTATATTCTGCAGCCGGAAATCCTGAAAATCCTCAGCACGCAGGAGCGTGGCGCCGGCGGCGAAATCCAGTTGACTGACGCCATGATCCAATTGGCGCGCCAGCAGCCGTTTTACGGCCTGCAATTCGACGGCCGCAGCTTCGACTGCGGCTCCAAGATCGGCTTTCTCGCCGCCAACGTCTCCTACGCGCTGGCGCGCCCCGACATCGCGCCGGGCTTCCGCGCCGAGATCAAGAAAATCCTGGGCGACCTCAACGGCGAATGAGGCTGCGCTTCTCTTAGAGCGCCGCCGCAAGCAGTCACTCAATCGGCGCCGGAGATCCGCGGGCAAGAACGGTTTTTTCAGAAGCGCATTGTCGCATAGTGTCCGGCATTCCCCGGCGCCGGACCTTCATTCGCGAAACAATTGGACAAAGGTCCTTCTGAGCCAGCGGCTCGACGCATCGCGGTCGAATCGCTCGTGCCAATAGATCTTGATGTCATAAGGCCGCAACGGCACCGGCGGCGCCATGATCTTGATCGACACCAGCTGCGAAAAGGCCTGCGCCAGCCGGCCGGGCATGATCACCAGGAGGTCGGAATTGGCGATGACCAGCGGCAGCACCATGAATTGCGGCACCGTGAGCCGCGGCGGCGCCATCAGGCCGTGCTTCTTGAGCTCGTCCTCGACGACGGTATGCGCCATGCCGCTGGCGTCGGCCAGCGCGCGCGGCGATTTGGCAAACGCTTCCGGCGACATGGCCGAGCGGAAGTTCGGGTGATCGGCGCGGACGACGCAGACATAGCGCTCGCGAAACAGCACGCTCTGGCGAAATCCGGTGGTGAGATTGCGGAAAAAGCCGACCGCGGCGTCGACCTCTCCGGAGGCGAGCGCCGTGCCGGGTTGCTCGAGCGGAATCGGACAAACGCGAAGACCGGCCAGCGGTGCTTCCTCGCCCATATGCGCGAGCAGCCTGGGCAACATGACCATCTGCCCCACATCGCTCAGATAGACGTTGAACCGGCGGGTCGTCGATTTGGCGTCGAACGGCGCGTTCGAGGCGAAACCGTCGAGCAGAATGTCGAGCGCCTTGCGCGCGGCGGCGCTCAAGCGCTCGCCGTACGGCGTCGGAAAGAAGCCGCCGCTGCCGCGCACGAACAGCGGATCGCCGGTGCGATTGCGGAGCCTGGCCAAAGCATGGCTGGCGGCGGATTGCGACAGGCCGAGCCGGGCCGCCGCCGCCGCCAGCTTGCGCAGCTCGAAGAGCGCCGCGAGCAGCCGGATTTCGCCAAATTCCAAATCGTCAATATGCATGGAGTGCATATTGTGCATGAATGAGGCTGAATGACCAGGGTGACGCGCGCGGTACGGCCGTGATGCATCATGGCGGCCAGGCAGAGAGAAGCCGTTGCGCGCAGAGGGAGATTGCCCATGAACAAGCCGTTCGAATTCCGGGGCGGCAAGCCGCTTGTCAGCGAACAGGCCGGAGTCGTCGTCAAACGCGTCGGCGCCCATCTCGGCGCCGAGGTCGGCGGCGTCGATTTGCGCCAGCCGTTGTCGAATGCGCAGTTCAAAGCCATCGAGGCCGCGCTGGTCGACAATGAGCTCCTCATCTTCCGCGACCAAAATATCTCGTCCGACGATCTCATGGCGTTTGGCCGCCGCTTCGGCGAGTTGACCGTCCATCCGTTCGCGCCCAACGAGGGCAAGAATGCCCCCGAACTCATCAAATTCAGGAACGATGAGAAGACGCCGCCCTACGGCACCGACGTCTGGCACTCCGACGAGACGTTCCGCGCCGAGCCGCCGATGGCGACCATGCTGGTCGCCAAGGAAGTGCCGGCTGTCGGCGGCGACACCATGTTCGTGAGCATGACCGCCGCCTATGACGGCTTGAGCGATCGACTGCAGCAGTTCGTTTCCGGGCTCGACGGCATCCACGACATGAAGCCGTTCCGCCCGCTGTTCGGCAAATCCGAGGAGGAACGCAAAAAGCTGCAGCATTTCGAGCTGATGTATCCGCCGCAGCTACATCCGGTGGTGCGCATCCATCCGGTCTCCGGACGCAAGGTGCTGTTCGTCAATCCGCAGTTCACGGTCGGCATCAACAGCATGGAAGAGCACGAGAGCCGTGCGCTGCTCGACCTGCTGTTCCGCCAGGCTCTGGTGCCGGAATATCAATTCCGCCTGCATTGGGCGCCGCACACCATCGCGGTGTGGGACAACCGCTCGACCCAGCATTACGCTGTGCACGACTATTACCCGCAACGCCGCTACATGGAGCGGGTGACCATCAAGGGCGGACCGGTGACCGGCGTGCCGCGCGCGGAGCCGTCGACCATCCGCCGGCTCAAATATGTCGCGCCCGCCGGGGTCGACGTGCACGGCGGGCACAAGCCGCACTGACGGCGACTAAATCGAGTTCAAGAAGCGGGCCCAAAGCCTGTCACAGTCAACGGGAGGAGCGTCATGAACAGGCGGGAGTTCACCACGTCGTTGCTGGCCGGCGCGGCGTCGGTCGTGTCGCCGGCGGTAGCGCGCAGCGACACGGTTTATAATCTTAAGCTCGGTCACTTCATCAATGCCCAGCACATATTTGCTCAGTACCTGCAGCATTGGGTCGACGATCTGAAGCAGCGGTCCGACGGCAGGCTGAACATCACTATTTTCCCGGCCAACGAGATGGGTCCGGTGCAGAATTACGTCGACTATGCGCGCACCGGCGTCGCCGACATTACCTGGTACCTGACCGGCGCCACGCCCGGCCGCTTCCCCCTCACCGAGATCATCCAACTGCCCTACATGGCCGGCAGCGCCGAAATCGGCACCCAAACGCTGAACGATCCCGACGTGCTCAAGTTGCTCGAACCGGAATATGAGGGCCTCAGGATTCTTTATCTCTTGACCACTCAGCCGGGCAATCTCCTGACCTCGACCAAGCCGGTGCGCACCGTCGAGGATATGAAGGGTCTGCGCATCCGCTTCGCTTCGGTGACCATCAAGAGCTTCATTGCCGCGCTCGGCGGTACGCCCGTTGGCGTGCCGCCCAGCGGCATCGCCGACGCCATGCAAAAGAACACGATCGACGGCTGTTTCCTCGATTACGGCGGCGCCGATACGGCGTTCCATCTCGGCGGCATCGTCAAATACTCGACCGAGATGTATTCTTACGTGTCCAGCTTCGGCGTGGTGATGAACCCGGCCTCTTACGCCAAGCTGCCGCCCGATCTGCAAAAACTGATCGACGACACGACGCGCCCGCGCGTCGGCGAGATCGGCAAGCTCTGGGATTCTGCCGACGCGCCGGGCAAGAAATACCTCGTGTCCGAAGGCGACACGCCAATCGAGCTTGCTAAGGATGAGGACGCCCTGTTCAAGAAGATCGGCGCCGAGGACACCGCCAGGGTACTTGCCGAGCTCGACCGCAAGGGCATGCCGGCGAGCAAGGTACACGGCGCGATGAAAACTGCCGCCGACAAATACGCCAAGACCTCGTTCTCCTTCTGGAAAACGTAAACGGCACCGGGAATGCGTGCGTTTCTGACGGCGGTCACGCGCTGCGCCAACTATGCCAGCGCCGTTTTTCTAGCGGCGATGATGCTGATCACCGTCGCCGACGTGGTATTGCGCGCGGCATTCAATCTACCGATCACCGGCACCTACGACCTGGTACAGCTGTTCCTGGTCGGTACGGTGTTCCTGAGCATCCCCGACGTTTTCCTGCGCGATCGGAATATCGTCATCGACTTCGTCGATCATGTGTTTGGACCGCGCGCCATTGGCGCGCTCAAGCTGATCGCCAACGTTTTGGCGATAGCGTTTCTCGTCGTGCTGCTGTGGCGGATGATCCCGCCGGCGCTCGATTCGGCGAGATTTAACGAAGTGTCGCCCGACCTTTCGATTCCGATGGACGTGCACTGGACGCTGATGATCGCGGGCATCGTCACCACCCTGCCTGCCGCCCTCTGCGTGCTGATCGAGAGCGCGCAGGCGTTGGCGCGGCAGCGAGCTGGGCGATGAATCCGCAGGCCGTCGGCGTCCTCGGCTTCATCATCATGGTCGCCATGATTTTCCTGCGGATCCCGGTCGCCATCGCGCTCGGTGCCGTCGGCACAATCGGTTACGCGACGCTGAACGGCTGGTCGCAGGCGCTGCTCGTGCTCGGCCGCGTGCCGTTCACCTTCGCATCGGCCTATGACCTGTCGGTCGTTCCGTTATTCGTGTTGATGGGCTCAATCGCCCGGCAATCCGGCATGGCGCGCGAGTTGTTCCAGTCGATCAACGTCATGTTCAGCGGACGGCGGGGCACACTCGCCACCGCGACCATCGGCGCCTGCGCCGCACTCGGATCGGTCTCGGGTTCCTCGGTAGCGATGGTCGCCACGATGAGCCACGTCGCCGTTCCGGAAATGCGCCGAGCCAAATACGACGAGCGGCTGGCGCTCGGCGCGGTGGTCTCCGGCGCCACTCTCGGCATTCTGTTTCCGCCGTCGGTAATGCTGATCTTCTATGGGCTGACCGCGGTGCAGTCGATCCCCAAACTGTTCGCTGCCGGCTTTATTCCGGGGCTGGTGCTGGCGACCTTGCAAATCGGCGTGGTCAAAATCGCGATCTGGCTGAACCCATCCTGGGCGCCGGTCAGTCCGGCGGCGCCCTTTCGCGAGCGGCTGCGGGCGTCGATCGGGATGTGGAAACTGCTGTTTATTTTCGTGCTGTCGATCGGCGGTATTTATGCCGGCTGGTTCAGTCCGACCGAGGCGGCGGCGGTCGGCACTTTTTCCACCATCGTGATCGCGACGCTGAGCGGAGGGCTGACATTTCGGAAGCTTGGCGATGCCGCGCTCGAGTCGAGCCGGACCGCGGCGATGCTCTTCTTCATACTGCTCGGCGCCATCATGTTCAGCTATTTCATCGTGCAGACGCAGCTGGCCACTAGCCTCGCCGGCTGGGTGGTCTCGCTGCATCTGCCTCCGACGGCGGTGATGATCGTGGTCGTGGCGTTCTACATCGTGCTCGGCAGTTTCCTGGAATCGCTGACCATGGTGCTCATCACCGTGCCGGTGTTCGCGCCGCTGGCGCAGGGGCTCGGCTACGACCTCATCTGGTTCGGCGTGCTCTTGGTGGGGCTGATCGAAGTCGGGATGATTCATCCGCCGATGGGCATGAACCTGTTCGTGCTGCAGTCGCAGGTACCGAACGTCGGGCTCGGAAAAATGTACGTCGGCAGCGCCATGTTCCTCGTCGCCAACGCCATTCTGATCGCTCTCTTGCTGGCATTTCCGCAAATCGCATTGTGGCTGCCACACCATTTGTATTGAGCGCGGCGGGCGATTCTTGCGACGGTGACGTTTATTTCTGCAGCCGCATGGTCAGCAGGAACGTCGTGGCGGTATAGGCGACGCCGCTGACGTTGGAATTGAGCCAGTCCTGCCGCACCTCGCCTTTGAGCTGCATCTCGCGGTTTAATTTGTAGGTCAGGCCGGTGGCGACGAAATAGCGGTTGTCGGTGCGGCTGAGGCCGGCATAGTCGTCGTTCTCGTAGCCGACCATGGCATTGGCGATGAGCCAGGTGCGCAGCGCATGATCGACCTCGAGGCTGAAGCTGCGGCTGAATTCGCCCGAGACGCCCTGCACGCTTGATTCGCTGACGCCCGACTGGGCCGTGAATTTCGCCGAAGTGAGTGCGGTAGCCTGCCAGAGCAGAGAACCGTCGAGCGTCGTGCCGCTGATGTTGGGCAGCGTCGGGGCGTGATAGTCGCGCTCCATATAGCCCACCGCGATCTCGCCGGTGAGCGAACCGAGCAGATTGAGATCGGCGCCCAGTTTCGCGCTTGAGCCGTCGGAGTTGCGATTTTCGCCGTAAATATCGAGCGAATCGTGGGTGCGGGTGTCCTCGTCGATCTCGACGAACGGCTTGAGGTCGGGATCGATCTCATAGCCGACGCGCAAAATGCCGGCATATTGATCGAAGGCGCGCCAGTCGAAATTGGCGCTCGCGCCATCGGTCAATGTACCGTTCGAATACATCGAACGGTCGAAAGTGCCTTTGAGAGAGACGTTGAGGCGGCCGAGTTGTTCGGCGGCGCCGAGCGTACCGCCCACCGTGGTGTCGATCGGCAACGTGGCGAGCCCAAACTGGATGTTCGGGCTGCCGGGATTGTCGGTCGAAACGATGGTGCGGCCTTCGAGCAGAATTTGGGTGTAGCGGGTGACGTCGAGGGTGCCGTCGACCTTGGCATTGAGACTGGGTACGTTCAGCGACGGCTGGAAATTGCTGTTGGGATAGTCGATATAGGAGCCGGTGATGTCGGCGGTGAGGGAATTGCGCGACCAGTCGGAGCGCACGTGCAATTCGGGGGCGACGACAAGGTACAGCGCGCCCGGCCCGCCGGGCGCGGCCTGCGGGTTGGTGTTGTATCCGGCCGACAACTCGACCGCGGGCAGAATCAAAAACGAGCCGGCCTTGATGCCGAGCGCCTCGTAAGGGTCGCCGGCGGCGATCGGCAGCGTGCCATGCGGCACCGTTCCAAGCGGCAGGCTGTTCGGCGGCGGCGTGCCGGGCGGCGGCGTGCTGGCGGAGCCCTGGAAATCCTCCGGCGGCGGGATCGGCAGGACCGCGCCCGGCCGATTTGCGGCGGTCACGGGATAGACCACCGCCGGCGGATTGCTGATCGGCAACTCGGCGGGCGGCGGCGGCAGCACCGCACCGGGTCGCGCCGCGGCCTTGGCGGGGTAAACCACAGGCGCCGGCGGCTGTGGGAGCGTCGGCGGTACCGATGAGACTTGTGGCGGCTCGGGCGGCACGGGTACGAACGTAGTCTCGCCCGGCGGCGCAAGCGCGGTGCCCTGGCCGGACACCTGCGCTACACGTTGGCGCGGCGCGTTGCTGGAGTTAAAGCCGGTGTCGCCCGCACCGAAGCCGGTCGGGCTGCCGTAAACCGGCGGCGCGCCGATGCGCGACGGCGCCGTGAATGTACCGGCAGGCGGCGCCTGATCCGGCGGCAGCGTTCCTTGCGTTCCCGGCGGCGCAAAGCTCGGCGGATTAGCGGGGTTGCCCGGCAGCGACGGCTGCAACAGAAGATCGCCGTAAAGATCGGGCGACGTCGGCTGCGCGCCGGCCGAAGCTGTCTGCGCTTGACTTTGTGCCGGCGCGAACGCCACCAGCGCCACGAATACTGCAACGGCAAGGCGCGAAAAAGCGAAGCGCAAGCGGACCGGGCCGGCGACGCTTCGTGATCGGCAACGGCGCGGCACCTGCGACCTCCTCGCCCCGAAGCGGCCTGTCCGCGCCATCCCGCGGCCTTGCGCCACGCGACGACCGGCACGGGCCGCCGGACGGCAGACCGCTGGTTAACGGAGTTAAAACGGATATGGTTAACGAGAGGTTGATTGGGGGCGGCGCGCGGCTGGGGTGCTCTCTGTCGCTCGTGCCCGCGAAAGCGGGACCCAGATCACCGGGACGCGGGAATGAGTGGTCGGATCAGGCTTTGCGCTCGTAACGGCGCCAGACCGGAATCAGAACCATGGCGAATGCCGCGAAAGCCGCGGCCTCCGCCGGCCACGGCCAGCGCGCCACCGAAGCGATAATGCCGACGAGCACCGCGGCGAAGCCGAGCCACAGCGCGAAGCGACCCGGCCGCAGCGCCTCGACCGCAAATAGGACCAGCGCGAGCGCGAACCAGGTCCACGACACCAGCGAGCCGTCTCGCATCATGCATGATCCCGAAAAGCGGGCACCGGTTTTCGGAAACAGATCATGCGCAAAAATCCGCTCACACCCAGCCCTTCAATTCGCGCATGGCGAGCTGCCAGATCATCAGCATGCCGGCCTCGCTGTCGTTGAGGCAGGGGATGGCCGCGAAATTCTCCCCGCCGGCGCGCTTGAACGCGCGCGCATTGTCGACCGCGATCTCTTCCAGGGTCTCTAGGCAATCGGCGGAGAAACCCGGCGTCACCACGACCAGGTTCTTGACGCCCTTCTTGGCCAGCGCCTTCACCGTATTGATGGTGTAGGGCTCGAGCCATTTGGCGCGGCCGAAGCGCGACTGGAAGGTCATGATCAGCTTCAATTCGTCGAGCCCCATTTGCGCGCGCAAGAGCTCCGTGGTGCGCGCACACTGGCTCTCATAGGGATCGCCCTTCGCCACGTAGTCCTTCGGCATGCCGTGAAAGGACGCAACGATCACGTCGGGCGTGAACGGCAGATTCTTCAACTCGGCCTTCAGCGACGAAGCCAGTACCTCGATGTAATAGGGATCGTCGTAATAGGCGGGCAGAATGCGCAGCGCCGGCTGGCGTCGCTGCCGCATCATGAAGCGATAGACCTCATCACACACGGTCGCGGTGGTCGCCGCCGAATATTGCGGATAGAGCGGCATGATCAGGATGCGCTCGCAGCCCCAGGTCGTCAGCACTTGCAGCCGCGACGCGATCGACGGCGACGCATAGCGCATCGCCCAATCGACGATGACGTGCTTACCGAGCGGTTCGAGAATGCCGGCGAGCTTTTCGGCTTGCGAACGGGTGATGGTCTTGAACGGCGACTCGTTCTTATCGTGGTTCCAAATCTTGCCGTAGTCGCGCGCTTTGCGCCGCGAGCGGATCGGCAGGATGACGCCGTTGAGCACGAGCTTCCACAGCAATGAATCCTTTTCGATGACGCGGCGGTCGGTCAGAAACTCCTTCAAATAACGCCGCACCGCCGCCGGCGTCGCCGCATCAGGCGTGCCGAGATTGACGAGCAGCACGCCGATGCCGGTCGCGGTTTCCTCGGCCGGTTGGGCGCTTTCAGCGGCCGCCATCGGCGCGGCTGCGGGCGGCGGTGGGCTCGGCGATGGCTGTGCCGCGGGTGCCGCTTCGGCGACGGCGGCTGCATCGACGCCATTGTCCGAGGGCACCAGCAGCGCCTCGCCAGCGGCATCGCCGACGGGCGCGGATTGAGGCGGTGAGCCAGTCATAGTGTCAAACTACCACGTCGACGCCGTGCGGCGCGAGCTTACGGAAAAGGCGTGGAACTCAAACGCTTTGCAAGACAAGGTCGCCGGGGCCGTTAAGCCGGTCGAACATCATCAGTTTCTCAAAGGCCCGTGATTTCTTCGCCTCCGGGAACTCGGCACCGAGACAGTCGGCAAACTTGGCCCAGAGTTCGTCGCGCGACAGCGGCCGCTCGTGGCTGCCTTTGGCATATTCGACCGGCCCGCTTTGCAGCGTTTCCCCTTCGGTCGTGGTGATTTCGACGGCGTCGAAGGGCGCGAAGTTGGAGCCTTCCTTGACGGCCGCCGTGCCTTCGAGCGACACGCGCGGAAACAGCGCCTGCACATCCGGTCGACGCACGAAGTCGTCGGTTAGTTCGCGCAAGCCCACATTGCGGGCGACGAGGGCGGCGGCCATGGCAAATTGCATGCTGAACTTCGCTTCGAGCCCGGTCTGCGGCCGGCTGTTGCGCAGCATCAAGAGCTGCGTCTTGCCGGTCGAAACGTGAATGCGGTCGACTTGGCGGGGATTGAGGTCATAGCGTTGGACGAGATCCAGCGCGGCGTCGATCGAACGGTGGGTCGCATAGCAGATCGGGTAGCGCTTGATGTTCAATCCGTGACCGAGGATGTGCCACTCCTTTGACGTCGCACTGAAGGGACGATCGAGCTGCGGCTTGCCGTCGGGCGACAGCGCCATCAGCAATCCCGCGGGGTGCTCCAGCGCGTCGAGCGATGCCGTCAATCCGGTCTGCGCCAACCGCGCGGCGATGACGCCGGATTGCGCGGCGCGGCCGACCTGGAACGATTTCGTCATGGTGCCGAAATTGGCGACCAGCCCGGAAGACATCGAGGCGGCGATCGCCATCGCCGTCGCCGCACCCTTGGCGTCTAGGCCCCGCAATTTGGCGCAAGCTGCCGCGGCGCCAACGGTGCCGAGCACGGCGGTCGGATGCCAGCCTTTGCGATGCAGCGGCACGCCTTCGCGCACCAGCAGTTCGGCCCAGACTTCGAAGCCGGCGATATAGGCGGTCAGCATTTCGGCGCCGCTCGATCTGCTCGCCTCGCCTTGGGCCAGGATCGCCGGCACCAGCACGGCGCTCGGGTGGCCGTCGAGCGACACGTCGTCGTAGTCGAGTACGTGAGCGGCAACTCCGTTGATCAGCGCCGCGGTTTCGGGCGTGCGCCTAGCGCCGGACGGAATGAGCGAGGCGAGCGTTTCGCCAACGGCACAACCAAGCTCGCGATCGACCAAAGCGATCTCCGGGTCGCGCGCGCCGGCAATCAGGACGCCGAAGCAATCGGCGATGCCGGCGCGAGCAATGGCGCAGCCTTGCGAGGGAATTTGACGAAGATCGAGATCGGCAACGAAGCGGCCAAGCTCGAGCGTGAGAGCACTCATGCGTTCCTCCGCTGCGGCCTGCCGGACGATCGGCGCTATTCGGCCGCCTTGAGCATCACCGGCACGCCGGCACGGAATTGCTCCAACAGCGCCGCCTCGTCCGCCTTGGCCGCCGCAAGATGCCGCTGCTTGACGTGGCCGAAGCCGCGGATTTTTTCCGGAATGGCAACGAGACCGACGGCAAGATGATGATTGTCCGGCGTCAATCGCGCCAGCACTTCATCGAGCATCGTCTCATATTCGCCGATCAGCGCACGTTCGGTGCGGCGCTCCAGCGAGCGGCCGAATGGATCGAGCGCCGTGCCGCGCAAGAATTTGAACTTGGCCAGAATACGCAACGCCGGCAGGAGCCACGACCCCAAGCTCATCTTGCGCGGCAGTCCAGTCTCTTTGTCGATGCGCGCCAACAGTGGCGGCGCCAGATGAAACTCGAAGCGCAGATTGTCGCCGTCAAACGTGCCGGCGACCTGCTTTAGGAACGCGCCGTCGGTATAGAGCCGCGCCACTTCATATTCGTCCTTATAGGCCATCAACTTGAATAAATAGCGCGCGACAGCGTCGGCAAGCCCGCACTTGCCGGGCGCGCGGTCCGCCTCCACAGCCTTCGTCTTGTCGACCAACGACCGGTAACGCCGGGCATAGGCGGCGTTCTGATAGGCGGTGAGAAATTTCACCCGCCGCTCGACCGTCTCTTCGAACGATTCCGACAGATGTTCCGCGTCGCTTGCGGCCGCGGCAGTCGGCTTGGCCAACGCCTCGACGGCGGCGCGCTCGATCACGGCGCGACGGCCCCAGTGGAAGGCCGCTTTGTTCATGGCCACAGCCTCGCCGTTGAGCTCGATCGCCTTCTCGATTGCCGCGGCTGAGAGCGGGATGGCGCCAAGCTGGTAGGCATAGCCGACCATGAACATGTTGGCGCCGATGGATTGGCCGAACAGCACATTGGCGATCCGCGATGCATCGATGAAATGCGCGTTTTCGCGGCCGGCATCGGCGGCGATGGTGCGCTTGAGCCGCTCCGTCGGCAGCGAGAAGTCGGCATTGCGGGTGAATTCGCCAGGCAGGAACGCGTCGGTATTGACGATCACTTTGGTGGTGCCGGTCTTCACCGTCGCCAGCACCTTTTGCGTGCCGGCGACGACGATATCGCCGCCGAGCACCAGATCGGCGCGCCCGGCGGCGACGCGGATGGCATGAATGTCGTCGGGCTTCCCGGCAAAACGGATATGGCTGAATACCGCGCCGCCCTTTTGCGCGAGGCCAGCCATGTCGAGCACGCCGACGCCCTTGCCCTCGAGATGGGCGGCCATGCCCAAAATGCCGCCTACGGTGACGACGCCGGTGCCGCCGACGCCGGTGACGATGATGTTGTAGGTGTGCTCGATTGCCGGCAGCTTCGGCTCGGGCAACGCCGTAAGATCATGGTCAGCGGCGACGCCGGCGCCTTTTTTGAGAGTGGCGCCGTGCACCGTGACGAAGGACGGGCAGAAGCCTTTGACGCAGGAAAAGTCCTTGTTGCAGCTCGACTGATCGATGGTGCGCTTGCGGCCCCATTCGGTTTCGCGCGGCTGCACCGAAACGCAATTCGACTTGACGCCGCAATCGCCGCAGCCTTCGCACACCAGCTCGTTGATGATGACGCGCTTGTCGGGATCGGGAAAGGTGTGGCGCTTGCGGCGGCGGCGCTTTTCGGCGGCGCAGGTCTGGTCGTAGATCAACACGGTGACACCGGGGATTTCGGCAAGCTGTCTCTGCACCGTATTGAGATCGTCGCGGTGGTGGATGGTGAGGCCGTGCGGCCATTGCGTGCCGGAGGCATATTTGTCCGGCTCGTCGGTAACGACGACGACGCGCTTGGCGCCTTCGGCGGCGACCTGGCGCGCTATCTGCGGCACGGTGAGGCCGCCATCGTTGGCCTGGCCGCCAGTCATCGCGACTGCGTCGTTGAACAGGATTTTGTACGTGATGTTGGTGTTCGACGCGATCGCGGCGCGGATCGCCATGTAGCCGGAATGATTGTAGGTGCCGTCGCCGAGATTCTGGAAAACGTGGTTGCGGTTCGAGAACGGCGCCTCGCCGACCCAGTTGGCGCCCTCACCGCCCATCTGCGTGTAGCCGAGCGTCGAGCGGTCCATCCATTGCGCCATATAATGGCAGCCGATCCCGGCGTAGGCCCGCATGCCTTCCGGCACCACGGTCGAAGTGTTGTGCGGGCAGCCGGAGCAGAAATATGGAATGCGCTGGGCGACGTCCTTGGTCTCCGCCGCGATGCGCTGGAATTCCTTGAGCCGCGCCACACGGGCGATGATCTCGTCGTTGCGATGATATTTCAGGAGCCGCTCGCCGACGCAGATCGCCACTTCGTTGGGATCGAGCGCACCTTTGACCGGAAACAGCCAATTGCCCTGCTCGTCCTTCTTGCCGATGCAAAGCGGCTGGTTGGCGGTGCCGTAAAGCTCCTCGCGCACCTGCACTTCAAGCAGCGACCGCTTCTCCTCGACGACGATAATGAGGTCGAGGCCCTGGGAAAATTCCTTCAACTCGCGCTGGCTGAGCGGCCACGCACATCCCGCCTTGTATAGGCGGATGCCCAGCTCATTGCACTTGATCTCATCGATGCCAAGCTCGTCGAACGCCTGGCGCACATCGAGATAGCTCTTGCCGGTGGTGATGATGCCGATCTTCGGATCGCGCCCACCCGACGTAATGGTGCGATTGAGCTTGTTGGCGCGCACGAAGGCGAGCACGGCGTCGCGCTTGTAATCGTGAAGGCGCGCCTCCTGCGCCAGGATCGGATCGTTGAGCCTGATATTGAGCCCGCCGTCCGGCATGCGGAAATCATCCGGCGTGACGATATTGAAGCGCTCCAGGCTGCCATCGATTGCCGCCGTCGACTCGATGGTCTCGTGCATGGTCTTGAGCGCGACCCAAGTGCCGGTGAAGCGCGACATCGCCCAGCCGTAGAGGCCGTAGTCGAGCACCTCCTGCACCCCCGCGGGGTTCAGGATCGGAATCATGACGTCAATGAAGTGATATTCGGACTGATGCGCGGTGGTCGAGGATTCGGCGGTGTGGTCGTCGCCCATCAGCGCCAGCACGCCGCCGTGCTTCGAACTGCCGGCCAGATTGGCGTGTCGGAATACGTCGCCGGTGCGGTCGACACCCGGGCCCTTGCCATACCACATGCCGAATACGCCGTCGTGTTTGCCCTCGCCGCGCAACTCGGCCTGCTGCGAGCCCCATACCGCGGTCGCGGCGAGATCCTCGTTGATGCCGCCTTGGAAGCGGATATCGCTCTTATGCAGGAACTGCGCGGCCCGCTGGAACTGACTATCCAATCCGCCAAGCGGCGAGCCGCGGTAGCCGGTGACAAAACCCGCGGTATTGCGCCCGTTGCGGCGGTCCAACTCCCTTTGCATTAGGCAGAGCCGAACCAGGGCCTGGAAGCCGGTGACGAACACGCGGCGCTGGCCGAGGTCGTATTTATCGTCAAGCTTGACGTCGCGCAGCGCCATCACGCAGGCCTCCGAACCAGCACGTGTAAGCTTAGCAGGTCCATAGCGGGAGGGGCAGAATATAGGAGAAATATAGGGCGGTTAGCGAGCGGAACAATGCTAGCGAGTTGAACCGTCACGCTTTTTGCACGGATGGAGCTCCACAGGCGGTGCAAAAACGCCATCCACTCATGCCGCTTCGCGACCGAGAGTTCTTCTACGCCCGCAACGGCATTCATTGAGCCCGCAACGGCGCTTTGTGGCTGTGCCGCAGGGGACATTCGGCCGCAACCTTAAGATGATCTTGTACTTTAATACAGCCCGAGGCGCGCAATATGTCGAACTGCTCTTAGGTCTCGAGGTCTTCTGCCGTCGTGATCATGCCGAGACTCAACCCCAGCCGCATGACGGCGCGGATGATGGCGACGCAGCCGTCCCCCTTGCCCAGCTCGCGAACGAACAAGCCGCTCACATGGACGTTGTTAGGCCGCGCCGGGCACAAGGCAACCTATTTAGTATCTTGTTTGCATATTTGTTTACCACAGATGTATAGACGAAAATTACAGAAAGCCCGTTAAAGTCGCCGGGAGCTGGTCCGCGGAACCAACGAAAGCTCTCGCGAATGAAAGTGCACCTACTCAATATTCCCAGGCTGGCCTTACAGCGCCGCGGATCGGCTCTCCTTGGTCTTATCATTGTTGGCATTCTGTGGGCCGGCGTCGCGTTGATGTTCCATCGCGACCTTCAGCAAGATTATGCGTCGGTGGTACAGAGAAACGAAAACTACGCGCTTCTGTTTCAAGAAAATGTCCTGCGTTCGCTCGGTGAGATTGACAAGACCATCTTGTACCTGCGCCGCAGGGTCGAAGCATTAAAGGACACCACGGATTATCAGAGAATCGTCGAGTCGACGGACGTTCGGAGCGATATCATCGTTCAGGTTGCGATCACCGACTCCAAAGGCATGGCTTGGGCTTCGAATGCCGTCAAAGAACTCACCAAGCCCATTGATATCAGCGACCGCGAGCATTTTAAGTTCCAAGTGAACAACCCCAGGGATACGCTTTTTATCAGCAAGCCCGTCATTGGAAGAGCGAGCGGCAAGTGGTCGGTTCAGTTGACCCGCCGCTACTTAAACAAGGACGGCACATTTGCAGGCGTCGTGGTCGCTTCAATGGATCCGGCGTACTTCACCAGCTTCTTTGACCAGATCAAATTGGGTACCGACACCTCCGTGGCGATGATTGGCAGCGACGGAGCAGTGCGTGCGGAAGGAGGTGGCGCGATTGCGCAACTTGCGCTGGGACAAGACCTGTCCGGTACGGACCTGTTCAAACGCCTTCAAAAGACCGAGGATGGCACGTTTATCGAACCACGTTCGACGGCGAATGAGAGCCTGGTAGTTTCCGCAAGGCAAGTGAGCGAATATCCTCTCTGGGTAACGGTGAGCACCAAGGAGCGCCAAATCTACCAGTCCGCTTGGAGCAGCCTTCGGCAAAATGCTCTGATCGCCGCGTTCCTCACGGCTCTCGTATTGCTCGCTCTCGAGAAGATACTACGGGCCGAGGCCAAAGCTGAGCAAAAAGCAAAACAGCTGCAGCTTACTTTGGAGCACATCGGCCAAGGAATCATGCTCGTTACGAAGGACCGGGAGATTCCCGTCATCAATCAGCGATGTGCGGAACTGCTATTGCTTCCTCGAACCGTAATAGATGCGCCGCCAAAGCTTGACGAGCTCGTCAAGTATCAAGTCGGTAATGACATCTCGCTGATGTGGAGCGAGGATCAGCTAGCGGCGGACGATGATGGCGCCGGTTCTCAAGACCGGCAAAGGTCGTCGATCGCCGATCTCCGGCGATCCGATGGCGCGTTTATTGAGGTCCGAAAAACGTGGCTCCCTGACGGAGCATTCGTGCAGACTTTTACCGATATTACCAAACGCCGGCACGCAGAAGCTTACATCACCAAGCTTGCCTCCGAGGATCCTTTGACCTCCTTGCACAACCGGCGCGTATTCCGCGCAAAAATGCAGGAGGTCTGCGAGCGCTCTTCACAGGCGCGGTTCGCCCTTCTGTTTATGGACATGGACAGATTCAAGGTCGTGAACGACACGCTCGGGCATCGGACGGGCGACCAGCTTCTCATTCAGGTTGCAAAGCGTTTGCAGTCGGTTATCGAAGAGTCGGACGTACTTGCGCGTCTCGGGGGCGATGAATTTGCGATCTTGCTTTCCGCCATCCGGTCAAACGACGAAGTTAAGGCGGTTGCTCAGCGAATCATCGACGCGTTGGCCGAGCCCTTTAACGTCGATCAAAACGTCATCACGACAGGCATCAGCATTGGCATCGCGATAGGACCGGATCACGGCATGACCGCCGACGCGCTCCTGGTGGCCGCCGATCTCGCGCTCTACTCGGTGAAGGTCGAAGCTCGCGGCACCTATCGGATTTTCGAAAAACGCATGAATGACGACGTGAACAGCCGCCGTGAAATTGAGCTGCAGCTCAGGGACGCCCTTGCGAACGGCGGATTGGACGTTCATTACCAGCCGATCGTTGACCTGCACAACTACTCGATTACGGGCTTCGAGGCCCTGATGCGGTGGCCCCATCCAAGCAAAGGGATGATCTCGCCGGCCAAGTTCATTCCTGTTGCCGAAGAATGTGGCTTGATTGACGCGCTCGGCCATTGGATCCTGGTAGAAGCGTGTCATAAGGCAAAGCAGTGGCCCGTCGACATGAAAGTTTCGGTCAATGTTTCGCCCATTCAACTGGCCAAGCCAGATTTCGTTGCCACAGTTCAATCTGTACTCACCACGACTGGTCTCGATCCGCATCGGCTCGTGCTCGAGTGTACGGAGACGATTTTCATCGAGGACAGCGAGAAGATGCTGTCGACTTTGCATAAACTGAAGCAAATCGGAGTTCAGATTGCGCTCGACGATTTTGGGACGGGCTACTCGTCTCTGTCTTATCTGCGAAGCTTTCCGTTCGACATCGTCAAGATCGACCGAAGCTTCGTGTCCGACCTCGATGCGAGCACGAGCAGCAGCGTCATTGTCCAGGCAGTCATTTTGATCGCGGGCAGTCTTGGAATTAAGACCGTAGCGGAGGGGATCGAAACCGAGGCACAACTGAAACTCCTCAGGCTGCTCGGCTGCAACGACGTGCAGGGCTACTTGTTGGGCGTGCCGGCTCCGGCCGAGGAAATTGGGAAGCTGGTCGAGCAGCGGTCAGTCAGAGCCGCTGCCGCCTGAGGTCGCCGCCAAAACTAGGCGGTTCGAGCATGCTTCTTGGCTTGCGCCTCGTGCCACAGCAGGAACAGACCCGACGCCACAACGATGCATGAACCGACCATAAGGGCCGGCGTCGGAACATTACCCCACACTACAAATCCAATCGCCGCAGCCCAAACCAGCATGAAATAGAAGAAAGGCGATACGGCCGTAGCCGGCGCCAGCATTAAAGCCTTCGTCCAGAAGACTTGCCCGACGAGATTGGCCAAGCCGGCCATCACGAAGAGCGAAAGGTCACGAGGCATCGGCCATTTGACGCCGAACACCAGTAATAACGAGTGAAAGACCAACACCGTCGCGAGCTGCCAGATCAGCAGCGTCTTGACCGATTCGGTGCGCGTCATGCCGCGAACGGCCACCGTAACAGTCCCCAGCATAATGGCGTTGAGGAGCGCGAAGATCGCTCCGAGCGTAAGCGAGTCAAGGCCCGGATTCGCTACGATAAGGACGCCGGAAAAGCCGATTATCAATGCGGCCCAACGCGCCGGGCCCGCGCGCTCCTTGAGCCAGATGATTGCCACCAGAGCCGTCCAGAGGGGCGCGGAAAAATTGATTGAAATCGCGCTGGCCAGCGGCATCAAACTGAATGCCAGCACTGAAAATGTTTGAGAGATGGACTGCGACAGGCCCCGCATCCAGTGAGCCGCCGGGATCCGAGTAGCAAACACAGGGGTGCCGTGAATTGGCAGCAGGACAGCCGCGCAAGCCGCAAATCCGACAAGCGAGCGCGAGAACATCACCTGACCCACGGGGTAACTGCCGACCAACCATTTGCTCAGCGCGTGCGTAGTTGCGAACGCAACGGTGGCGATGATCATGCAAACAATGCCGCGCGACACGTTCGAGGCCGCAGGGTCTGGGGCCCGGATTTGGATTGCGCTAGCCGAAGCGCTTAGTTCCGAATGTGCGGTCGTCATGGTCGCCAGTTACTCCATGGACGGAGCCAATTGGGCATTGGCGATGCCGCTGATGAGATTGTTCGTCAGAAGACAGGCCGTGAGGTCGTCGCGGGAGCGATGGGCAGGCACCATCCGGTCGGGAATCGCATCGATCTGCTGCAGCAGGGTTCGGCGCAGCTGCTGCGCTTCCTCGACACTGGCTTCCTGAAACGAGATCTTGTCGCCAATCCGCGTCCTGCCGAGGGCGGGCAGATCCGCCGAAATAACCGTCGCGACTTTGGGATACCCGCCGGTCGTTTGCCGGTCGGCCATGAGGACAACCGGTTGCCCGTGTCCCGGCACCTGAATCGAACCCAGCGCAATTGCGTCCGATACGATATCGTGGCCGCTTATATGTTCGAGCTTCGGTCCGTCGAGCTGCATGGCCATCCGATCCGTCGCCGGACTGACGGTGTACTCGCCATCCAGGAAGGCCTTGATTGATCTCTCCGAGAAGCGCGTGTTCTGCGGCCCGAGCACGACGCGGAAGCGGGAAGGCCGTGCGAGATCCAGTCCCTCAAGCCGGAACTCGTCCCTTTTGCCGGCGGCGCTGCGCCGCAGCGGTAGGGCATCGCCCGCAGCGAGAGCGCGGCCTTGCCAGCCTCCGATTTGGCCGCGGACATAGGTCGAAACGCTGCCGAGCACTGGTTTGATATCGAATCCGCCTTCCACCGCCAAATAGACGAGCGACCATCCCGCCGTCTGGCCAACGCGGACGACCTGTCCGCGTTGGACGCGAAAACTCTGCATCGATGCGTAGCGCACGCCGTTCACCGCGGCTTCGTCGTGCAGCACCTCGATTGACACGTCGGCGCCGGCGCAGGCCAGATTTACGCTGTCGGCCTCAACCATGAACGTCGGACCGAGGTAGGCTATCTCCAGCGCACCTTCCATCGGCGCGTTGCCGACGAGGATGTTGGCGGCCCTGAGGCTTACCGGATCGAGTGCACCGCTCGTAGGCACGCCCAGATGCTGGTAGCCGATCCGGCCCAGGTCCTGGACCGTCGTAAGCAGGCCTGACTCGAGGATACGCAACACAGCGGACATGCGGCCCTCAATGACTCGTGCCCGCCTGCGGTGCGGCAATGACCCCATCGGAGCACATGCGTCGGTACTCGCTCAGACTCACGGGATTGAACTTAACTTTGTCTCCGGCCCGCAGTAACGCACCACTGGTGAGACTCGCGTCCCAAAGCGAGATGGGCGAGCGGCCGATCAGATGCCAGCCGCACGGCGTCGCCATCGGATAGATGCAGGTCAGCTTGCCGCCGATGCCAAGCGAGCCTGCCGGGACTCTGGACCGGGGGGTCGTGCGCCGGGGCAGAACGAGCTCCGACGGAAGATCACCCAAGTAAGCGAGGCCGGGCAGAAACCCGAGCATGTAGACGTGATAGGTCCGGCTGCTGTGAAGCTCGATCACCTGAGCGGGATCGAGGTCGCGCTGCGAGGCGACCCATTCGAGATCCGGCGCGAGTTCCGGGTCGTAGCAGACGGGGATGTCGCAGGTGCGGCCGGTTGCCGGTGCTTCTTCCAGATGTTCGAGGATATCTGCGACCTGCCGCTCGAGCCAAATCGCGGAGACGGTGAGAGGCTCGTAATAGATGCTTAACGATCGAATTGTCGGTACGGTCTCAATCACCCCATCGATCTTGAGTGCGTTGAGGCGTCCAGCGAGTGCCAGCACCTTCGCACTAACGTTCAGATCGACTTGGTTGCCAAAATCGACAATGAGCGCGGTATCGCCTGCTGCCAGCACATTGTAATCGGTCATAACGCTGACCCGTTCCGCGTTTCTAACGCCGGCCGAATGAGCGCGCCGGATTGCTCATCCAGCGGCGGCTTCCGGCCGGTGAAATCGGGGGGTAGGAACCACGGTTTGTCGGAGATTCCGTGCCGCAATGAAAACATGTAGAAGGTCGGCAATGCATCGGGGAAAAGGCTTCTGAGCCGACTGCCGTTGAACGTGACGAAGATGGAACACGGGAACGCACGTTCCATGACTTTGCGCTCCAGCATATTGGCTTGGAAGTAGCGGATTGCGCCTTCTTCCGCCGAGCCTTCACCTTTGAACCATTTAGCCGCGCTGGCCCGCAATTCGGCCATGAGGTCGGCCGGCGGAACCTGCCGTTCCGGCGTTTCATCGGGCCGCAAACCGGCCGCGCTCACCAGATTGCTGAGGAGGCAGGTTTTGAACCGGCGGCCACGCGTTGCGAGCACCAGATCCTGAAAGTACGAATGGATGCTTGCTTGGGTGTGACCGTTCAACGTCGCGTGGGTATCGGTGAAGACCAGCGTGAAGTCGGCGCCAGGCTTATAGATTTCGATGATGCGCGACATCATCGAATCCAAAAAGTCCAAGCAGGTTAGTTCTGGCGCTGCCAGCGTCGACCGCAATCCCTTGCCCCAATATTGGACGAAGGAAATGGGCGCTTGGCATGCGTGAGCCTGGGCGATGAACTGTAGCATCAGCTCAGGCTTATCCGGCTTCTCGCGCTTGAATGCCCGGGTGCTAAACGACCTCAGAATCTGCTCTGGCGTAACCGCGCGCGTCCAGCCGCCAGCTCGCTTGGCTGGAGAAGCGAGTTGCCGCTCAGTTGCAGAGCCTATGCACGTGTGTTGATCCGGATAATGCAATTCCCCGGCTGCCCGGAGGGAGGCGCGCGCGTCGTACCGCATTTGATGACCCGCCGCTTACCGCGAACCGATGGTTGTTGGACACCGTTGTTAAGAAAAAATTTACACTTGAATTCGTTAAGGTCAACAATTGACTTCGCGCATGAAGTCGCGGATCGCGGATCGCCGGATTCTGCCTTAACAATTAAGGTTAATTTGACGTGATAAGCCCATTCAGCCAAACAGCTTGCTGCCGGCGGCAGGTCCGCGGACTGGTCCGCTACATGACGCTGTTGTGACAGGCGTGAGGGGTTTGGAGCTGGGTGAAAGGACTCGAACCTTCCAACTCACCGGATACAACCGATGGCTTTACCAATTAAGCTAACCCAGCAGGTTTCACTAACGCGGTGTCGTTAATAAAAGCTGACTGGACCGTCAAACGTCAAACGCGAACATCTTCACTAGACGTGCATGGGGTATCAGGTTCCGCCAAGTTCCCTGACACCGCGGAATAAGACGGGTCGTCAGGGTTCTCGATACCGCCGGCGCAAACGCGCCCACTCGTGCCAAAGCTTCAATCCGGCGTGCGCGGCGCGGCGCCCTTGTGCTAAACTCTATCAGCCCCAGGGAGACCCGCCCATGAACCCGCACGTCAAACTCGCCACTGTCACTCAGGCCGACATTTCGCCAGCCGAATGGCAGACCCGCCTCGACCTCGCCGCGACCTATCGGCTAATCGCGTATTATGGCTGGGGCGATGTCATCTACAATCATTCTTCGATGCGCGTGCCGGGCGAGGAGCGCAAATTCCTGATCAAGCGGCATGAGCTGCTCTACACCGAAGTGACGGCGTCGAACCTCGTCAAGGTGAGTATGGACGACGACCTCGACGAATCCGCGGGCGTCAACCGGCCTGGCTTTACGCTACACGGCGGCGTGCTCGACGGCCGGCCGGACGTCAATTGTGCGGTCCACGTCCACACCGAGACCGGCATGGCGATTTCCGGATTGAAACACGGGTTGCGCATGCTGTCGCAGCCCGCCGTGCGTTTCCACAATCGCGTCGGCTACCACGATTACGAGGGAATCACCGAAGATTTTGACGAGCGCGCGCGCATCAACAAGGCGCTCGGCAAGAACCGCGCCCTCATCCTGCGCAATCACGGGCTGCTCACGGTCGGCAAGACCGCACGCGAGGCCTTCGTGCTGATGAAGTCGCTGCTCGAAGCCGCCGACATCCAGCTCAAAATGGAAGCGACCGGTGGCGAGCTAGTCGAAATTCCGGCGGAAACCTGCGAGAAAGTCGCGCAGCAATACGAGCATCACGACTCCGGCCGCGGCTCGGCCGACTGGCCGGCTTACTTGCGCATGCTCGATGCGGTCGACACCGGCTGGCGCAATTGATCTAAGAGCCTTTCACCGGGGCCGCACGCCGCGCGGCCCCGCAAGACGGACCTACTTCGCCGGCGCGTATTTGCCGCCGGTCTGCTTGGTGTGCACGCCTTCCGCGCCGCTTTGCTTGTGCTGCAAGCGAGTGATGCGTGCCCAGGTGCGCTTGAGCGGATCGCGCACCGCGATGTGCAACGTGCCGCAGCCCTCGCAAGTCAGCTCGATCTTGTCGCCGTCCATGAACGGATTGAGCCCGCGATGGTTGGTGCCGGTAGCCAAAATGTCGCCCGGTTGCAGCGTGTGAATCGAGGTGACCCACTCGATGCAGCGCGGAATCTTGTGCGCCATGTCGCTGGTGTTGAAGTTCTGGTACACAACGCCGTTGTTAGTGAGCGTGATCTGCAGCTTTTGCGGATCTTTGATCTCGTCGGCGGTGACGATATAGGGGCCGATCGGGGCGAAAGTGTCGCGCGATTTCATC
>JASHOX010000217.1 GCA_030038415.1 Xanthobacteraceae bacterium
GCTCGGCGCAGAACGGCACGTGAAGATAAAGCGACACCGGCGCTTGCGCGGGCAGCTCGGCAAGCCAAGCCATATAAGTCGCGGCGTCGACCTGCGGGCCGAACTGCACGGCGGTCGGATAACTGGTGTAGCGCGGCACGCGCCGCTCCAGGGATTTCAGCAGGTTGGATCGCATTGCGCCGTCGCGGGGTTTCTTCTAGTCACGCATCAAGAATGCAGAGGCGGCTGCAGCGATATGATCTGGATCAAAACTACGACGCCGATTCCCGCCTGCATGTATTCTTTTGTAACTGGGGTGGAGCGGAGCGAAACCCGGGAGCGGCACAAAACCTTCTCGATCGTACCCGGATTATGCTGTCGCCATCCGGACTACGAGTTACCTCGTCATTGCCCGCGCAAGCGAGGCAATCTAGTCCGGCCGTTACGCGCTACGCCGCCAGCGTGACGCGGACGGCTTGCGGGATGGGCAGTGGCTCGTTGGCGCTGTCCAAAAATTCGACCGTGACAAAAGTCAGATCCGTATCGCCGATATTTTCCAAGTCGTGGACCTTGTATTCGCCAGGCCCGTAGTGCTCGTGGCGCGTTTCTCCAGCGTTATAGGCGTACTCGCGCATCTCGCCGTCGTTAAAATATTGCCGGCCGCGCCCCGGCGTCGCCGCCGACCAGAAATAATCGAGCACGTGGCGGTGGAAACCGACACGCTGGCCCGGCTTGAGATGAATCCGCCAGACCCGGACTTTGTCGGTTTCCGAGATCAATTCCTGACCGACGCAGCCGTTAGGATTTTGCGCTTCATGCTCAAACTCGGCGCGGATCGCTGCCGGCCATTGCTCTTTGCTTCGGCGGTTGGTGGGCTTGTCGATCATGGTCAGCGACATGGCTGGACTCCCTGGTTCCTCTATCGGCGTCTTCCGTTTTCATTTGTTGCGCTCGTAACCAAGAGTCCTTGATCTAGATCAAAGCACCGGGCGGCGGTCGGGGCAGGTTTGTTGCGCTTGCAACGATTGTCGACGGGAGGTCGGTTGCGGGTGGCGGCGCAACTTGGGGGAGTTGTGCCGTCGGTATTGGCGTCAAGCATTTGTCTGCGGATGCCCACGCCTGTTCCGCGCGTGCAATCCGCGCTACGCTTTCCACCCATAAGGGAACCTCAAGGAAAGTCGAATGCCGCGCTTTGCCGCCAATCTCGGCCATCTATTTACCGAATATCCGCTGCTCGACCGTTTCGGCGCGGCGGCGATGTGCGGCTTTTCCGCCGTCGAGCTGCAATTTCCCTATGACGTTCCGACCGCCGCGGTGAAGGCCGAGCTCGGCAAGCACGGCTTGACGCAGCTCGGTGTCAACACGCCGCAATGCTCGGAATTCGGTCTTGCGGCGCTCCCCGGCCGCGAGCGCGATTTCGACGCAGCCTTCACCCGCGCGCTCGATTACGTCAGCGCGATCGGCGGCACGGCGATCCACTGCATGGCCGGGGTTGTGCCGGTCAATGAGCGGCCGGCGGCAGAGAAGGTCTTCGTCGCCAATATGACGCGCGCCGCCGCGGCGGCGGCGAAAGCGAATATCACGCTGCTGATCGAGCCGATCAACCCACGCGACCGGCCGGGCTATTTCCTGAGCCACGTCGAGCATGCCGCCGATCTGGTCGGCAAAATCGGCGCGCCGAATGTGCGCGTGCAGTTCGATTTTTATCACATCCAGATCGTCGGCGGCGATCTGATCAAGCGCTTCGAGAAATTTCTACCAGTGATCGGACACGTGCAGATCGCCGCGGTGCCGACGCGGCACGAACCCGATGAAGGCGAGATCAATTACCCCGCAGTATTCGCCGCCATCGACAAGCTCGGCTATGACGGTTGGGTCGGCTGCGAATATAAGCCGCGCACGCGTACAGCAGACGGCCTCGGTTGGGCCAAGCCTTATGGCATCGTACCGAAACGGAATTGAAATGCGTCTCGACGGCAAGACCGCACTCGTCACCGGGGCCGGCTCTGGCATCGGCAAGGCCATCGCCGAGACTTACGCGCGCGAGGGCGCGCGCGTGGCGCTGGCCGACGTCGATCTCGATGCGGCGAAGGCGGCCGCCCGCGCCATTGGCAACAACGCCATCGCGGTGCGCTGCGACGTGACCAAGAAGGCCGAGATCACTGCGGCCGTCGCGGAGACAGTGGGGGCCTTCGGTGCGCTCGACATTCTGGTCAACAATGCCGGTGCCACCCACGTTAACAAGCCGATGCTGGAGATTGGCGAAGAGGAGTACGACCGTATTTTCGCCGTCAATGTGAAGGGCCTTTTCCAATTCTGCCAAGCCGTCGTGCCGCATTTCCGCACCGCCGGCGGTGGCACCATCATCAATATCGGCTCGACCGCCGGGTTGCGGCCGCGGCCCGGGCTGTCGGCCTATAACGCCACCAAGGGCGCGGTGCACACGCTGACCAAATCGCTGGCGGTCGAGCTCGCGCCGGACCGCATCCGGGTGTGCGCCGTCGCGCCGGTCGCCACCGATACGCCGCTATTGCCGAGCTTTCTGGGGTCCGCGCCGGGCCAGCGCGAGAAATTCATCGCCACCGTGCCGCTCGGCCGGTTGGCGCAGCCGCAAGACATCGCCAATGCCGCCTTGTTCCTCGCCTCGGCGGACGCCGATTTCGTCACCGGCAATATCGTCGAAGTCGACGGCGGGCGGTGCGTCTAGGCGGAACCTGATTCCGCTCATTTTTGTCGATTGGCCGACTTTTTGCAGGCGCAATTGTTGGTATATCGTTGGTTGCCGGAACCGTAGGGACGGGTAGGGACCATGTGGGGTCGTAAGCGCAAAGTTGAGGCGCCGAAGGACGCTGCGCCGCCATCGCCCTTGCAGGAGGCGATACATCAGGCGCGCGTCGAGGCGGCCGAGCGTACAAGCGTCGTCGTCGATTTACGCGACGCCGAAGTGGCGCGGCTGGAGCTGTTGAACGAAGCTCTCGATCCGCTGTTTGCCGAAATCCCGGCCGAAATCGATTTGTTCGACCGCGGCATCAGTCGCGGCGAGACGCCGCGGCTGTGGATCGACGCGGTGGCGCATGTCGTCATGGGCCGCGACAAGCGCGGCTACCGCTTCCTGCACGACAGCCGCATGGGCCGGCAGGTGCTCGCAGAATCGCACGATATCGCAGAGATCGTGCGGACGGTGACCACCTATGTCGCCCGCCGGCTCGTCGAAAGGCAGCGTGCGCTCGCCGATGATCCCAATCTGCTGGCGCGCGCGCCGGCGAAAGAAGTGCAGCGCTACCGCCGCCATCGGCGCTGGCGCACCTTTGGCGTGCTCATGCTCGGCTTTCTAATCGGCGTCGCTGCGCTATTTGCCGTCGCCGTTCTGATCGCGACGAATTCTTAAGCGAGAGTTTTGCGTTCAACATCGCGGATGATTCCGTCCGCGCCACGCTGCCGCGCGATCATTTCGCAACGCCATTGCTTCGTGGTGCCATCGATCCCGAACAGATGATAAGCGGCCGCGCCTTCCTCGCCATGCGGCGCCGCGGCGGAAGCCGACGGCACGCCCACGGCGGGAATTTTTGTGCCATTCGGTCCGTCGAGCCAAATCAGGGAGGAACGATGATCGTGGCCGTGCAGTAAAAGCTCGGCGCCTTGCTCGGCGAGCATCCGGCGCAGCGCCGGCGCGTCGACAAGGCGCCGCAGATGGCGCCGCAGTGGACTGACCGGCGGATGATGGATCAGCACGATGCGGAAGGCGTCTCTCGTTTGCATGAGAATCTCGGCGAAGCAGGAAAGCTGCCGGCCGCCAAGTCGACCGGTCGCCATGAACGGTCCGGTTGCTACGCCGGTCGAGAGTGCGATCAGCGCCATGTCGCCGCGCCGGCGCAGAAACGGAAAACGGTCGAGGCCGTCGTCGCCGCGCATGTAATCGCCCCAGAATTGCGCCGGCATGGCTTCGACGCCGCGGACATAGACGTCGTGATTGCCCGGCATCGTCGTGACGTCGCGCGGGCTGCCGAGCGCCGCCAGCCAGTCGCGGGCGCGCGCATATTCGTCCGGCAGCGAGAAATTGACGAGGTCGCCGGTGACCGCGACATGGTCGAAACTTTGCGCTTTCAGGTCGTGGACGATCGCGGCGAGCACTTCAGGCCGGTGGATTTTTTTACGCTTGCGCAGCCAATTGATGTAACCGAGCCCGCGCTTGCTCAACAGCTGCGAACCGCGCGGTTCGATAGCCATATGCAGGTCGGAGAGATGCGCGAGCGTGAACATGGCGGAGCGTCGTTAAGCCACGCTCAGCATCGCAGACACGTCATAACAAATCACGAACTTCCGATCAGGATGCCGACGGCAAACACCAGGACGCCGCCGACCACCACCTGGAATGCCGCCTGCAGGAACGGCGTGTCCATGTAGTGCGTGCGGATCCAGGAGATCGCGATCAGCTCGACGGCGACGACGGCAAATGCCAGCACTGTCGCGATATAGAAGTGAGGAATGAGGTAGGGCAGCGCATGGCCGAGGCCGCCGAGCGCCGTCATCGCGCCACAGACCGCGCCCCGCAGCACGGGTGCGCCGCGCCCGGTGAGCGAGCCGTCGTCGGACATCGCTTCGGCAAAGGCCATCGAGATGCCGGCGCCGATCGCGGCGGCAAGTCCGACCAGAAAGGTCGACCAGGTATTGTGCGTGGCGAAGGCGGCCGCGAACAACGGCGCCAGCGTCGAGACCGAGCCGTCCATCAGGCCGGCCAGGCCCGGCTGCACATATTGCAGTACGAACATGCGCCGCGCGGTCTGATCTTCGGTGTGGCGTGCTTGCGGCGTGAGCTTTTCGCCAAGCTCGTGGGCTAGCGCCTCGTGCTTGTCTTCGGCGGCGGCAAGCTTTCGCAGCAGATCGCGCACGGCGTCGTCGTGCGCGGTTTGCGCGGCGCGGCGGTAAAAGCGCGCGGTTTCGTATTCCATCTCCTCGGCGAATTTGCGCGTGGCGTCGAGACTGAGCGTGGCGTTGAGCCAGATCGGCCGGCGCGCGACAAAGCCCTTGACGTCCTGACGGCGGATCAATGGCAGAAAGTCGCCGAATTTCTTGCGATGCAGCTCGAGCAGCATGTCGCGATGCCCGATCTCTTCCTGCGCCATTTTATCGTACATTTCCGCAGTTTCCGGATAGGCACCGCGAAGCCTGTCCGCGAACGAGCGGTAAATGCGATTGTCCTCGTCTTCATTGGAGATCGCGAGCGCAAGGATTTCCTGTTCGTTCAAGTCGGCAAAGCGTTTCACGGGCTGTCCTCAGCGGCACAACTTGCAAATCGGGTGTAAGACTATCTTAGAACAATTCTAATTATTGACGCGAGTCGGGAATACAAGATGCGACTTGATACGATCCGCCGCCCGTTCGAGCCGATTATCCGGCGGTTTTTGCATGGCTTTTGGCGCTTTTCGCGCGGCCTTACGCTTGGCGTTCGCGCTCTCATTTTTGACGGGGACGGCCGCGTTTTTCTAGTGAAGCACTCCTATGTCGCCGGCTGGCACTTGCCGGGCGGCGGCGTCGAATCCGGCGAGACGTTGCTCGCGGCGCTGGAGCGCGAATTGCGTGAAGAGGGCAATATCGAGCTGACCGAGCCGCCGGTCTTCCACGCCGTCTATTTCAATCGCCGGGTGTCGCGGCGCGACCACGTCGCTCTGTATGTCGTACGCGCGTTCCGGCAGATCGCTCCGCCGCAACCCAACAGCGAAATCGTTGCGCACGGCTTCTTCGCCACCACAGAATTACCAAAAGACACCTCGCGCGCGACGCGCGAGCGCATCGCCGAGGTACTCACTGGCCGCGCCGCTTCGGAACTTTGGTGAGCGCAATGTGTTACACCCGCTGATCGCGAGCCATGCTTCTGAGGCAACTTGGAGCGCCGGCCGGACATTGCCGGTCAGCATGCATTAACTTAGCCGAAACGGCCGCGGTCGTGCGGCGCGGTGAAATCGATCAGCGGACCGATCGGTACGATGCCGGTCGGGTTCACTTGGCGCTGACTGCCGTAATAGTGCCGCTTGATGTGATCGATGCTGACGGTCTCGGCGACGCCCGGCACGGCATAGAGATCGCGCAAATAGTTCCACAGATTGCGATAGTCGGCGACGCGGCACAAATTGCATTTGAAATGGTTGTAATAGACGGTGTCGAACCGGATCAGCGTGGTGAACAGCCGCCAGTCCGCTTCGGTGATCTGACCGCCGACTAGATAACGTTGCCGCGACAGACGCCCCTCGAGCTGATCGAAGGCGGCAAAAACGGCGCGGGCGGCTTCTTCGTACGCCGCTTGGCTCGTGGCAAAGCCGGCGCGATAGACGCCGTTATTGACGTTCGGATAGACGAGGTCGTTGATCCGGTCGATTTCGGCTCGCAATTCCGCGGGATAATAATCGCTGTGCACATTGGTGAATGCTTCGAAGGCGGAATTGAGCATGCGGATGATTTCGGACGATTCGTTGTTGACGATGGTGCGGCGCTTCTTGTCCCACAACACCGGAACCGAGACGCGGCCGGTGTAATGCGGATCGGCAATGAGATAGATTTCGGCGAGCGTCGCCTTGCTGTTGACCTCGTCGCGCGTGCCGCCTTTTTCAGGGCCGAATTCCCAGCCGGTCTTGCCGTAGAGCGGCGCGGTGACGGAAACCGAGATCGCATTTTCGAGCTTCTTGAGGCTGCGAAAGATCGTGGCGCGATGCGCCCACGGGCAGGCGTGCGAAACGTAGAGGTGATAGCGGCCGGCCTCGGCGGTGAAACCGTCTTCGCCGGTCGGGCCGGGACTGCCGTCGGCGGTCACGAAATTACGAAAGCGGGTGGTCGGCCGGATAAAGTGCCCGTCCTTGGTTCGTGAAACGTCTTCTTGCCAGGTGCCGTTGACGAGCAGGCCCATCGATTTCTCCGCTGTTTCGCCTCGCCCAATCTAAGCATTAACGACGCAGGCGATAGGCCTGTGGGCAGGCCTGCTGGACCTCGGTCAGACGAGATGGTAGGCGGCGACACATGGACGATATTGCGCTGACCATTCTGCCCGAAACGCCGGACGACGCGGCTGCGATCGAACGTCTGCACGAACGCACCTTCGGGCCGGGCCGCTTCGCCAAAACTGCCTATCGGCTGCGCGAGCAGGCCGCACACCAGCTCGACGTGTCGTTCACCGCGCGTACGGGTACGCTCTTGGTCGGTTCGGTTTGGCTGTCGCCGATCCGCATCGGCGAGACCAAGGCGCTTCTGCTCGGGCCGCTCACCGTCGAGCCGGCATTTCGTGAGCGTGGCGTCGGTCAGGCCTTGATCGAGCGCGCGCTCAAGGAAGCCAAGGCCAAGGGCCATCGCCTGGTGATCTTGGTCGGCGATGAAGCCTATTACGGAAAAAGCGGGTTTAAGCCGGTGCCGCCTGGACGTGCGGCCATGCCTGGGCCGGTCGATCCGGCGCGGCTTCTCGTCGCCGAACTGGAGGAAGGCGCTTTCGAGGGCGTATCCGGAGCGATCCGGCCGGATTGAAATAAGCTACCGCCCCTCGCGCGCCCAGGCGCCGGCGAGGCTGCCGAGCAGGAGCAACAGGCCGATCATGCCGGCGAAAACCGGCAGCACGCCGATGCCGCGTACCACGCTGGCGTCGCGCATTTTCAACCCGATCCAGTCGTCGCCCTTGTAAGTGTCCCCGGAGCGCACGGCGACGATGCGCGGCACATTGAGGCCTGAGCCGTCGTCGAGCCGCACGGAAGCGCCGCCGGTCGCATCGGTGAGTGGTGACATCACGCTGGTCGTCGACGTTACTTCGGCGTATTCGAGCGGATTTGCGGGGCCGATATTGACCAGCGCATTGAGCTTGCCATCGGTGGCGCGCCACAGTCCGAGCTCGTTCGCGGCCACGCTCGATTCCCATACGCCGGGTTCCGTTGGGCTGAGCTTCAGCGTACGTGTCGCGCCCGATGGCGAAGTCAGGGTCACGTCGGCGACTTGATCGGCCATGGTCTGCCGCTTGACGACGAGATTGTGGCCGCTGACCGTGAGCCGTAGCGCCTCTTCTTCCAGATCGGGTTCCTTCATCAGCCAATGCGAGAGCCGGCGCAGCAAATCGAGATGCGGGCCGCCGCCCTGGAAGCCGCGCGCCCACAGCCAGAGTTGATCGGACAGCAGCAGCGCCACCCGGCCTTCGCCATCGCGCGACAAGACCAGTAACGGTTTCTGGTCCGGCCCCTGCATCACCGCAGTACCGGTCGTGTTCCTGGTATCGACGATGCGGAACCATTGGCTCCAATGCGGCGGATTGCCGTCGGCGCCCTGGAGTCCGCGGGTCACCGGATGACGTTCGCCTAGCTCGGTGAGCCGCGGATGAAAGGCTTGATCGGTGACTTCTCCGGTCGGCTCGGCTGGTAGCACAGAGTCAAGCGGTGTGTGCCAGACGCTGGTCGGGCTCGCATAATCCGGGCCGGCGGCAACGAGCACTGCGCCGCCGTCTCGGACGTAGCGCGCGATGTTGTCGAAATAGATCATCGGCAGCACGCCCTGACGCGCGTAGCGGTCGAAGATGATGAGCTGGAACTGGTCGATTTTCTGCTGGAACAGCTCCCGCGTCGGGAATGCTATCAGTGACAGTTCGTTGATGGGCGTGCCGTCCTGTTTTTCCGGCGGCCGCAAAATGGTGAAATGCACGAGATCGACCGACGGATCCGATTTGAGCAGATTGCGCCAGGTCCGCTCGCCGGCATTGGGCTCGCCGGACACCAGCAGAACGCGCAGCTTGTCGCGCACGCCGTCGATCGAGACGACGGCGCGATTGTTGACTTGCGTGAGCTCGCCGGGAAGCGGCGCTGCCTCGATCTCGACGATATTCGGCCCCCCGTGTGGGATCGGAATCTCGACGCTCTGCTGTACGTCGACGGGAACGGTGTGCTGGTCGATCACGTCGCCGTCGCGGCGCACCGTTACCTCGGCGGTGCCGGCATTGGCGCCCTGATCCTCGACCCGGTAGATGATAGTTTGCGGCTGACCGACAATGCCGAAGCGCGGCGCGGCAATGAGCGCGACGCGGCGGTCGCGTTCGCCCTTATGTCCGGTAATCAGCGCGTGGACCGGCGCGGCGAAGCCCAGCGTGCCGGCGTTGGTCGGCACGTCATGGACGCGGCCATCGGTAATCATGATCACGCCGGCAACGCGGTCGGCCGGCACATCGGCGAGCGCGGAGCCGAGCGCGGTGAACAAGCGCGTGCCGTCGGTCTCGCCGTCGGCCTGTCCGGCTTCCACCGTGCGGACTTCGAGACCGGCAATGTGGTGCAGCCGCTCGATGACCGCGGCGCGGGCAGCTTCGGTCTGCTGGGTACGGTCGCCGAAACTCTGGCTCGGACTTTTGTCGACAATGACGACGGCAACCGAGTTCAACGGATCGCGATGCTCGCGGGTGAGCGAAGGATTAGCCAGCGCGAGCACGATCAAAGTCAGCGCCACCGACCGGACAACGGCGCCGCGGCTGCGTGACGCAAAAAGCAAGAGCGAGAACAGGCACGCCGCGGCGATCGCCGCCCACAATTCCGGGGCGCTGATGAGGGGAGCGAAGGCAATGCCGAGGTTCAACGTGCTCTCCTATTGCCCCAGCCGCTCGAGCAGCGCCGGCACGTGGACCTGATCGGCCTTGTAGTTGCCGGTGAGCGTGTACATGACGATGTTGACGCCGGCGCGGAACGCCATTTCGCGCTGGCGCGGTTCGCCTTCGACCATCGGCAGCATCGGCTGGCCGTCGGACCGCATCGCCCAGGCGCCGGCAAAGTCGTTCGAGGTGATGAGGATCGAAGACACGCCGTCGCCGCCGCGGGCGGGCCGGCTCGATGTTTCTTCTTCGCTCGTCGCCGGCAGTGCTTCGACCCAAAGCTGGCCGGTGTCGAAGCGGCCGGGGAAATCGCGCAACAGGTAGAACGTTTTGGTTAGAACGTGATCGCGCGGCACCGGCTCGAGTTCAGGAATGTCGAGCGAGGACAAGATTTTGCGCAGCTCAAGCATGCCGGGACTATTGGTCTCGCCGCCCGGCCCGGGCGGCGCCACTACGGCATCGCGGGTATCGAACAGCACGGTGCCACCGTCTTTCATATACGTGTCGACGCGCTTGAGCGCGTCGTCGGACGGCCGTGGCGCTCCTGGCACGACGGGCCAGTAGATCAGCGGATAAAACGCAAGCTCGTCGTGCGCGATGTCGAGGCCGATCGGATCGCCCGGTTCGAGCGCGGTGCGTTGCGCGAGAAAGAGGGTAAGCCCGGCGAGGCCGGCTTTGCTGATCGCATCGACGTCGGCATCGCCGGTGACGACGTAGGCGAGCCTGGTATCCAGTGCCGCCGGCGGCACGTCCGGATTGGGTGTTTCTTCCTGCGCGCGCGCTTGTACCAGCGTGAGCGCGAGCGCAGTAACGACGATCACGGCGGCGCCGGCGGCGCGCGTACTGCGCGGGATCAGACGTTGGATGCCGCCGCCGAGAAAGAGAACGACCAGGGTGTCGAGCAACAAGAGCGACAGCGCAATCAGGAAAATCGGTCCGCGTAAATCCTGCGGCTCGCTGGTGCGGTAGATTTCATGGCTCGCGGTCGTAAGCGGAGAGAAGTCGAGCGGCGCAAGACGATCGCTGGGCGCCAGCGTATTGACGGCGAGGAGGCTTTCCGGCGGCCCGTAAAAGCCCGGCGGATGCTCGGCGCTGGCGGCGCCGGCAAAGTCGGCCGGCACCGGCCGTGCCGTCGGCGGCGGCGCGGCAAAATTGCCGAAGCCGTCGAGCATGTGGCTCGGCTGTATCACCTCTTGCGCATCGTTGTTTTTAGCGGCGCTTGCGTCGGCGGTGGGCGCGGTGCCGGCAAGCGCGACGATGCGCTTGAGCATTTCGACAAAACTGCCCGACAGCGGCAGGTTCGACCACCGCGTGTCGCCGGTGACGTGGAACAGCACGATCATGCCCTTGCCGCGCCGCGCCGCGGTGACGAGCGGTGTGCCGTCGGCCAGCGTCGCCCAAGTATTGTCGCTCAGCGCCGCGTCGGGCTCGGCGAGCACTTGGCGGGTAACGGTGACATCGTTCGGTACCGGCATGCCGGCGAACGGGCCGGCGCGGGAGAAGGCGGCGAGCGGCTGCGGCCTGTCCCAGCTCAGTGCGCCACCAAGAATGCGTCCGCCGCGCCGCAGCTTGACCGGGACCAGATCGTCGTCGGATGCGGCAAGCCGCGGCCCGGCGAAGCGCACCAACACGCCGCCGTCCTCGATCCATTGCGCGAGCCTATCGTGGGCGTCGCCGACATTGCCGACGTCGGTAAGGATCAGCATCGGCAGTTTTTGGTCGAGGAAATGGCTCACCGCATCCGCCGGGGATTCGCCTTGTGTAATGCGTACGTCGGCGAACGGCTCGAGCGCCCGCTGGATGTAGTAACTCGACGACAGCAGTGGCTCCGCCATATCGGCAATGGCACCGGACACGATGCCGACGGTGCGGCGCTGCCAGCGCTTGTCCAGGAGCTGCACCGCGCCGGCGGAACGTTCGCCGGAAATCTCGATGCGCGCGATATCGTTGCGAAGTTCGACCGGCAAATCGAAGCGGGCCTCGGTGTTGCGATCCGAGGCTTTGAAAATGAACGGAGCCTCGCCGAGCGGCAGGCCCTTAAGATCGAGCGCGCGCACGGTGCCGCTCTCGGCCGCGCCGGTCGCAGCGCGCAGCACATTGACGCTCAGCGCGCCGGCCGAGTTCTCGGCGCCGGTCAACGCCCGGGCTCCAGGAACGCCGCCGGCTACAATGGTGAGCGGATGCTGACCGACCGTTTGCGCCAGCTGCTTTACGAAAGCGGTGCCGTTGCCCAGATCGATGCCGTCCGACAGCCAAATCAGTTCGACGTTCGGTTGCCTGGATAGAAACTGCGACAGCGACGGCAGCGTCTGCGAGCGGTCGAAGTCATAGGGCACCGGCCGGATCTGCTGCAGCCGCACGCGTGCCGAGTCGGCGGTCTCCAGCGAAATGTCGTGCGGTCCCTCGGACAGCGGAATGAGCGCCACCGCGCGGCGGTCGTCCTCCGCGCGCGCGATGATGTCGTCCGCGGTGCGCAGCCGCGCATCCCAGGTCGTGGCGGCGGTCCAGCCGTCATCGATCATGATCGCGACCGGCGCGCTTGTCTTCGTCGTCGCCAGCGGTGGGTGCCAGAGCGGGCCGGCAGCGGCGACAATGACGAATGCGGCGAGCAGAAGCCGTAACAGCGTGAGCCACCACGGCGTGCGGGCTGGGGTTTCCTCCCGGGGCGCGATTTCGAGCAGCAGCCGGGTGGGCGGAAAATCGAGGCGGCGCGGCCGCGGCGGAATGAGCCGCAACAGCCACCACAGCACCGGCAGGGTGATGAGCCCGA
The DNA here is from genome assembly GCA_030038415.1 of Xanthobacteraceae bacterium. Taxonomy (GTDB): domain Bacteria; phylum Pseudomonadota; class Alphaproteobacteria; order Rhizobiales; family Xanthobacteraceae; genus BOG-931. The sequence continues at coordinate 12,342 of JASHOX010000217.1, forward strand.
TGAGCACCAGCGGTTCGGCAAAGCCGAGCGGTATGCCGCCGATCATGCCGGCATCCTCGAAGCGGCCGATGCATGCGAGCGCGCGGCGTTATGCGCCGTGCCGGCGCCGATGCGGGCATGCAAGGCGAGCAGGAGCTCGCTCGGCGGACGATCGGTGCGGTGAATTGTAAAGCTGAAGCCGAGCCGATCGGTCTCGCTGCGAATCTCGCTGCGGTGACGGGCGACACGCGCAGTGTAATCGGCGCGCCAGGTTTCGGCGCGGCCGGCGGTGATGCGGCCGCCGCCTTCCGGCTCGACGAATTCGATGCGGCCCCAATACGGGAAAGTCTCCTCGGCCGGATCGACGATTTGCACGACGTGGCCATGCGCGCCGCTGCAGGAGAGTTGCGTCAACGTCCGCTGCACTTCGCCGATATCGCTCCACAGATCGGACAGCAGTACGACCTCGGCGAGCGGGGAGGGCGCAAAATTCGGCGGCAGGCTTGGCCGTTCGTTGCGGTCGTGCGCGATGGCCTGCGCGATCAGCTCGACGATGTTGCGACTGCCGGTCGGCCGTAGCAGCCCGGGAATGCCGACCCGCTCGCCGCCGTCGACCAAAACCTCGGCAAGCGCCAGCGTGACGACCAGCGCGCGGTACAGCTTGGTGTCGCGGACCAGCGGGGAGGCGAAGTGCATCGACGGTGAGCGGTCGGGCCAGATCCACACCGTATGCGCGGCCTCCCATTCCTGTTCTCGCACATAAAGATGATCGTCGCGCGCCGAGCGCCGCCAATCGACCCGCGCGGCGGGCTCGCCGGAAACGAAGCGGCGGTATTGCCAGAAATTCTCGCCCGGGCCGGCGCGGCGGCGGCCGTGCAGGCCGTGGATGACGCTGGCCGCTACGCGCCGCGCTTCCAGGATTAGGCGCGGCATGCTGGCCGCGAGCGTCCGGCCTTCGCCGACGGCGCGACCGGCCGCGGCAACGTCCTGGTAGCTGCGCTGGGTTGAGCGCGTGGCCTCGGCCGCCATTCGCCTATCCGATCCGCGCCTTCAGCCGCGCAATCACCGCCTCGATGCTTTCGCCTTCGGCGCGCGCGCTGAAAGTGAGCGCCATGCGGTGCTTGAGCACTGGCTCGGCAAGCTCGATCACGTCATCGATCGAAGGCGCGAGGCGCCCGTCAAGCAGCGCGCGGGCGCGCACCGCGAGCATCAGCGCCTGGCTCGCCCGCGGGCTCGGTCCCCAGGCGATCAGCTTGGCGCCTTCGCCGCCTTCCGGCCCCGGACGCGCCGAGCGCACCAACGCCAAAATGGCATCGACGACGGATTCGCCGACCGGAAGCCGTCGCACCAATCGCTGCGCGGCCATGAGATCCTCGGCAGTCATCGCCGCTTTCGGCCGCGTTTCTTCGGCGCCGGTCGTGTCGAACAGGATCTTCCGTTCGGAGTCGCGGTCGGGATAAGTGACGTCGATCTCCATCAAGAAACGGTCCAGTTGCGCTTCCGGCAGCGGATAGGTGCCTTCCTGCTCCAGCGGATTTTGCGTGGCGAGCACATGGAACGGCTTCGGCAGATCGTGACGCGTGCCGGCGACCGTGACGTGCTGTTCCTGCATCGCTTGCAGCAGCGCCGACTGGGTGCGCGGGCTGGCGCGGTTGATCTCGTCCGCCATCAGCAGCTGGGCAAAGACCGGACCGGAGATGAAACGGAAGTTACGCTTGCCGGTGGCGCTTTCCTCCAACACTTCGGTGCCGAGAATGTCGGACGGCATCAGGTCGGGCGTGAACTGGATGCGCCGGGCATCGAGCCCGAGCACGGTGCCCATGGTGTCGACAAGCTTGGTCTTGGCGAGGCCCGGCACGCCGAGAAGAAGCGCATGGCCGCCGGACAGGATGGTGATGAGCGCCTGTTCGACCACTTTGTCCTGGCCGAATATGACAGTGCCAATCGCGGCCTTGGCCGCGCGCACATGGTCGGCGGTCGATTCGGCCGCGCGCACGATCATGTCTTCGAGCTTTTCGAGGCCTTCTCCGCCAGCAGCCGGCATGGCTAACTCCTTGTGTTAGGCCGTGTTCTTGTATCGAATTGGAATCGCGCCATATGCACGAAACGACGGCAGCCGATCTGCACGCCAATTAGGCACACAAGATGCAATATATGAGCCAGCTGCCCAGCAGCGGACTGTGCGCTGATTCTTTATCCATAGGAAACACGGCTTGGGATGGATTGGGGTTGGGGGAAACGCGGATGGGCAGTGACAACTTCGAACTCGCGATCGGCCCGGCCCCCGACGTCCTGTGTAAGCTTAGATTTAAGGCAAACCATGGCGAAGGAAGGGCAAACCGGCCTTGAGGCGATCACGGCTGCGCTAGGTCGCGCCGGCAAGGGGCCGCCGCCGGTCGAGCGCTGGAATCCACCATTTTGCGGCGATCTCGATATGCGCATCGCCGCCGATGGGACTTGGTTCTATCTTAAGACGCCGATTGGGCGGCCGGCTTTAGTCAAATTGTTCGCTTCCGTGCTCAAGCGCGAGGGCGATAGTTACTTCCTCGTCACCCCGGTCGAGAAGTGCGGCATCCGCGTCGACGACGCGCCGTTTCTTGCGGTCGAGCTGCATGTCGAGCGCGGCTCCGGAGGGCAGCTGCTCGACTTTCGCACCAATATCGACGATTGGGTCGCCTGTGGGCCGCAGCACATCCTGCGCTTCGAACCGGAAGCCGGAACCGGCGGGCTGAAGCCTTATCTTCACGTCCGCCGCGATCTTTGGGCGAAAGTGACACGCGCGCTGTTCTTCGATCTAGTCGATCTCGGCGAAGAACGCGACATCGACGGCACGACGATGTTCGGTGTGGCGTCGAGGGGCGAATTCTTTGCAATGGCGCCGGCGGCACAAATGAGGGATTTGGCGTGAACGAGCAAGTGACGAATGTGCGGCCGGCGGCAACCGATGATTTCTTCAACCGCGCACGGGCGCGGCTCAAGCTTGAAGTGCCGCCGGCGCTGACCGACCCGAGTGCGCAAGGCGCGCGCGGCGATCTCGATCTCAATCCCGAAATGTGGCGGCGCGCCGGCGTCAGAGCGACCAAGCCAGCCGCCGTGCTCGTTCCCGTGATCGACCGCGCCGATCCGACGATACTACTGACGTTGCGTACCGCCGAGCTCGCAAGCCATGCCGGGCAGGTGGCTTTTCCCGGCGGCAAGATCGATCCCACCGACGAAAGCCCGGTCGCCGCGGCGCTGCGCGAAGCCGAGGAAGAGACCGGCCTCGCGCCAAATCTGATCGAGCCGATCGGCTATCTCGATCTTTATCTGACGTTTTCGGGCTTTCGCATTTTGCCGACGGTGGCGCGGGTCGAGCCGGATTTTACGCTTTCGCTCAATCCGCGCGAGGTCGTCGAGACGTTCGAAGTGCCGCTCGCCTTCGTCATGACGCCGGACAATCATCAGCGCAAAACGCGCGACTGGAACGGACTGCAACGCGACTACTACGCCATCCCGTTCGAGAACCGCTACATCTGGGGCATCACCGCGGGTATTCTCCGGAATCTCTACGATCGGGTCTACGCCGCATGATCAGGACAGTCTTCACCGAGATCGGGCTGTTTCTCACCCCGTTCGTGCTTTATGCGGCGTTCCTGTTGGCGACGCGCGCCGCTGTGTTGCAATCCGGCGCTTGGACCATGCCGCGGCTGGCGATGCTGGTCATCGTATCGCTCGTGCTGGTGATCGGAAGCTTTTTGCTCTTGGCGCAATTTTCGGGCGCGCCGCCGGGCGCAACCTACGTGCCGGCGCATATCGAAAACGGCAAGCTGGTGCCGGGAGCGACGCGGTGACGGATAATGCCAAGCTCGGCGAGGCGCCATGGCTCCGTCATGGCGAGGTTGCGCGGCTTCTTGCCGCGCTCGGTCGCGACGGCGAAGAGGCGCGCGTCGTCGGCGGGGCGGTGCGCAATGCCTTGCTGGGGCTTGCGGTCGACGAGATTGACGTCGCGACCACCGCGGTGCCGGAAGAGGTCGCACGCCGCGTCGAGGCCGCCGGCTGGAAAGCGATCCCGACCGGTATCGAGCACGGCACCGTCACCGTGGTCATCGATGGTAAGCCGTTCGAAGTCACGACGCTGCGGCAGGATGTCGAGACCTATGGCCGCAAGGCCAAGGTCGTATTCGGCCGCGATTGGCGGACCGACGCTGAGCGGCGCGATTTTACCATCAATGCGCTGTCCGTTTCCGCAGACAGCCGAATTTACGATTATGTCGGCGGCGTCGCCGATATCGCGGCGCGGCGCGTGCGCTTCATTGGCGAGCCGGCGACGCGGATCGCCGAAGATTATCTGCGCATCCTGCGATTTTTTCGTTTTCACGCCTGGTACGGCAATGGCCATCCCGATGCCGCCGGACTGCACGCCTGCATCCTCGCGCGCGCCGGCCTCGAGACGCTGTCGCGCGAGCGGGTGCGGATGGAGCTACTGAAGCTCCTGCTCGCGCCACACGCGACGCCGACGCTTGCGGTCATGGCGGAAACCGGAATTCTCGGCATGGTGCTTGGTGGCGTGCCGCTGCTGGCGAGCTTTGAGAACGTGGTGAAGGCCGAAGCGGCGACGGGGCTTTCAGCCGATGCCGTGCGCCGCTTGGGCGCACTGGCTGTCTCGGTCATGGAAGACGGCGAGCGGCTTGCACAACGTCTTCGCTTGTCCAACTTGGAAGCCGAGCGGCTCGTCGCGCTGGAGTTCTGGTGGCGCGTGACACCGAAGGCCGGCGATCAGACCGCCCATGCGCTGCTCTATCATGTCGGCCCGCAATCCTTCACCGACCGGGTGCTGGTCGCCTGGTCACGCTCGGCATCGGGGGCGGCGGACCGTTCCTGGCGCGAGCTGGCAAGCCTGCCGCAACGCTGGACTGCGCCAAACTTTCCGCTCAAGGCCGCTGACTTCACGCGTCGCGGAATTTCCCCGGGCCCGGCTTTGGGTGCGGCCATGCGATCCGCCGAGGAAGCCTGGATCGCGGCTGACTTTCCGGCCGAGCGCGCCGCGCTCGAAGCGATCGCGGACGCGGCAGCGCGCGAAGCCGCAGCAGCTCGCTGAGACTAACCAACTTATGACGACATCCGCTCGCGCAGCGAGCGCAGCCGCCGTCGGCTCCCGGTGGCGAATTCGCGCACACGCGGCCGCACGCGCGCGATCATGCGGCGCGGCTGCATTCGCTCGACCTGCATTTCGTTGCCGCGCCAGACGAAATCGTTGCCGCGCAGCGCGGCCACGAACAAAACCGGCAGTAGCAGGTCGCGAATGAGCCCGTAAAGCGGTGACAGCGGCGAGATAGGCCAGCCGGCGGCGGCGGCGAGCGCCATTTCGGCGCCGTACCACAGCGCGCCGAAGCTCGCGACGCCTAGCGTCACCGGCAGACCGAACGCGCTTGCCAAGAACGCGACGCCGATCATCGGGACTACACCGCCCGAAAAGACTTCGGGCAGGAAAAACAGCAGGAAACTCGCCCGCCGCAGCCGCGCCCAGCGCAATTGGCGATTCCAGACCTCGGCGGCGCTGCGCCGGCCGAGCGGTTGCGCAAATGGTCGATCGACGAGACGCACCTTGAGGCCGGCGCCGCGTACCACTTTGGTCGCCGTGGCGTCCTCGGCGACCTCCTTGCCGAGGGCCTCGATGCCGCCAGCGGCGTCGAGCTCGGCGCGCCGCCACAGCATGGTCTTGCCTTGCGCAAAACCGAACCCGAACGTGTCGACAATATATTGCCAGCGCGCCTGATAGGTATTGAGAAAGGCGCATTCGACTTCGGCCCAAATTCCATCCGGCCGGCAGCCGACGGGCGGCGAGGCGACTAGCCCGGTGTCGGCGCGCCAGCTCGCGAACAACCGCTCTACGTAATCGCGCGGCATCAGCACATTGCTGTCGGCGATGATGATCCAGTCATGGCGCGCGGCATGCCAGCCTTTGACCACGTTATTGAGCTTGGGATTCGGACTTACGCGATCGTCGCCGATAAGCAGCTGCGCCGGACGGGACGGATTCTCCGCCATGAGTTTCATGACGAACGGGACGACGGGATCCTTTGCGGAAGCGACGCAGAACAGGATTTCATAATGCCGATAATCGAGATTGAAGGTCGAAGACAGCGTATCGGCCGCATAATTGTCAATTCCGCAAAGCGGACGCACCAAGCTGACAGGAGGATAATGGCGGACCGGTGAGGGGAGCTCCGATGGGAGCCCGCGTCGCGCGCGAAGGCGGCCGATCGCGATTGCGACGCTCGTAAGCTGGACGACGGTGACGGTGGTACAAAATATTGCGGCGGCAAGAATCGGCGCTGTCATCGTCGGAGCTTTTAAGCAGACGGCGTGACAGACCTGTGACTCTTTCACTGTTAAACGTTCTATTGGGTGTGGCGAAGCCACCGCGTTAACTTTTGCTGTCATGGTCCTGCAATGGAACGATTTTAAAAAATGATTCGGTTGACAACAGACGCGAGATCACGCTCGGTGACGTTCGAGCAGGGCATAATCAGGTTCCGTACGCTCTTTATTTCCGATGTGCATCTCGGCGCGCGCGGCTGCCAGGCCGAACATCTCCTCGATTTCTTGCGCTATCACGACGCCGAGACGATTTATCTGGTCGGCGATATTGTTGACGGCTGGCAATTGAAATCGGGCTGGTACTGGCCGCAGCATCATAACGATGTTGTGCAGAAGCTATTGCGCAAGGCGCGCAAGGGTTCCCGGATCATCTACCTCCCGGGCAACCACGACGAATTCTTGCGCGATTATTATGGCACGCATTTTGGCGGCATCGAAGTGGTCGAGACTGTCATCCATCAAGCCGCCGACGGCCGCCGCTATCTGGTCGTGCACGGCGACGTGTTCGACATGGTGGTCAAGCATGCCCGCTGGCTGGCGCTGCTCGGCGACACCGCCTACGACCTCGCCATCCTGATCAACCGCTATTTCAATGCGATCCGCCGCCGCCTCGGCTTCCGCTATTGGTCGCTGTCGCAATGGGCCAAGCACAAGGTCAAGAACGCGGTGAATTATATCGGCGCCTACGAGCAGACCTTGGCCGAGGAAGCGCAACGCCATCAGGTCGACGGCGTCATTTGCGGCCATATCCACCATGCCGTGATGCATGACACATTGGGCATCCGCTATATGAACTGCGGCGACTGGGTCGAAAGCTGTACGGCGCTTGCCGAGCACGACGACGGCACGTTTGAGATCATCCATTGGATCGATCGCAGCGCCACGCTGCCGCCGCTGCCGGAAGAAGAACCGGAACTGCCGCTGGAAGAAGACACCGAAATCGCGGCCTAAGGCGCGAGCAGCGCCCCTTGAGCGCCCCGTCAGGCTCCGGCCATACTCGCTCCCGGCATGGAGCTTTCCGTTCAGATCGAGCGCTGGCCGCTCGCGAATGCCTTCACCATCAGCCGCGGCAGCAAGACCGAAGCCGTCGTGGTGACGGCCGAACTGCGCGAGGTCGGCCACTGCGGTCGCGGCGAGTGCGTGCCCTACGCGCGCTATGGCGAAACTCCGGAGCGGGTTGTCGCGGCGATCGAAGCGCTGCGTCCGGCGCTGCGGCAGGGCCTCGACCGCACCGCGCTCCAGGCTGCGATGCCTGCGGGCGCGGCACGCAATGCACTCGATTGCGCTTTTTGGGATCTCGCCGCCAAACAAGCCCGCCGCCGCGTCTATGAGCTGGCGGGACTTGCAGCGCCGAAGCCGCTTAAGACCGCCTACACGATTTCGCTCGCCACGCCGGACGTAATGGCGCAAGCCGCGGCAAAGGCGGCCGGGCGGCCCTTACTCAAGGTGAAGCTCGGCGGCGGTGAAGCCGATGCCGCGCGGATTGCGGCGGTGCGCCGCGCCGCGCCAAACGCGGAACTCATCGTCGATGCCAATGAAGGATGGAGCGCGGACAATCTTGCGCAGAATTTTGCCGCCTGCGCCGAGGCCGGCGTCATGCTGATCGAACAACCATTGCCGGAAGGCGGCGACGATGCGCTGGCGCGCGTCGAACGTCCGATCCCGATCTGCGCCGATGAAAGCATTCATGATCGCGCGTCGCTCGATGCCCTCGCGGGCAAATACGATGCCGTGAACGTCAAGCTTGATAAGAGCGGCGGATTGACCGAGGCGCTGGCGCTTGCCGCTGAGGCGGAGCGACGAGGCTTTTCCATTATGGTCGGCTGCATGGTCGCAACCTCGCTGGCGATGGCGCCCGCCATTCTGGTGGCGCAGCGCGCCAATGTGGTCGATCTCGACGGTCCGTTGCTGCTGGCGAAAGACCGAGAGCAAGGACTGCGTTATGACGGAAGCCTCATCTACCCGTCCGGGCCGGCGCTGTGGGGATGAAGCCGGTCAGAATCGACTGAACGATCGATCTTGAGGAACCCTAGCGCGCGTCGAAATCGTCGGGCGCCGCGCTGGATATAGGTACTGCCACCTATCCGCTTGTCCCGGGATCGCGCGATTAAAAGCACAGCCAATACTGCGCCGCGCAGTGGATAACCTGTGGGTATCTTGGGGTACCGTGTTCCAAATTGGATTGCGCACCGTGCGCTTATGCGATTGATTCGCTCCAGGTCTGGCAATGGCGAACGATGCATTGGCGCAGTCCGGTATCGATATCGGGCTGCCGGGGGAAGCGGATTACGACGCGGTCTACGCGGCGGTCACGGCAACCGAGCGCGGCCGCCGGTTTTTGACTGAGCTCGCCGACCGCAATCGTCGCGCCGATGCCGATACGCTCATGGCTGCGATTGCGCGCGTCGAGGCTGCCGTTCGCAGTGACGCACCGGCAAAGCAATCGGCGCGGTTGCCTGACATCGGTGCCGCCGCCGAACGCCTTGCCGACATCGCCTTCGGGCTGCGCGAACGGGGGGCCGATGCGACGCTGTGCGATGCGCTCGATGCCGCCGTGCGCGAAATCTGCGCGGCCTGCGGCAGCGATGCAAAGAGTCATGAAACTGAAAATGACGCAGCACCGGATCGGGCGATTCGCGAGCCGGATCGCCAAGCTGCGGGCGACGCCATTGATGCGGATTCGCCACCGTCTTGCGAGGCTTTCGACATGCCATTGCAGGACAGCGGCAGGTTCGCCGCGGCAGCCGCCGCACTCGCCGCGTCGCTGACCGCGCTCAGCGGGGAAGCCCAAGCGGCGAGCGAACCGCAAAGCGCGTCTTCCGTTACCGCCGCCATTCCGCTGCACGATTATGAAGCGGTTTCCGCACCGCAGCCGGCCGCCGCAGCGGTGGAAAGCGGTCCGCGCTGGCACATCGAAGCGCCCGACTTCGTGTTTCATCAGCCGCAGCGCGGAGCAGCCAACGCCGCGGTCGAACCTTCCGACCGGCCGCGGGCGCTACTTCCCGGTCTACAGCTGCTGCCAAGTCCAGATGAAGATCCGGCGGAATTATTCGAACCGTCGCCGAAGCGCGTTGCGGTGCTGCCTACCTCCGCGTCGGCGACATCCGCCGCAAAGCCACCGACTCCATTGGCCTCGGCGGTGTCGGCTGCCGCCCGGGATGTTCGCGCAGCGGGCAACCCGCCCTCGCGGAGCCCGACCGGCCCGACGGTGCGGCCGCTGCCGCGGCCGGCGCCCATTAGCCCGCTCGCGGCGTTGCGCGCTCTGACTGAAGAAGAATTGATCGCCTTGTTCGGCTAGTTCCAGAGCATGATCGTGAGAATCGGTTTAGTTTCGCGGAAAAGCTCATGCTCAAACAAAATGCTGGAGCGATAAGGCTCCGCGCCGCCGGCGGCGGAAACATCGCGGGCGATCCGCGTTAGTTGCTCGTTAAACACTCAGGTTGTCCAATTGTCGCGTTCATAACACGGCATGGAAGTTGCTTTGAGTGAATCCAAGCGGATCAACAACGACATGCAGGCGATGCGTGCCGAATGCTCCGGGTCTGCAGGATCTTTCGTTCGCGGTCCGTCAAGTCGATCATTTGGAGGCCACGATGCACAGACTTACCAGTCTTACTTTGACGGTGATGGCGTTGTGCATGCTCGCGTCGATCCCAAGTCACGTTTCCGCGCGTGATGACGGTCGCTACGCCAATTCACCGCTGAAAGCCTGGTTCGACCAGCTCGCGAGCGGCAAGGGCCTATGCTGTTCTTTCGCCGACGGAGTCAGTGTCGAGAATGTCGATTGGGACACACAAAACGGCCGCTACCGCGTGCGCATACAGGGACAATGGCTTGTCGTCCCCGACTCTGCGGTGGTGACCGAGCCCAATCGTTTTGGTCCGGCCGTGGTGTGGCCGTATCAGGATGCCAGCGGCACGACGCAGATCCGTTGCTTCCTGCCGGGGGCGGGGGCCTGAACCTCGGCACGGCCGCGGTAGGGTTACGCGACCAGCCGGGAGAACACGTCCGGATCGACATTGCCGCCCGAAAGGACGGCGACGGCGATTTTGTTTCTGACGTCGACCTTGCCGGTCATCAACGCGGCGAGCGCGACCGCGCCGCCCGGCTCGACCACGAGCTTCAATTCGGCAAAGGCGAACGCGACCGCGGCGGCGACCTCCCGATCGCTGGCCACGACGCCGGCGCCGACCAGCGATTGATTGATGGCAAAGGTGAGCTTGCCCGGCATGCGCGCCATCAGCGCGTCGCAAATCGTGCCGGTCAGCTCCGCATTCTGCTCGCGCTGGCCGCTGCGAAACGATCGCGCATGATCGTCAAAACCTTGCGGTTCGGCGGTGTAGAGCATGGCCGCCGGCACCCGCGCCTTGATGGCAAGCGCGATGCCGGCGGTGAGCCCGCCGCCGGAGGCGGTGACGACCACGACGTCGGGAACAAGACCGAGCGCGCCAAGGTCCTCGACGATTTCGCGGCCGGCAGTGCCCTGACCAGCGATAATCAATGCGTCGTCATAAGGCGGCACCAGCACGGCGCCGCGCCGCGTCGCGATGTCGTTGGCGATCGCCTCGCGGTCGTCGCGCGCGCGGTCGTAGAGCACGACCTCGGCGCCGAGCGCCGCGGTCCGCTCGCGTTTGGCGCGCGGTGCATCGAGCGGCATGACGATCACGCAGCGCATGCCGAGAAGCCGCGCCGCTGCGGCGACGCCCTGCGCGTGATTACCGGAGGAAAACGCGACTACGCCGCCGGCGCGCTGCTCCAGCGGAATCGCCGCGAGTTTGTTGTAGGCGCCGCGGAATTTGAACGAGCCGGTGCGCTGCAGGGTCTCGGCCTTGAGAAAAATCCGCCCGCCGGTCATGGCGTCGAGCGCGGCCGAGGTCAGAAGCGGCGTATGCAGAGCAATGCCGGCCAAGCGCCGCGCCGCCTCATCGACATCCGCGGCAGTGGGCAGTGCAACCGGAGCGGCCATCGGACCAACCATCGCACCAAACGGTGGCGCCCATCCCGGCATCAACCGTATCACAACGGTAGCGCCGCGATGGCGTCACAAGCAAGGACATTCGCGGCGCGTTGTCGCCCGGCGTTCGATTTGCACCGCTGCGGGCGAGGCGTCAGTCGAACCGGCCCGCCGCATGGGCCAGCATGGTGTAGACCTTGCCGGTGTCGGAAATCAGATAGTTGCGCGCCACTGCCGGACCGCGATCGCCGCGCGAAACATCGTCAAGCAGCCGTTCGAACTCGTGAATATAGTGCTCCACGGTCTGGCGGAATTCGGGATCGGACCGGTACTTGTTGCGAATTTCGTCGAACGCCTTCTGGCCCGGCTGCGTATAGAGGCGCCGGGTGAAGGCGCCGCGCTCGCCGCGCTTATAGCGCTCCCACAATTCGGCGGCGGCTTCGTGGTCGATCATCCGCGCGATGTCGACCGAAAGCGAATCGATCGAATCGATGCTCTCGCGCTGCGGCCGTTCTTCGCCACGCGACGGCTCGCGTCCGCTGGGCGGCGCGCTCGGCGGTGTGTCGTCGCGTGAGGCGCGCGTCAGGAGATCGGACAGCCAACCACCGTTGCGCGGCGCATTTTCGTCCTTGCCGCCTTGCACCGGGCTCAAATTGGGCGGATTGCCTCGCCGCGTCGGCGCGCCGGTGATGTCGCGCGCCGATGCCTGCGGCGGGGCCGTGACCGCGTCGGCCCGCACTGGGCGGGCGGGTCCGCGTCCGCCGCCGGCGGCGAACAGCGGCTC
>JASHOX010000218.1 GCA_030038415.1 Xanthobacteraceae bacterium
GCCATCAGCGGCCGGATGCCCATGATGTTCATCACCCGAGTGAGATTGTAGGCAAGTATGTGTAGCGCCATCTCGGTGGCGACCCTAGGCAGGCGCTTCATCAGGAAGTGCGTCGCGCCCATCCTCATTTTCAGGGTGCCAAAGGGATGCTCGACCGTCTCGCGCCGCTGACGCATGGCCTGCGGATTCCTGTCGAGGCGCTTCTGTACGGCCTCCAGCACATGCTCATGCTGCCAGCGCGTGATCCGTCGCTCCTTGCCCGTTGTGCAGCGCTGTTTAATAACGCAGCTTTGACAGGCGTTGGTCCAGTAGCGGCGCAGGACTAAGCCCTTTTCCTCATTGGTGTAGTGGTAGGCAAGCCTTTCTCCGGCAGGACAGCGATACACATCCTCGTCGCTGAGATAGACAAAATCCTGCTTGCCGAAGCGACCCTTGGCCTCAATGCCAGAGGTGATCGGCTTGGGAAGCGTAACCGTGATGCCGGCTTGGTCGCACGCCAGAATCTCCTCGCTACTGAAGTAACCCCGATCGGCAACGGCTTGCAGTTCCTCGACGCCGAGGACTGCCTTCGCTTGGCAAGCGATGTTGGCAAGTTGCGCCCGATCTGAGCCGTCGTTCGTTACCTCGTGCGTGACGATCAGGTGATGCTCCGTGTCGACGGCGACCTGCACATTGTAGCCGACCACACCGGAGCCGCGTCCGCTGGTCGCCATCGAGCGGCTGTCAGGATCGGTGAGCGAGATCTGCTGATCGGGCGACGCCAGCATCAGCCTCTCCATCGCCGCCAGGCGTTGCATCTCACTTTCCACCTTGACCAGCTTCTCCTTCAAATGCGCCGTCTTCGCCGCCAGCTCCTCGGACGGCTCCTGCCGGTCAGCCGTGTCGAGCTGCGCAAGGTAGCGCGCCACGCTCGTCTCCAATTGGGCGCGGCGCCGCTCCACTTTCCCGCGCGTGAAGTTCTTGTCGCGGGTATTGACCGCCTTGAACTTGCTGCCGTCGATCGCAACGCTCGTTTGCGTCAATAGCCCCATCAGGCGGCATAGTTCGATAAAGCGCACACAAACCTGCTTGATCCCGGGCCCGCTGTCCTTGCGGAAGTCGGCGATTGTCTTGTGATCAGGAATAAGCCGGCCGGTCAGCCACATCACCTCGACATTGCGCAAAGCTTCACGCTCAAGCCGCCGGCTCGATTGAACCCGATTGAGGTAGCCGTAGATGTAAAGCTTCAGCAGGATGCCTGGGTGATAGGAAGGTCGGCCGGTTGCCTCGGGAGCCACGCCATCGAAGCCCAACTCGGATAAGTCGAGCTTCTCAACAAAGGCGTCGATTACCCGAACCGGATTGTCGGCATCGATCCAGTCGTCCAGGTATTCCGGAAACAGCGTCGCCTGACCCCGATCTATCCCCTCAACAAAGCGCCTCATCCGACCTCTCCGCCAAAAGCGTCGGAATCATACAGCGCGAATCAAATAATCAGATGCGTTTTCACACAGCCAGGGTCCAAAGCCGGCCTTCGGCCGACGTCCGCATCTTGTCGGCTTTGCAGTGTGCCGATCATCGTGTCCCATTCGTCGGCTCGGTCAGGAGCGCTTCGCCAGTCCGGATCTCACGCTCAGCCGGCGAGCCCGCTCGACTGATCGACGTCGTGCGTGGTGCGCCAGAGCCGCATGACGTCTTGGCATCCCGAGATCGACAACTTATCGAAATTGCGGCTCTTGATTTCCAAACTATGGGCCGACATCCCGAGCCCTCGGGTCTGCAACAAAATGATCGCCTGCGCAGTTTGCCAGCCAAAACCGAGAGCCCTGCATACGACGAGCGCGGGATCGCCTTTGCTCCCCATTATCCGATACATGCTTTCGATCGGGACTTTACATAGTTTCGACAGACCGAGAACCGTCTGTTCGTGATTTCCTTCGCTAGCCAGTTTCGCGAGTATCATTTCGTCGAGCTCAAACCCGGGCTGAACTGCTGGGGTCGCGATCTCGGCTGAAACTCCGCGGCGCGGGGGAGCATTAATCCCATTCTCATTTGAGATTGCAGCCAGTACATGCAGGATTTTAGCCCGGGTTTCTTGTGTCGCCGCCGCGAGGAGCCGCTTTTGCACCACACGCGCTGCCTGCATGAACAGCAGGCGCAATAACGGCTCCGGGATGTCCGCACGCAGACCTACTTTCTCAGCCAAAATGCCGTCCTTTTCCGCCTTGCGAACCAAAGTGGAGAAGCCGTTTGATGACAAACGCGCCCCCGAATTCCCGGCGACATTGCGCACCACTTCCCGATCGCCGCGTCGAACGAGAACGTCGGTAATCGTCTCGGCGATTTGACAGCGATTGGAAATGGCAAGCAGATGCTGCTGGCTTTTGCTCTTGGCCACGACGAGCAGGTCGGGGTCCTCAAGGCATGGTGAATGCTGAAGCACCGGACGGGCGACGGAGATGTCGCTATCATTCGCCAATTGTCTCACAACATGGCGCGGCGCATTGCCCAGGCCGGCAAGGCCGACGGACAGTTCAGACCGGGATCTGGCTTCAATTTTGACGATCAGCCGATTGAAGACTTCATCAAAAAGCTGGATCTGCTCCACCGTAAAGCCGCTGACGCCTTCGAGGAAGAGATTGGTGATGCGCTTGAGCGTCTCCGCGCGACGTTCTCGGGAGCCGTGCTCGGCAATGTGGTCAAGCGTGGCAAGTAGTGGAGCGTCGGCACGCACGCGAACCTGCAGATTTGAATGTCGGCCTAAGGTTGTTCCGAATATGCTAGCGATTTCGGCGAACGAACAATAATTGCGATGGGTAAACAGAACCCCTGTGCGTGCAGTGTATTTACTTTAGCTGGAATTAAGGCAAGCGAAACCGCTTAGGGCAGGCATAATGCGCCGAGCTTGAGGTAGGCTCAGTGACCCTCGCCCAAAAAGGACTTGCTGATTGAATTGAGGCGATGAACCGTACCCATAGGAATGGGAGCACCATGGGCATCGAGCATTACATCACTGTGACAGCCCTTGGAGGCGTTAATGGTACGGCCGGTATCATTGTCGAATTTTAGCAAGTCGCATTGATCCTGACCGGTTTGAAGCTCGATAGTACCCATCCGCACTTCTTGTGCGTCAGCCGATTGGATCTGTTTGTTTGAAATAACGTTGGAAAGCCACGGCAATGTAGTATTCGCAGTCACGGCTAACACTATGATCAGTGCGCAGACGCAGGTCGAGCCGATGAGCACATGGCGACGTCCTCGCGAGCGTCGCAGGCTCGTACCTTTTAGACTTTGCGCTTGGCCACCACGGTTTTGACTGTTGTTCATCGAAACCCCATGCCCCCTGGCCTTTACCTATATCTATCGAGGTTTGATCTCGATCAGCGATTAGGCTGTTAGAGCCACGGTCCTTGCCGCGAACACCGTTTCGATCTTGGTCTTGAGCGTGAGCGCATTGAAGGGCTTGACGATGTAATTATTGACGCCCGCGCGCCGCGCCGCGATCACATGCTCAGTCTTGGCTTCCCCAGTCACCATGATAAAGGGCGTTCGCTTGAGAGCTTCGTCGTTTCGTATTTCGCGAAGGAGATCTAGGCCGGTCATCGGCTCCATATTCCAATCCGAGATTACCAAGCCGTAGCGCTTCCGCCTCAACTGGGCTAGCGCGGTAGGGCCGTCGACAGCCTCATCGACATCAACGAAGCCGATTTGTCGCAATAGTTTCCTAAGGATGCTGATCATCATCCCGGAATCGTCGACCACAAGAATCGGTACCGACGTATCCAAAGCCTTAGCTCATGTTATTAACACTAAGGCATATAGTAGGTTTAACAGATTGCCGTTGTGTAAACGCGCCCGTTAATGAAGCATTAACAAATGCAGGCCTCACGCGACCCGCCGTCAAAATCATCCAACAAAAAGTCTCCGCACCGCTGCCTAGCGGCGGCCGGAGACAAAACAAACAGTAAACGAAGCGCCGGCGCGTCCGACGCCTCGTTAGACTGCAGTGAGTACGAAAAAAAAGGGAGTTAGGCTGCTACGCCGGGGCAAGTATCGAGGCCCGAGCAGAAAGCAAGCGTGAAGGCCCCCGCCTTCTCCTTGACGATGCCCGCCGCGGCTTCCAGCGCCTCGTCGGATACGTCGAAGGTGAGGATCTCTTCTTCCCTCTGGTCGATGTGGATGTCTTTCATAACCATGTTCCTTTCGTTCGCCAGCGGCGCCGGCAGTCACCAGGCAGGACGAGAAATTCGCTTAAAACCCCCCCGCCACATTGCCCATTAAATCATCGGCGGCGGATACTGTAAAGTGTGTCCGGCGAATGTGACAGGTGGCTGATTTATGAAGATAAATCGTGTGATTTCGATGGCGTTTTGGCACCGCCAATGAGCCGTTCAAGGTAATGCGTGTGCACCGCGATATGCGGGGAATAGTGGCAAGAATTAAGACAGGCGCTGACACGATCCGAACTCGACCGGTAATAGAGTGCCGCGCCGCGGCGCTATAGGCTGCGCAACCTGATCGGAGAAGTCGCGGTGGACGATTTTTGCGACCGCTTGAGGCTACGCGCGGCAACCATAGACGAACTGCTGTCCGATGCCTTCGCGGCATCGCCCGCCGTCGAGGCCGCTGCCGATTTGACGGTGCGGCGGCTCGCCGCATGGTGCCGGTCGAGCGCCGCAGGCGACGAGGCGCTATTTGCCCGACGGCTCGCGCGTGACGGCTTGACCATTGATCGGCTGCGCCAGCGCTTCGCAGCGGCCCGGGCCAAGCCTGCCGCTCCGCCTCCAGCCTGGATCGCCGACGCCGCTTGGGTCGAGGCGGCGCTGCAAGGCGGCATCGAACTCGCGAAACCGACAACGCCGCCGCAGGGCGAACCGGTTGCGTTCGAAGGGCTGTTTCTCCCGCTCGTCGCACAAGCCGAGCTGCGGCTTTGGTCGGGACTCGATGAAACTGCGCTCGGCAATCTGGCCGAAGCCGCGCGCGCCTGTCTTTCGTATGGACTGCTCCGCGATTTATCCGCTCTTTCCGCCCCGGCCCTCTACGAACGCTTCGCCAAGGAGCGCCATGCCGGCGCAAGCTCGTACCGGCAATTCGCAGCTGACATGCAATCGGGCGGGTTTCGCCGATTGTTTGAAGACAAGCCGGTGCTGCTGCGTCTTTTGGCAACACTAGCGCGGCAGTGGCTCGACACCTCGCGCGAATTCATCGGCCGCCTCGCCGCCGATCTGCCGACGATTCGCCGCGACTTGCTGCAGGCAGGCGCCGACAGCCCCGTCGCCGCGATCGAACGCGACCTCTCCGATCCGCACAATGGCGGCCGCTCGGTTCATATCGTTCGCTTCGGCGATGGCGCGCGCATTGTCTACAAGCCGAAGGATTTAAGGCTCGACGTCGCCTGGCACGCTTTAATCGAGCGCTTGAACCGCGCTGGCCCTCCGGTGACGCTGAAGGCCGTCCGCTCGATCGCGCGGGACGGTTACGGCTGGAGCGAATTCATCGATCACGCGGCATGCGCGGATGACGCGGGTTTCGAGCTTTTCTTTCGGCGCGCCGGCGCGTGGCTGGCGCTGTTCCACGTTTTCGCGGCGACCGACTTACACCAGGAAAACATGATCGCATGCGGCGATCACCCGGTCCCGATCGATCTAGAAACGATCCTGCAGCCGTCCGCCGACGAGCATAAGGCCGCGGATCCCGAAGGCGAGGCTTTCAATGCCGCCATGGACGTCATCGCCAATTCGGTGATGACGGTCGGCTTGCTGCCCGCCTATGGCCGATCGGCCGACAATAACGTCTTTGTCATGGGTGGCATGACGGCCGATTGGGGCGCCCGCACCGTCATCAAGTGGAACGCGATCAACTCCGACGCCATGCGGCCGACAAAAGCCCAGGAGCCCGGCGGGACGAATACCAACCTGCCGCACCGTGGCGGCCACTACGCTAAATTCGCCGACCATATCGACAGCTTTGTCTCGGGCTTTACCGATTATGCGAGCTTTGTGCAGCGGCAGACCCGCAGCGAAGGTCCGGCGCTTTTGTTCGACGGCTTTGCCGGCGTGCCGGTGCGCAAGGTTATCCGTCCGACCCGGTTCTATTACATGCTGCTGCAACGCCTGAAGGATCATCGCACCATGGACGACGGTGCGGTGTGGTCGGCGCAGGCGGACTTCATGGCCAGGCTTTCGGAATGGGACCAGGATTCCGATCCGCTGTGGCCGCTGCTGCGCGCCGAGCGAGCCGCACTTCTGACATTGAATGTGCCGCATTTTGTTGCGCCCAGCGATGGCGGCGAGATCGGCGACGCCTACGGCGCATCGGTGCGCACGCATGCGGTTTCCGGCTTGGCGCGCGCGCGCGCGCGCTTGCAAAATTTCGACGACCGGGAGATCGCCTGGCAGATCGAAGTGATCCGGGAAAACACGAATTCGATCGTGCCGGCGGATGCGAGGTCGCAAGCAAACGTAGATGGAGAAATTGCGCTCGGGCACGCCGACGTCGCTTCGGCCAAGGCCACTTTCATCGCCGAAGCCGACTGCATCGCGGCGGAGCTCGCCCGCTACGCCATTCGCCGGGGACCGGCAGCCGCCTGGATCGGGCTCGACTGGCTCGGCGACTCCGAGGTGTTCCAACTGGTCTGCCTCGGCCCCGATCTTTACAACGGTTGCGCCGGCATCGCGGTGTTTCTTGCCGCGCATGCGGCGGCGACCAGGCACGAATCCTCCGGCGACCTGGCGCTGGCGGCCGTCGCGCAGCTGCGCAAGAACCTGACGAGCCGCAATGTGCCGCGGCTGGCCCGCGCGCTCGGCATCGGCGCCGCCACCGGCTTGGGCTCGATCGTCTATGCGCTCGCCGTGATGGCGAAGTGCCTCGATAACGGCGACCTGCTCGCGGAAGCCGAGGTGGTAGCCAAGCTGTTCACCGACGAGCTCATCGCCGCGGACAGGCAGCTCGACGTCATGGGCGGCAGCGCCGGCGCGATATTGGGACTTTTACGCCTATATCGGGACACTCGATCGGCGGCGGTGCTCGGCCGCGCCGTCAAATGCGGCGAGCACCTTTTGGCGCAACCTCGCATCGGCGCAGACGGCCGCCGGACCTGGATCGGGCAAGAGTTTCGCGCACAAGCGGTTGGGACAAAGAGTCTTGAGACGAATCCGCTCGCGCGCGGAATGAACGGCATGTCGCATGGCGCCGCTGGCTTTGCTTATGCCCTTTCGTCCTTGGCGGCGGCGACCGGCCGCGAGGACTTTGCCAAGGCAGCGTCCGAATGCATTGCGTATGAAAATTCGACCTATGACGAGACGCATCACAACTGGCCCGATTTACGCGGCTCAAACGCGCCAACGTGGCCCTGCCAGTGGTGTCACGGCGCGCCCGGCATCGGTCTTGCGCGTTTGGGCATGCAAAGATTTGCCGGCAATAGCGCGGAAACCGCCGTGATGCCGTTGACCGCGGATATTCGCAATGCAGCCATCGGCGTCGAGCGGGTTTCGCGCGGCGCAATAGATACGCTTTGCTGCGGCGCGCTCGGCCGCATCGAATTTATTTGCGAGGCTGCCGGCGCACTCGGCCGCAGCGATCTTCGCCAGCTCGCCGCGCGGCGGTTGCTGACCGTGCTGCAACAAGCGGCCGCGGCTGGCGACTACCGCTGGAACAGCGGCAAGCGACAATTCAATCTCGGCCTATTCCGCGGCTTGTCCGGCGTCGGCTACACGCTGCTGCGGCAGGCCTCAGTGCTCGACGGCGATCCGTCGCTGCCCAATGTGCTGATCTGGGAATAGCCGCGCTTCTCCCCATTCACTGCTGGCGCGCGGGCCTGCAGGAAGCCACCAGCACCGCCTTGAACATATCGAAGGACTGCACCTGCACCTGACACTCGGTCGAGGGGTCCGGCGCCACCTCGACGATTTGGCCGGCCTCCACTGGTTGCTCCTTGCCGTTGATATCCAGCGTGACGCTTTCATTGCTCGGTGCACCGACCAAACCCACCGTCAAGCGGCCGTTGCCGACGACGATTGCTTGATTGGGCTGGATGTTGAAGGTGTTCTGCGACGGCATAATGGCGTTAAGCGTGGCCTGTACCTTGTCGAGCCTGGTCTGCAGTTCGGTCACTTCCGCACTCTTGGCGTCGAGCTGCCTTTTTGTTCTTTGATCCTCCGCGCGGAGCTGCGCGATGGCGTTGTCGCGGCCGCCCAAATCGCGCGCCGACAAATAGCGGCCGTAGAGATGACCTCCGACCAGGACACAGACGATGGCGATGACGCAAGCGGCGCCGATGACAAAGCGATTGTCGTCGGTCGGCAACAGTCGTCGCCGGTGAGCAGTCGAGGCTGAGCGGCTCATGTTGGTTTGGTCGCTCACGTCGCAATCCCCCTCACTGTTTCGGCTTTGCCGCGGTTTCGGCGCCGCTGCCCGTTCCGGGCGGCAGTAAGACGCCTGAGATTCGCGAGATGATGGATTGCACGTCGGGCAAGGTGAGCGGACTGGTCGATGCCTCCTGTCCTTCGTTATTCGCGGGCGCCGTCGATGGGACGGCGGTCGCGGTCTTGCCCGATGGCGGCGGGGTGGCTTCGCCCGACGATCCCGCGGGCGGCTTGGTTCCGTTCGACCCGGCGGCGGGCGGTGTCGCATTCGGCGCCGGCGGCGGCGTCTTGCCCGGAAGTGCCGGCGCGCCGG
>JASHOX010000219.1 GCA_030038415.1 Xanthobacteraceae bacterium
TCGACTTCGACGTCATGAATGGTGGTGAGAAAATGGCCGGCATAGATGCGCTGGCGCAGATCGGCATAATCGAGCGAGATCGGCAGTGGCGGCTTGCCGTCGCCATAGATGATGCCGGGGACGCGGCCGGAGCGACGTTCGGCCCGGGCGGCCCCCTTGCCTGCCCGCGAACGCGCCGCCGCCTTGATCACAGTGACGGTCGCCATGATGGTATCCTTTGTCTAAAGCCTTGTTATCCTTTTGGAATTCCGCGCCGAGCCTCCAGGGGTGCTGTAGCGGGCGCGGAAGCCGCGCTTATAACGGCGCCAAACCTTAAAAACAAGGAATGCGAGCGGCGAAATGCCGGATCAGAACGTGCCCGGATTGGCCGGACCCGTGGGGGTGACCGGCGGCTCGCCGCCAGAACTGCCGCCCGGCGCCGGATTGACCTCGGCGGCGCCGGAGGGAGCCTTCCCCGCGAGCGCGGCTTCGAGCGCCGCGACGCGAACCTTTAGGGCCTCGTTCTCCTCGCGGGCGATGCGGGCCATCTCCTTGACCGCCTCGAACTCGTCGCGCTTGACCAGATCGAGATCGCGCAGCCAGCGCTCGGCTTGCGTCTTGAACAGCGTCTCGAATTCGCGCCGCACGCCTTGAGCGACGCCGGCGGCGTCGTTCATCAATCTCGCGACCTCATCGAAGAACCGGTTCGTCGTCTGCACCATGACCGCCTCCGCGCACCCCGTGCGTGCTGCTGCCCTGTGATTCCGCCGGGCAAGCCCGCTTGCTATGCGCTGTGACAATGGCGATGGTGCGGCGCAATCGCAAGGGGCGCGGCATCATACGGAGCAAGGTCCACGGATGTTGGTCGTCCTGCCGGTCATTCCCTATCCCGCGATCAATCCGATTCTGATTTCCATCGGGCCGTTCGCGGTGCGCTGGTATGCCTTGGCTTACATCGTCGGCATCATCGCCGGCTGGTTTTACGCGCGCGCGTTGATCGCGTCGGAGCGGCTGTGGGGCGGGCAAGCGCCGCTTACTTTGCTCGACTTCGACGATTTCGTCATCTGGATCACGCTCGGCATCATCCTCGGCGGCCGCATTGGCTATGTGCTGTTCTACAATCTGCCGCTGTTCGCCGCGCATCCGATCCAGATCTTCGAATTGTGGACCGGCGGCATGTCGTTTCACGGCGGCGTCATCGGCTGCGCGCTCGCCATCGTGCTGTTCGCCTGGCGGCGGCGCATTGCGGTGCTCTCGCTCGCCGACGTCACCGCCGGCGTCGCGCCGATCGGCCTGTTCCTCGGCCGGCTCGCTAATTTCATCAACGGCGAATTGTGGGGCCGGCCGACCGACGTGCCCTGGGCCATGATCTTTCCCACTGGCGGCCCGATGCCGCGCCATCCGAGCCAGCTTTACGAGGCAACGCTGGAGGGCGTCGTTCTGTTCATCGTGCTCGCCATCCTGATGCGCGCCGGCGCGCTCAAGCGCCCGGGGCTCGTCACCGGCGCGTTCTTGGTCGGCTACGGCATCGCGCGCACGGCTTGCGAATTTTTCCGCGAGCCGGACGTGCAGCTCGGTTTCCTGTGGGGCTCGGGCTGGCTGACCATGGGGATGCTGCTGTGCATTCCGCTCATTCTGACCGGGCTTGCCATCCTCGCTTACGCCTTGCGCCGCGACACGGCGGCCAAACGCGGCTGACAAAAATGCCACTGAAAAAATATGGCTGACGCACTCTCGCCGCTGGAACAAGAAATCCGCCGGCTGATCGGCGTCGCCGGGCCGATGCCGATCGCCGAATATATGCGGCTGTGCCTGACGCATCCGCGCTACGGCTATTACGTCAATCGCGACCCGTTGGGCGCCGGCGGCGACTTCATCACCTCGCCGGAGATCAGCCAGATGTTCGGCGAATTGATCGGGCTGTGGATGGCGGCGGTGTGGCGGCAGATGGGCGCGCCGGAAAACGTCCGCATCGTCGAGCTCGGCCCCGGCCGCGGCACCTTGATGCACGATGCGCTCCGCGCGGCGAAAGTGGTGGAAGGCTTCCGCAGCGCCATCGTCGTGCATCTGGTCGAGATCAGCCCGGCGCTGCAGCAAATCCAGGAGCGGCGCCTGGCCGAGCTTGACGTGCCGGTGTTGTGGCACAGCCGGTTCGAAGAGGTCCCGGCCGGCACCAGCATCATCGTCGCCAACGAATTCGTCGACGCGCTGCCGGTGCACCAGGCGATCAAGCAGGACGACGGCTGGCACGAGCGCGTCATCGATATCGGCGCCGACGGCCGCCTCGACATCGCCGCCGCCCGCGAGGCGCTGCAACATTTCGAAACCTCGCTGCCGCGCGCATTGCGCCAGGCCAAGCCCGGCGCCATCTACGAGTGGCGCGCGGACGATTTCGCGCTCGAACTGGGACGGCGCATGCGCAGCGAAGGCGCGGCCTTGATCATCGATTACGGTCACGATCATGCGAGCCTCGGCGACACGCTGCAGGCGGTCGCCGGACATGCCTTCACCGATCCGTTGCGCGCGCCGGGCAAGGCCGATCTCACCGCCCATGTCGATTTCGAAGCGCTGGCGCAATGCGCCGAAAGCATGGGCGCGCGCATCCACGGTCCGATCCGGCAGCGCGATTTCTTCCTGCATCTCGGCATCGAAAAGCGCGCGGCGGCGCTCAAAGCGAGCGCGCCACACAAGGCCGCCGACATCGAGATTGCGTTTTCGCGGCTGATCGCCGAGGGCGCCCGCGGCATGGGCGAATTGTTCAAGGCGATCGGCATTGCCGCGCCGGCGCTCGGCCCGCTGCCCGGCTTCGAGACGCCGTCATGATCGTCGAAGCGTCCTCGCTGTCGCTCACCGGCATCCGCCACGCCTTTTTCACCCGCGCCGGCGGCGTCTCCGGCGGGCTTTACGAGAGCCTCAACGGCGGCATCGGCTCGCGCGATGATGCCGGCAAGGTTGCGCAAAACCGCGCCCGCATGGCGGCGGCGCTCGGCGTCGCGCCGCATCGCTTGCTCACCGCCTATCAGATCCACTCGCCGACGGTCGTGGTCGCGCAGACGCCGTGGAGCCACGACGAGCGTCCGCGCGCCGACGCCATCGTGACGCGGCTGCGCGCGCTTGCCATCGGCGTGACCACCGCCGACTGCGGACCGGTGCTGTTCGCCGATCCGCATGCGGCCGTCATCGGCGCCGCGCATGCCGGCTGGCGCGGCGCGCTCGCCGGCGTGATCGAGGCGACGGTCGCGGCGATGGAACGGCTCGGCGCCGCGCGCGGCCAAATCCGCGCCGCCATCGGGCCGATGATCCGGCAAGGCAATTACGAGGTCGGCCCCGATCTGATCGCGCGCTTTGCCGCCGAAGACCGCGCCTCTAGCCGCTTCTTCGCGGCCGCGCCGCGCCAGGGTCATGCGCTGTTCGACCTTTCCGGCTATGTCGCGGCGCGGCTCGAGCGCGCCGGCGTCGGCCACATTCAAGACCTCAAGTTTTGCACCTATGCCGAGCCGGAGCGCTTTTTCAGCTACCGCCGCGCCACCCACCGCGCCGAGCCGGACTACGGCCGGCACGTCAACGCCATCGCGCTCGCCGATTAACCTGTAACCGCTCATTCCCGCGGAAGCGGGAATCCAGCGGCTTGCTCTGGGTCCCCGCCTTCCGCCTTCGCGCTGACGCGCTTCGGCGGACTCAAACCCGCCGAAGCTCGCCGAGCAAGCGTAGGCGGGTCGCGGGGACGAGCGGAGAGAAACGCGGCACTCGCCGATTAAGCATATGCAAACCCTTTGAGATCGCTGCGGAAAAAGCTGCGGACAAAGGCCCTGATTCATGTTGCCAGCCCCTCGGGCGGCTTGTATCAGAACCTTGTCTTTCGCCGGGGTTGACTTGTGCTTGAGCATCCAAAGGCGCGCGGGAGAGCGGCAATGAGGGGCAACAACGGGGCGATCAAGCTCGTCGCCGGCAACTCCAATCCCGCGCTGGCCGAGGCCATCGGCGGCTATCTCGGCACGCCGCTGACCAAGGCGGTGGTGCGGCGCTTCGCCGACATGGAAGTCTTCGTCGAGATCCAGGAAAACGTCCGCGGCGCCGACGTCTTCGTCATCCAGTCGACGTCGTACCCCGCCAACGACCACCTGATGGAACTCTTGATCATCATCGACGCGCTGCGGCGCGCCTCGGCGCGGCGCATCACCGCGGTGATCCCTTATTTCGGCTACGCCCGCCAAGACCGCAAAGTCGGCCCGCGCACGCCGATTTCGGCCAAGCTCGTCGCCAATCTGATCACGCGCGCCGGCGTCGACCGCGTGCTCACGCTCGATTTGCATGCCGGCCAGATTCAGGGCTTCTTCGATATCCCGACCGACAATCTGTTCGCCGCGCCGGTGATCATGCGCGACGTGCGCGAGCGCTTCGACCTGAAAAAGGTGATCGTGGTGTCGCCCGACGTCGGCGGCGTGGTGCGGGCGCGCGGGCTCGCCAAGCGCATCGACGCGCCGCTCGCCATCATCGACAAGCGCCGCGAGGAGCCGGGCCAGTCCGAAGTGATGAACGTCATCGGCGAGGTCGACGGCGGCATCTGCATCTTGGTCGACGATATTGCCGATTCCGGCGGCACGCTGATCAATGCCGCCGACGCGCTGCTGGAAAAGGGCGCGCACGC
>JASHOX010000220.1 GCA_030038415.1 Xanthobacteraceae bacterium
AAGGCCGCGCGCAGCGCCACCTCGGTCTTGCCGAAGCCGACGTCGCCGCAGACCAGGCGATCCATCGGCCGGCCGGAGGACAGATCGTTGAGCACGGCGGCAATGGCGGCCTGCTGGTCGTCGGTCTCCTCATAGGGAAAGCCGGCGCAGAACTCGTCGTAAAGCCCGGCGCCGACCGCGAGGCGGGGCGCCTCGCGCAGCTGCCGTTCGGCGGCGACCTTGATCAATTCGCCGGCGATCTCTCGGATGCGGTTCTTCATCCGCGCCTTGCGCGTCTGCCACGCGACGCCGCCGAGGCGGTCGAGCTCGACGCCGGCGCCTTCGGAACCGTAGCGCGACAAAAGCTCGATGTTCTCCACCGGCAGGAACAGCTTGTCGCCGCCGGCGTAATGGATTTCCAGGCAGTCGTGCGGCGCGCCGGCCGCTTCGATGGCGCGCAAGCCGACGAAGCGGCCGATACCGTGATCGACATGGACGACCAGATCGCCGGCGGCAAGGCTCGTCACCTCGGCGATGAAATTGTCGGCGCGCTTGGATTGCCGCCGCGGGCGAACGAGGCGCTCGCCCAAAATGTCCTGCTCGGTGATCAGCGCGACATCGGCGGTCTCGAAGCCGGATTCGAGGCCGAGCACCGCGAGCGCCACTTGCGGCTTCGGCAAATTAAGCGCCACCGGCCACGAGGCGACATTGGCGAGATTGAGAAGACCGTGCTCGCTCAGCACATGCGACATTCGTTCTCGCGAGCCGTCGCTCCACAGCGCAATCACCACGCGCTTGCCGGCCGACTGCAGCGCGTTGACGTGCTTGGTCACCGCCTCGAACACGTTGGCGCCGGGGGTGGCGCGTTCGGCGGTAAAATTGTGGCCGGCATGGGCGCTGACCTCGATGACGTCGGACTGTTCCGGAGCGGCGAACGACGTGAGCCGCGCCAGCGCGGCGTGTTGCAGGCGCTCGCGCCATTCGCCCTCGGTGAGATAAAGCCGCTCCGGCGGCAGCGGCTTATAGGGTGCAGCACCGCCCGATTGACCGAGCGCGTCCTTGCGCGCCTGATAGTAGTCGAGGATCTGTGCGATCCGCTCATGCGCGGCTTCCTCGGCGAGCGGTTCGACAGCGAGAGGGCTGCGCTCGATATAATCGAACACCGTCTCCAGGCTTTTGTGAAACAGCGGCAGCCAATGTTCCATGCCGGCGTAGCGGCGACCTTCGCTGACCGCTTCGTAGAGCACGTCGTCAGGCGCGGCGGCGCCGAATTCCGCGACATAGCCGGTACGGAACAGCCGGATGGTGTCGCTGGTGAGCTGGAACTCGGACATTGGCACCAGATCGAGTGCGCGCAGGTCGGCATTGGTGCGCTGGGTTTCCGGATCGAAGCTCCTGATCGATTCCAGCGTGTCGCCGAAGAAATCGAGCCGCACCGGCTCGTCCATGCCGGGGGCGAACAGATCGATGATACCCCCGCGTACTGCGTAATCACCCGCTTCTCTAACAGTGGCGGCGCGATTGAACCCGTTGAGATCGAGCCAGGCGGTGATGCCGGCCATCGGCAGAGTATTGCCGGGCGCGGCCGAGAGCGATTGCTTGGCGATGAGCTCGCGCGCCGGCACCCGCTGCAGAACGGCATTGACGGTGGTCAGCAGCACAGCCGGATGCTCGCGGCCTTTGACGCGGGCTAGCCGCGCCAGCGTCATCATGCGCGCCGCCACCACGGCGGCGTGCGGCGAGACGCGGTCGTAAGGCAGGCAATCCCAGGCCGGGAATTCGAGTACTTCGATGTCCGGGGCGAAGAACGTTAGCGCGCGATGCAGCATCGCCATGCGCGGACCGTCGCGGCAGACGACCGCGAGCGAGATCGCCGGCGGCTTGTCGCCTGCCGCGATGGCGCGGGCG
This sequence comes from Xanthobacteraceae bacterium, assembly GCA_030038415.1. Classification (GTDB taxonomy): domain Bacteria; phylum Pseudomonadota; class Alphaproteobacteria; order Rhizobiales; family Xanthobacteraceae; genus BOG-931. The sequence continues at coordinate 1,888 of JASHOX010000220.1, forward strand.
AGATCGGCGAGCACCACGCCTTCGGCGCCATCGGTAATCCCGGCGAGCGTCAGCGCCCGGCCTGGCGCAAGCCGCGCGGCCGGCGATTTGGCGAGAAGAGAGGCTGCGGTCACGCGCCCTCCCCGGCAGTCTGGTTTTGGGCGTGAAAGCCGATGAGCGCGCGCAGGACCGCGCTATCGTGCTCGGCCGGCACGCGCTTGTCGCCGGTGACCCAGGCATAGAGCTCGGCGTTCGGCACTTCGATCAGCCGCTCGAAATTATCCAGCGCGGCGTCGTCGAACTTGTCGATATAGGCGTCGGCGAAGCGGCCGACGATCAAATCCATCTCGCGCACGCCGCGCCGCCAGGCCCGGAACAACAGCCGGCGCCGGCGCGCATCCAGTCCTTCGCTCGAACGTTCCGTCATGATTATTGCCTTTTTTGGCGCATGATCCTTACGGAAAACCGGTGGCCACTTTTCCGGGATCATGCGTGTCAAACGCCAAAAGCCCGGACGTGCCGGGCGAAGGGTATATAGAGACTGCCCCTTACTTCGTCACCACCGGACTTGATCCGGTGGTCCATGCAGCATTGCCGAAGCGCGGTGCGGAAAACACAAGCCGCATGGATTGCCGGGTCAAGCCCGGCAATGACGAAAGGTGTATGACACTGCCATGCGCCCGCCGGTCCTCAATCCGCTGTTTGCCGCGCTGTCGGCGCTGCCCGGCATCGGGCCGAAGCTCGAAAAGCTGTTCGGCCACCTGCTGGTCGGCGGTGACGGGCGGCCCCGCGTCGTTGATCTGCTGTTTCATCTGCCGACCGGCTTTGTCGACCGGCGCAACCAGCCGAAACTTTCCGAGGTCGTCCCCGACACCGTGGTGACGGTGGCGGTCACCGTCGAGCGGCACCGGCCGCCGCCGCCGAACCGGCCGCGCGCGCCCTACAACATCGACACCTATGACGACACCAACACGCTAATGATCACCTATTTCAATGCGCGCCGGGATTATCTGGAAAAGCTCTATCCGGAAGGCGCGTTGCGCTACGTGTCCGGCACCGCCACGCTCTATGACGGTCATCTGCAAATGCTGCATCCGGACCGCGTCGTGGATGAGGCTGGATTTGCCACGCTGCCGTTGATCGATCCGATCTATCCGCTGACCGAAGGTCTGCATCCGAACCAGGTCCGCAAAGCCATCGATGCGGCGTTGGATCGCCTGCCGGGGCTGCCGGAATGGCAGGATACGGCCTGGCTCAAGCGCAACGATTATCCGAGCTTTGGCGACGCGCTGCGCGTACTGCATCGGCCGGCCACGCCAGTGGACATCGAGCCGGGAAGCGCCGCCTGGTCGCGGCTTGCTTATGACGAGCTTCTGGCAAGCCAGCTCGCGCTCGCGCTCCTGCGCGCGCATATGCGCACCCGCGCCGGCCGCGGCAGCGCCGCCGAAGGTTTGCTGCGGGCGCGCATCGTCGAGGCGTTGCCCTATGCGCTCACGCCGTCGCAGACGCGCGCGGTGGCCGATATCGTCGCCGATCTGGCGCAGCCGTCCCGCATGCTCCGGCTCCTGCAAGGCGACGTCGGCTCTGGCAAGACGGTGGTGGCGCTGCTTGCCGCCGCGCATGTCATCGAAGCCGGGCGACAGGCGGCGTTCATGGCGCCAACCGAAATCTTGGCGCGGCAGCATTTCGCCACCATCGCGCCGCTCGCCAAGGCCGCCGGCCTCCGGCTTGCCATCCTCACCGGCCGCGAACGCGGCCGCGAGCGCGACGACATTCTCGCCGCGCTCGCCGCCGGCGATATCGACCTCGTCGTCGGCACCCATGCGCTGTTCCAGGAGAACGTCGCGTTCCGCGATCTCGCTCTGGCGATCGTCGATGAGCAACATCGCTTTGGCGTGCATCAGCGGCTGGCTTTGGCGCACAAGGGCGAGGCGGTCGATCTTCTGGTTCTGACTGCTACTCCGATCCCGCGCACTTTGGTGCTGACCTATTTCGGCGACATGGATATTTCGGAATTGCGCGAGAAGCCTGCCGGCCGGCAGAAGATCGATACCCGCGCGGTGCCGCTCGACCGCCTTGCCGAGGTGATCGATGCGGTGGCGCGGGCGCTCGACGCTGGCCGGCGCGTCTATTGGGTGTGCCCACTGGTCGAGGAGTCCGAAAGCGTCGATCTCGCCGCCGCCGAGGAGCGCTACAAGGCGTTGCAGAAGCGCTTCGGCAAGACGGTCGATCTCGTCCACGGTCGCATGCGCGGCCCCGACAAGGACCGCGCCATGGAGCGCTTCGCCAGAGGCGAGACGCGGCTCCTCGTCGCCACCACGGTGATCGAAGTCGGCGTCGACGTGCCGGAGGCGAGCGTGATGGTCATCGAACACGCCGAGCGCTTCGGGCTCGCGCAACTGCATCAATTGCGCGGCCGCATCGGCCGCGGCGCCGAACGTTCGACCTGCATTCTGCTCTATAAGGCGCCGCTCGGCCCGACCGCCAAGGCGCGGCTCGCCGTCCTGCGCGAAACCGAGGACGGCTTCCGCATTGCTGAGGAGGACCTCAAACTGCGCGGCGAAGGCGACGTGCTCGGCACGCGCCAAAGCGGCGAACCGGGATTCCGCATCGCGCGGCTCGAGTTCCACGCCAAGCTCCTTGGCGCTGCGCGCGACGACGCCACGCTCATCCTTACGCGCGACCCGAAGCTGAAATCGCCGCGCGGGGAGGCGCTGCGCGATCTCCTTTATCTGTTCGCGCGCGACGAGGCGATCAGGCTGCTCGACGCAGGTTGAGGCGCGGCGGCAACATCCGATAGCCGCATCGCGCCGACCCGCCGACAGATTTTGCAGCCTACGAGGCATCGTCGTAGAGTGCTCCTGCCGATCATCGGCCCGACGCCGGCATCGTCGGAATGCACGGGCGCCGCGGGAGGAAACATGAACAAGACAATTACGGCCGCGCTGCTGGCGTGCTTCATGCAGCTCCCGGTCGCGCACGGCGCACCGGCGTTTCCCGACCGGCCGATCAAGCTCGTCGTGCCCTCACCGCCCGGAGGCCCGCCGGATATCATGGCGCGGCTTCTCACCGACCAAATGGGTGCGGCGCTTGGCCAACCTGTTGTCGTCGAGAACCGCCCGGGCGGCGCCGGCGGATTGATCGGTGCGCGATCGGTGCTGGCCGCTGAACCCGACGGCTACACGATCATGATGGGCAGCACCAGCACGCTGCTCACCGCGCCGCTAATTTATAAAGATGCCGGCTACACCGCAGCGTCATTCGCGCCTGTGGCTGGTCTTTCGGAAACCGTCGAGGTGCTGACGGTCAATCCGTCCGTGGCGGCGCACTCCGTCGCCGAGCTCATCAGTCTGGCGAAGGCGCAGCCCGGCATGCTGCACTTCGCTTCGGCGGGAACCGGCTCGTTGCCGCATCTCGAAGGCGAACTGCTCAAGGCGCTGGCGCACATCGATATGGTCCACGTGCCATATCGAGGCGGCGGTCCGGCGCTCGTCGGGCTATTGGGCGGCGAGGTCCAGATTTTCTTCTCGGCCCTGACCCAAATGCTGCCCTACATCAGCGACGGCCGCTTGCGCGGATTGGCGGTGACCAGCGCCGCCCGCAGTCCGCTGGCGCCGAACATTCCGACCATGGTTGAAAGCGGCTTCGATCAGTTCGTCACCGCATCGATCAATTTCCTCGTCGCGCCTGCGGGCACGCCGATCGAAGCCCGCCGGCGGCTCAGCGAGGCGGTGACGACAGCGCTTGCCAGCGCCCAGGTCAAGGACGCTTTTGCCAAAATCGGCGCCAAGGCCGAGCCGGCGACGCCAGAGCAGCTGACGGCTTACTTGGCGCAGCAACAATTGCGCTGGGCCAAGATTGTCGAACTGACAAAAATATCGGTCCAGTGAGCGGCGCGATCGTCACGCCGCATAGGCGGTAGGAACCGCAGGCTCTTTGTCCCACTCGGCGACCGGATCGTAGCCCCAGACCCATTCGGAATTGCCATGCACGCTGCCGGTGCCCGCGGCGATCGACTGCTTCTGCGCCGCGGCGTCGCGCATATGCTTAAAGCGCGCGTTGGACAACGACAGCCGCTGCACCCCATGGACTCGCGGAATGCGGACGCGACGGAAATCAGCGAATGCGTCCTGCGGATCGCTCTGCGCGTCGAGCCATCGCGCGAGAATATAGGCGTCTTCGAACGCCTGGCAGGCGCCCTGGCCGGCATTGGGCAACATGGCATGTGCGGCGTCGCCGATAAGCTGGATGCGGTTTCGGCCCCAGTTCTGGGTCAATGGCCGCGTGAATAAACCCCATTTCGAACACTGGCTGACGAGGCTTAAGAGCTTCTCCAGCCGCGGCTCTGGGTTGGGGAAACTCAACCGCATTTCGTCGGGATCGCCGCGGGTTGACCAGCCTTCCTCAACCCATTTGTCAGTATCCTCCTGGGTGACGATATTCACCTGCCTGCCTTGGCGGATTTTGTAAGCGAGGAGATGGCGGCCGGGGCCGACCCACTGGACGTGCCCGGTTGGCTCAATCACCCACT
>JASHOX010000221.1 GCA_030038415.1 Xanthobacteraceae bacterium
GTCGATGGGCATGATGATGCTGCCGCCGGTCGTGGTGTCGCTGCCGTTCAAGCTGATCTTCTTCGTCCTCGTCGACGGCTGGTCGCTGGTTGCCGGCTCGCTCATCCAGAGCTACGGGACCTGACGCGGCGCAACGTCACGGCTCGGGTCTGTCGACGCTCGACGAATGCCAATAAAGCCCGGAGCACTGTATGGTGCTGGTACAGCGCGCGGCGTGACCGCCGTCGTCTCGTTGGGATCGCAACAGGCGCAGATATGGTCGACGCGAATCCCACCGGACCTGAACGCTCCGCAACGGTCGATGCAGCCGTCGGCTTGAGCGGCGAGGAAGCGCGCCGCCGTCTCGCGCAGTTCGGTCCCAACGCGGTCAGCGAAGCGACGGTGCCGCGCTGGCGCGCTTACCTGACAAAATTCTGGCCGCCGATTGCCTGGCTGCTCGAAGCCGGCTTCGTCATCGAGCTCGGGCTCGGCAAATATGTCGAAGCGGCGGTGATCGCCGGTCTTTTGCTGTTCAATGCCACCTTGGGCTTCATCCAGGAAGGCCGCGCCAACGCGGCGCTCGCGGCGCTGAAAAAACGGCTTGCGCCGACGGCGCTCGCCCGCCGCGACGGCCGTTGGGTCAAGCTCGCGGCCGCCGAACTGGTGCCCGGCGACGCCATCAGGCTGCCGCTTGGCGCGCTGGTGCCGGCGGATGCGCGCATCGCGTCGGGCGCCGTGATGGTCGACCAATCCATGCTCACCGGCGAATCGGTTCCGGTGGAGGTGAACCCCGGCAATACGGTCTATGCCGGCGCGCTGGTGCGGCGCGGCCAAGCGAGCGCCGAGGTCACCGCCACCGGATCGCGGACCTTCTTCGGCCGCACCGCCGAATTGGTACGGACCGCGCATTCCGCGAGCAGCGAGCAGGCCGCCGTCTTTGCCGCGACCCGCAATCTGGCGCTGGTCAACGCCACGGTGGCCGCGGGCATCATCGTTTACGCCTACGTCACCGCGTTTCCGGCCGGCGATCTCGTCGCGCTGAGCTTGACCGCGCTGTTGGCGACCATTCCGGCGGCGCTGCCGGCGACCTTCACCTTGTCCGCCGCCGTCGGCGCGCAGACCCTGGCGCGGCGCGGTGTGCTGCTGACGCGCCTCTCGGCGGTGCACGAAGCGGCGGGCATGGAGGTGTTGTGCGCCGACAAGACCGGAACCTTGACGCGCAACGAATTGAGCGTCGTCGAGGTCGTGGCGCTGCCCGGCTTCGATCGCGCCCGCGTCTTGGCGCTGGCGGCGCTGGCAAGCTCCGAGGCCGATGCCGATCCGATCGATGCCGCCATTTCGGCCGCCGCCAAAGCGATGCCGCAGCCGGCAGCCGAGCGGCTCGTGCGCTTTGTGCCCTTCGATCCAGCGACCAAAAGTTCGGAGGCCGTCATCGTCGATGCGCAGGCAAACCAACGCCGCGTCATCAAAGGAGCGTTCGAAATTGTCTCGAAGTCGGCGGCACTTCCCGACCATGCGCGCGCTTTGGTGGACGGCCTCGCCAACCAAGGCCATCGCGTGATCGCCGTCGCCTATGGCGCGACCGACGCGCTGCGGCTCATCGGGCTTATCGCGGTGAGCGACCCGCCGCGGGCGGATTCGGCGAGCTTGATCGCGGAGCTACGCGACCTAGGCGTGCGCACCGTGATGATCACCGGCGACTCCGCCGTGACCGCGGCGGCCATCGCGCGTCAGGTCGGCATTGCCGGCGCGGTCTGCTCGGCCGACGCCTTGTCGGATCCGGCGAGCATCGCAAATTACGGCATTTTCGCCCGCGTGGTGCCCGAGGTGAAATTCAAACTGGTGCAGGCGCTGCAGCGCGCCGGCAACGTCGTCGGCATGTGCGGCGACGGCGTCAACGACGCGCCGGCGCTCCGCCAGGCGCAGATCGGCATCGCGGTTGCCTCGGCCACCGACGTCGCCAAGGCGGCCGCGGCAATGGTGCTGACCGAGCCGGGGCTCGCCGGTATCGTTTTTGCCGTCCGCGAGGGCCGCGTCGGCTTCCGGCGCCTCCTCAATTACGTCTTCAACATGATGACCAAAAAGATTGAGATCGTGCTGTTTTTGGCGGTCGGCCTCATTTTGACCGGCAGCGCGGTCATGACGCCGGTGATGGTCGTCCTGATGCTGGTGGGAAACGACGTGCTTGCCATGTCGCTGACCGCCGATCGGGCAAGTTCTTCGCCATCGCCCAGCAAGTGGCGCATGCGCAACGTGACCGCCGCCGCGATCATGCTCGGCTTGTGCAAGCTTGCTTTCTCGACGGCGATGCTGGCGGCGGCAAAATACGCGCTTGGGCTCGGCACGCCGCAACTGCAAACCTTCGCCTTCGTCACCATCCTGTTCGGCGCACAGGGCCTGTTGTATGTCGTGCGTGAACGCCATCGCCTGTGGTCGTCGCCGCCGAGCAAATGGGTGTTCGCGTCGTCCGCTATCGACATCGGCATCGTCGCGAGTTTGGCTTTGTCGGGCACCCTGATGGCGCCGCTGCCGTGGCGGCTGGTGCTGGCGATATTTTGCGCGGTGGCGGTATTCACCTTGATCCTCGATCAGATCAAGCGGCCGGTCACGGCGCTATTCAAGCTGGATTAGAGCATGATCCGGAAAATGCCTGTCCCCGGACTTGATCCGGGGCTGGACGCCGGTTTTCCGAAAAGATCATGCGCCAACTGGAAATCTAGACCGTGATGCAATCCGAAGGGATCATGGTCTAGAACGCGGCGGCGCGCTCAACCCGTCATGACGTGGATGGCGTCACCTGCGATCTCCACCGTGACCGCATCGCCGGCGCCAAGCTTCATCGCGCGCGCCTGTGGACCGAGCAGGTAGGCCTTGAGCGGCAGGCCACAGTCGATCTCGATGGCGACCAGCGCGCCGAGCGCGCGCAGTCCGAGAATCTTGCCGTCCAGACGATTGCGCGCCGGCTCTGACTCTGGCGCCGGCGCGCTGGCTTCGGCGGGCGCGGCAATGCTTACGTCCTCGGCGCGGATGCTCAATCGCACCGGCGTCCCGGGGCCGGCAAAGCGAGCCGGCGCGAGCGCGCGCAGCGTCCGGTCGCCGACGGCAATCGCGGCGATGCCGCCGTCGGTCGCGGCGATGCGGCCGTCGAGGATATTCTCCACGCCAACAATGCGGGCGACCGCGGCAGCAGCGGGTTTTTGAAAAATCTCCGCCGTCGGTCCGCTTTGCAGCATGACGCCGCCGCGCAGCACCACGATCTTGTCGGCAAGCGTGAGCGCCTCGCTGTGGTCGTGGCTGACGAAAATCGCCGGGATTTTTAGCTCGCGCAGGAACGCTTTGAGCTCGTCGCGCAGTTCGCCGCGGGTCTGCGCGTCGAGCGCCGAGAACGGTTCGTCGAACAGGAACAGGTCGGGCGCGCCGGCGACCGCCCGCGCCAGCGCCACGCGCTGCTTTTCGCCCGGGCTCAAGTCGGCCGGCCGCCGGCGGGCCAGATGCGCGACGCCGAAATACTTCAACAGCGCGCGGGGGTCGCCCGATAGCGGCAGTGCGGCCTTGCCGGAGCCGTTCCGGCCGCCGCGGCGGGCAAGCGCGACGTTCGCCTCAACATCGAGATGAGGAAATAGCCCGAAGTTCTGCACCACAAAGCCGATTTTGCGCCGTTCCGGCGGCAGCGCGGTGACGTCGCGGCCGGCGATCCATACTCGCCCGCTCTCGGGCCGGTGGAAGCCGGCGATGGTTTCGAGCGTGACCGATTTGCCGGAGCCGTTCGGGCCGAGCACGACCAGGATTTCGCCGCGCGCGGCGGCGAAGTCGACGGCGTCGAGGCGGAACGCGCCAAGGCTGAGAGACAGCGTTTCGACCGCAACACCGGCGTCCGTCATCGGTTCTCCCGCTCCGGCGCGCCGCGCGACAGCGCCCGCAGGATCAAGAACAACCCGAGCGAGACGAACAGCAAGAGCACCGCGGCGCTCGCCGCCTGATCGAGCCCGAAGCGCAGGAACAGCTCGTAGATCTTCACCGGGGCGGTCATCGGGTAATAAACCAGGATAACCACCGCGCCGAACTCACTGATCGAGCGGGCATAAGTCAATGTCACGCCGGTCATGATGCCGCGCCGGGCGAGCGGCAGCGTGATACGCCAAAACGTCCGCCACGGATTGAGCCCCAATGTGCGCGCGATCTTCTCCAGCCGCGGGTCGACGGCGGCAAAGCCGATCCGCGCCGCGTTCACGGTGTAAGGCGCGGAGACGAACAGCATCGCCACCACGATGCCGGCGAGCGTGCCCCAGAATTTGAGCCCGACCAGCGCCGCCAAAGGCTCGCCCAGCACGCCTTGGCGGCCGAACACCATAAGGAGCGCGATACCGGCGACCGTGTGCGGCACCGCGAGCGGCAGATCGATCAAAGCCTCGACCACGCCTTTGCCGGGAAAGCTCGTCCGCGCCAAGCCGTAAGCCAGCGGCACCCCGGCCAATGCCGCCAGGGTCGCCGACAGAAACGCGCCTTCGAGGCTGAGCACGATCGCGTCGCGCACGTCGGCCATGCGCGCCACGTCCGAGAAACCCGTCCACGATTGCGACAGGGTCAGCGCCAGGAGCGGAACGACCAGAAACGCCGTCAACAGGCTGCCGAGGAACCAGCACAACAGATAAAGCCCGCGCGGACGACTCGGCGCTGCGCGCTCGCCGCCCGCGTGCGCCGATCCCGCCGCTATGAGCCAGGCCACGGCTGCACGAGCTTCTGCAAATCCGCCGGCATCGCTTCGGCATGCACCGCATAGGCCGGGCTGAAGGTGCCAAAACCGTTGTCCTTCATGATCCCCTGCCCGTCCGGGCCCAACAGCAGCGCGACATATTTTTCCGCCGCGGCCGCGGCTTTGGCGCCGTTGACCATGGTGACGGCGTAAACGATCGGCGCGCCGCTCAGGTCGCCGTTCTTGGTATGGGCGACGCCCTCTTTATATTTGGCCGCCTCGGCCGGATCGCTGAGATTGATCGCTCCCGGCAGTTCGATGAATTTCAGATGATGCTGCAAGGCGTCGGAGCGGTAGATCGCCAGATAATCGATCTGGCCGAGCTGCAGCGCCGCGACCAGCGAGGTTTCGGTGTCGCGCATATTGGCGAGCGGCGCGTTCTTCAGCACGCTCTCTTCGAGACCCGGCGCCTTGTAATATTTTTCCGCGAGATCGAGCATTTGCACCGTCTGATAACCGGATGGATCGGTGTCCGGATTGGAGCGGCCGATCTCGACGCCGGGCCGCGCCAGCACCTTGTACCAGTTGTCGGCGTTGATCTCGCCCGCGAACTTGCTCTTGTCGGTATAGACGAAGGTGATGGCGTTGCGCGCGAAGCCGGCATACCAGGACGCATGCGCCGGCGCCGCGAACATATATTTGGCAATGACGTTGTAGTCGGCGACCGCCAGGATGTCGGCGTCCTGATGCAGGTCGGTGATCTGTTTCGCCATTTTGACGCTGCCGCCGAACTGCGCCTGCACGGTGACGCCGGGGTTCTGCTTTTCGTAGAGCGCGGTGGCTTGGCGGAACGGCACCGCCAGCGTGCCGGCGGCAAAAATCGAAAGCGTGGTCGGCTCCGCCGCCTGCGCGGCAAAGAGCGCGGGCAAGGCGGCGCCGATAAAGCCTGCGGCCGCGAGCGACAAGGATGGCGTGAGTTTCATAACCGTCTCCGCGCAAAAAATTTCATGCGCGTTTCTATCATGCTTGGGGTGAGAGTCATCATGCGGCGCGGCACTGTCCGGCCGGCAGTCGTGGGCTTTCGTCATTGCTTCGCTTCGCCTGCAATGACGCGACGCTCTATTCCCCGGGCGCCAATTCCTCGGACTGCTCGGCCCGCATGACGCCCGACGGGGCCCGTTCCGCCGCCGGAAACAGCGTCATCGACACCGGCACCGCGATCGCGGCGCCGACGAGTTGCGCCAGGACAAAGCCGGGCACGTCGTTGATCGCGATGCCGGCGAACGTCGTGGTCAAGCCGCGCGCCAGCGTCACCGCCGGATTGGCGAACGAGGTCGAGGCGGTGAACCAATAGGCCGCGGTGATGGTGAGCCCAACGAGCCACGGCACCGCCGCGGCCGCATAGCGCAACCCGCCGAGGATGGCGAGAACGAGCGTGAACGTGGCGACCGCTTCCGCGAACAGCTGCGACGCGCCCTCGCGCGGTTTGATGCCGATCGCAAGCGGCACGAGATCGAACATCAGATGCGCGACCGCGGTGCCGGCGATGCCGCCGGCGCACTGCACGGCGATGTAAGGCAGCACCTCGCGCCAGGCCATTTCGCCGCGCGCGGCGAACACGAGCGACACCGCCGGATTGAAATGCGCCCCCGACACGGGGCCGAATATTGTGATGATCACCACCAAAATCGCGCCGGTCGGGATGGTGTTGCACAGGAGCGCAATCGCCATGTTCCCACCGGCAAGCCGCTCCGCCATGATGCCGGAGCCGACCACGGTGGCCACCAGAAGCGCGGTGCCGAGCCCCTCGGCCAAAAGCCGCCGCGGCAACGGAGCCGGCGCCTGCCGCATCAGAGCATGTCCCGCAAAAGTGGAAACCGGTTTTGCGAAAAGGACATGCTCAAACAAATGGCTAGAGCGGGATGGTGATTCAAGGAAAAGTCATCCCGCTCTAGGCCGCCGAAGCCGGCGAAGCGCCCGCGTCTTTCGCTTTGCCGATGGCGTCGAGCTGTTTCTGCAGCGTCAACTGATCGAGCAAGCGCAGCGGCAGGCTGACGAAAATAGCGATGCGATTGGTCAGCATGCGCAGCGCGTCGGCGAAGGCCAGGCGCACTTCCGCCTCGGTGCCGGTGGCGGCGACGGGATCGGGAATGCCCCAATGCGCGGTCATCGGCTGGCCCGGCCACACCGGGCAGGTCTCTTTCGCCGCGTCGTCGCAGACGGTGAAGACGAAATCGAGCTTCGGCGCGTCGGGACGGGAAAACTCGCTCCAGCTCTTCGAGCGCAGCCCGGTGACGTCGTAGTGCAGCTTGCGCAACAGATCGAGCGTATAAGGGTGGATCTGGCCCTTCGGCTGGCTGCCGGCCGAAAAGCCCTTGAACTTGCCCGCCCCGGCGCGGTTCATGATTACTTCGGCCATGACCGATCGCGCCGAATTGCCGGTGCAGAGAAACAGCACGTTGAAGACTTTATTGCCAACCGCTTCAATCATTTGATCCCCCCTGTGTTGATGGGCGACGCCAAAATCCGATTTCTATAGCGATGCCCGACAACAAGTTTATGAAAGCGTCTTTCCGAACGTCCTTATTTGCAACATGACGACGCGGTTGCCGGAGCGTCTGCGGCAGCCGGCGCGGCGGGCGCGCAACACGACTTGGTAGTAGTGGCCAGGCGCGCGCCGCGCTCGCCCGTGCCATCGCCGTAATCGGTGTTCTCGCCGGTGGTGTGAAACGTCTCCCAGGCGATGCCGGCCGGATCGTCGATCCACGATTTTTCCGACTTGGCATAGCAGCAAGCGGTTTCGCCCTGCTCGATGACGGCGCCGCCGGCCTGATGCAAGCGGGCATAGACCTCGT
>JASHOX010000222.1 GCA_030038415.1 Xanthobacteraceae bacterium
AGCCTTCGGCGGCAGCTCGATAGCCACCGGGACGGCGTCGTGCATGCTGATCGTCACTTCCATCTCGGGCTGTAAATAAGCTGCTTGGTCGCCGATGATGTCGGCCGGCAAGGCGACCTGGTCATAGGTTTCCATGTTCATGAAATGGAAGCCGTCGCTGTCCTGGTACATATACTGGTGCTTGCGGTCCTCGACGAAGGCGCGCTCGACCTGATCGGTGGTCTTATAGCGCAGCGAGACTTTCACGCCGTCGGCGATGCGGCGCACGTCCATCTGGGTGACCGGGGTCCCCTTGCCGGGATGGATGTTCTCGACGGCCATGATGACCCCGAGCTTGCCGTCGATTTCGACGATATTGCCTTTTCGCAATGAGCTGGCGATGACTCTCACGGTTTCCTCAATGTTGATGGCCAGGATTCGGGGCGCACCATACCGATCCTGAGCGTCACCGCTAGTTATTTCGTCAACATCGTTTAGACAAGGACATGCCGGCCGATCCGCCCCGTTCCTCGCCGTTTTGGGCCCCCCACGTCCATGCCGACCGCCGGCCGATCCTCTTGGCGCGGGGCCGGATCGTGGCGGCGCTGCGGGGGTGGTTTGCCGGCCAGGATTTTGTCGAGGTCGAGACCGCGGCGCTACAGGTCTCTCCGGGCAACGAGATTCATCTGCACGCCTTCGCCATCACGCTGAATGCCTCCGACGGCAGCGCGTCGCGCCGTTATCTGCGCACCTCGCCGGAATTCGCCTGCAAGAAACTTCTCGCCGCCGGCGAGCGCCGCATCGTCGAATTCGCTCATGTGTTCCGCGACCGCGAGCGCGGCGCGCTGCACCATCCCGAATTCACGCTGGTCGAATGGTATCGCGCCGGCGAGCCTTATGAGACCCTGATGCAGGACTGTGCGGCGATCCTGCAGGTGACCGCGCGTGCGGCAGGCGCGAAGCAACTCACATTTCGCGGTCGCGCGGCCGACCCTTTCGCCGCGCCCGAGCGGCTTGGCGTGGCGGAGGCTTTCGGGCGCTTTGCCGGCATCGACCTTTTGGCGACGCTCCCCGGCGGCAAACCGGATGGCTTGTTGTTTGCCAACGCCGCGCGCGCGGCAGGCATCCGCGTTGCCGATGACGATAACTGGGGCGATATTTTCAGCCGTGTCTTGGTCGAGCGCATCGAGGGCAATCTCGGTATCGGCCGCGCCACTGTTCTCGACCGATACCCGGCGGCACTGTCGGCGCTGGCGCGGCCGGTGCAAGGTCCAACACAAGAGCCGCCGCGCGTCGCCGAACGCTTCGAGCTTTACGTTTGCGGGGTCGAGCTCGCCAATGGTTTTGGCGAACTCAATGATGCGGCCGAGCAGCGCCGCCGCCTCGAGGAGCAAATGGCGGAGAAAGAACGCGTCTACGGCGAGCGCTATCCGATCGACGAGGATTTTCTCGCCGCGCTCGCGCAGATGCCGCAGGCTTGCGGCATCGCGCTTGGGCTGGACCGCCTGGTCATGCTGGCCACCGGAGCCTCGCGCATCGACCAGGTGTTATGGACGCCAATTCAGGAGTAGCCGTTATGACAGCCGGACATCCGTTGCGAACACCCTCCGAACTCGTCGATGCGCAATTGGCGCGCCACGATCGGCTCGCGGCTCTGAAAGAGGTCGCTGCCCGCTATGCCGTCGGGATCACGCCGGCGATCGCCAACTTGATTGATGCCTCCGACCCGCACGATCCGATCGCGCGGCAATTTGTTCCGGACCTGCGCGAGCTTGACTCGGGACCGGAGGAAAGCGGCGATCCGATTGGCGACGAGGCGCATAGCCCGGTCGAAGGCATCGTTCATCGCTATCCCGACCGCGTATTGCTCAAGCTCGTCAATGCCTGCGCGGTCTATTGCCGCTTCTGTTTCCGGCGCGAGATGGTCGGGCCGGGACGGGGCGGGCTGTCGCGGGCTGGGCTCGCGGCGGCGCTCGACTACATCCGGAGCACGCCGCAAATCTGGGAAGTGATCCTCACCGGCGGCGATCCGCTGATGCTGTCGCCGCGGCGTCTCAAAGAGGTAACGACGGAGCTTGCCGCGATCGACCACCTCAAGGTGATCCGCGTTCACACGCGCCTGCCGGTCGCGGCGCCCGAACAAATCTCGACGTCGCTGGTGCGCGCACTACGCGGTAGCAAAGCGACCTTTGTCGTTCTCCATGTCAATCACTCGCGCGAACTGTCTGAGGGGGCGCGCACGGCGGTTGCGCGTTTTGTCGACGCGGGAATTCCGGTGTTGAGCCAATCGGTACTCCTGCGCGGCGTCAACGACGATGTCGAGACGCTGGGCGCGCTGATGCGGGCGCTGGTCGAATGCCGGGTAAAACCCTATTACCTGCACCACGCCGATCTGGCGCCTGGCACGGCGCATTTGCGCACGTCCATCGCGGACGGCCAGAGGCTCCTGCGCGGGCTGCACGGCCGCTATTCGGGCCTGTGCCAGCCGGCTTACGTGCTCGATATTCCTGGCGGCTATGGCAAATCGCCGATCGGGCCGAATTATTTGAGCGCGGACCGTACAATTGTCGAGGATTTCAAGGGCCGCCGCCACGCCTATCCGCCGTCGCGGCCCGCCGATTGATCAGGCCGCCTCGGCAAAGAACACCGCGGTCTCGAACCGGTAGCCGCAAGCCTCGCACGACCAGGTGTGCCGTACGCAACGGTCATTGAAATATTCAGACCAGTCAGGGGCAAGCAGCCATTCGCTGCACTGGGGGCAATTGTTCTTGCTGTAGGTCGCCAAGCGTGCCCGTGCCGCCGTGTCGGCGTGCAGAGTCATGATTCTTCCTCCCTGAACCAAGCCTCGAACCAAGCCTCGAACCAACCCTCACCGTCCGCCGGCGAGGTTAGGGGCAGTCTGTGGCGTCGCCGTGACGGATGTTGGTCGTAGCGGTGGACGTTGCTGGGAGAAATTCCGGTGACCATGCAACAGTCCGGTGAATTGTGCGCCGCATCAGAAGATGGAACCCAAGCATTTGATGAACGTTTGAAAGAAACGGTGGTTCGCCGGAGAGAGAACGAGTTCCCCGTGCGAACGACGCAAGAGTTGGAGCGGTGACAGCCATGCGGGCACGACGTGTCGAACAAGCTGCATTGACGACATTCCTGGTCGCCGCCTGCGTCATGCTTTTCATTGCCGCCTTTGCGGCAATCGCGCACGCGCAGAATCCGTCGACCTCGCTGACCATTCCGCAACAGTCTGAGGTTCCGGTGTCTCCGACAACGCCCGGCACTCTGCCGGGCACCGAAGCTGGAGTGGGCACAACGGTCGGCACCAACCCGATTACCGGGCAACCATGCACCGGCGGCGGTGCGTCGGCGCTCAACGGCGGACTGACCGGCGCGCCGACAACGGCCGATCAGCCAGGTGAACCGGGCCAAGCCACCGCTGGTCTGCCGCCCAATAACAGCATTTATGGGCTGGGCACCGCCACGAATCCCGGCGCCTGCTGAATGTTGCGATGCGGTGCCGACTTCTCGCTCGCGCGTTTGTGAGCGGTTTCCAAGCAAATAAGGTATCCCGATACAAAAAGTGGACGGCAGTTAATTGGCCGGCCATCCGTGCGCAATCCGGCGCGCCCTAGAATCATCATGGCGTTCAGGGGATTTCTCCTACGGCTTTAAGCCGATCACACAGGAGGCTGCCATGACACTGTCACTCACCAAATCCAAACCGATCATGTCCGGTGTTTTGATTGCTGCTGCGTTGACCTTCACCGCCAGTACTGCGATGGCCGCGGCCACGCCTGTCCATAAGGTCGCCGCGACGCATGTCGTCCGCCACGTTGCGGCCGCCAAGCGCCGTCCGATCGTCCGGCAGCAACCGGCTTTGGCGCAGCTCTTCCAGGGTCTGTTCGGACTGCCGATTTCGGTCACGTTCGCAGCCCATGCCGCGCGCGGGTCCGTCAGTTCCGATACCGGCGGTTACGACCCGACCTTCGATTCGCCGTCGCCCGTGGTCGAAATCGATAACAGTCAGTCACAGGCGGCCATCGACGCGTCGGACCAAGCTATCCAGCAGGAGGACCAATCGCTGAACGATCTCGATGCCTCGATCGCGGCATCCGAAGCACAAAACGACGCGGCGAATGCCGAGACGCAGCAGACCTTGATCAACAACGGAATGTAGTCAGTGCAAGTCAGCGTGATATGAGGGCGTCGATCTCAGTCGGCGCCCTCTTCGTATTTGGCGGCATGCTTAAGCGGAAAAGCGCGTGGCGATTTCGGACAGCGGCGGCCGCGGCCGGTCGTCCGGCGGTCCCGGCGGCCGGCCGATATGGACGAACCCGGCGATGCGTTCGTGCGGTGCAAGGCCGAGCGCATCGAGCACTTTGCGATCATAGGCATACCACTCGGTGATCCAGCTCGCGCCATAGCCCAACGCATGCGCGGCAAGGACGAGGTTCATCGCGGCGGCGCCGGCGGACAGAATCTGCTCCCATTCCGGAATTTTGACGTGCGGTGCGGCGCGGCTCACCACCGCGATGACCAGCGGCGCCCGCGTAAGGCGCTTGCGTTCGGCTTCGATGTGTTCAGCCTTTGCGTCGGGATATTTGGCGCGGAAGGCATCCACAATGGCGTCGCCCGCGGCTTGGCGCGCGTCGCCCTCGAATACGATGAAGCGCCACGGCGTGAGCTTGCCGTGGTCCGGCACCCGCGACGCGACGGTCAGAAGCTTTTCGACTTCCGCAGGCGACGGGGCAGGGCCGGTGAGTTCGCCGGCCTTGAACGAGCGGCGGGTGGTCAGGAGTTCGAGTGCGTCGGGCATAGGTTGATTGAGAATGTGGAGTGATGGAGATTTTGGCGCGCCCTACGGGACTCGAACCCGTGTTACCGCCGTGAAAGGGCGATGTCCTAGACCGCTAGACGAAGGGCGCGGATTGAGCGCAACAGCGCTCGGCTGCCGAAGGCCGGCGACATATAGAGAGATTTGCCGTGCCCGGCAAGAAAGCGAGGAACGCTACCACTTGCCGACATTTGGCATCGATAACCAGGGTTCCTTGGGCGGCAACGGGTTGCCCTTCTGCAATAATTCGATGGAATGCTTGTCGGGCGAACGCACGAAGGCCATGTTGCCGTCCCGCGGCGGCCGGTTGATGGTGACGCCAGCCTTCATCAGCCGCTCGCAGAGCGCATAGATATCGTCGACCTCGTAGGCGAGGTGGCCGAAATAGCGCGCCTCGCCATAGTCCTCACTGTCCCAGTTATAGGTG
The DNA here is from genome assembly GCA_030038415.1 of Xanthobacteraceae bacterium. GTDB lineage: Bacteria > Pseudomonadota > Alphaproteobacteria > Rhizobiales > Xanthobacteraceae > BOG-931. Next base: position 5,235 of record JASHOX010000222.1, read on the forward strand.
AGCTCGACCAGCGGCGCCTGCCGGGCCGCAGGGCCCTTAGCGACCAGTTCGTCGTCGCCTGGTGCCTCCAGGAAGACCAGCGTGTACTTGTTCTTCTCGTCGACCCGCCGACGCACTTCCTTCAGCCCCAGCTTGTTGCAATAGAAATCGAGCGCGTCGTCGAGATTGCGCACGCGCAGCATTGTGTGCAGATACCGCATGATGGAAACCTCCGCTGGTGGGTGAATGGTCCTTGGGCCGGCCTATAACTGCGGAAACTAATGTATGACGAGCCCCGGTGGGGATGAAGCACAGCTACCAAGAATGATCGTTGGCGACGGTGCCATAGCGCGGCTTCAAGAAATGATCCACGAAGCCGGCATTATCATACCGTTCACCGGAGCGGGCATATCGACCGAGTCCGGCATTCCGGACTTTCGCTCGCCGGGCGGGATATGGACCCGGTACCGGCCGATCCCGTTCGATGAGTTCCTGGCCAGCCAGGAGGCGCGCAACGAGTCCTGGGGGCGGCGCTTCGCCATGCAGGAGCAGTTCGGCGCGGCGAGGCCCAGCCGCGGCCATCGCGCGGTTGCCAGTCTGTACCGGGCCGGGAAGGCACCGGCCGTCATCACGCAAAACATCGATAATCTACATCAAGCCTCGGGAATCGCGCCCGAACATGTCATTGAATTGCACGGCAACACGACCTTCGCCTTATGCCTCGATTGCAGCGCGCGGTACGAATTGTCGTGGGTGCGCCAGCGAATGGACGCCGCGAACGGTTGCGCGCCCGATTGTCCGAGCTGCGGCGGCTTCATCAAGACCGCGACGGTCTCGTTCGGTCAGGCGATGCCGGATGCTGCAATGCGGCGCGCCGAGGATCTGACTCGGTCCTGCGATCTGTTCCTGGCGATCGGTTCTTCGCTGGTGGTCTGGCCGGCCGCCGGTTTTCCGCTGATGGCCAAGCGCAGTGGCGCGCGCCTCATCATCGTCAATCGTGAATCGACCGAATTCGACGAGATCGCCGATCTGGTCGTGCATGCGGATATCGGGACCGTTCTCGAACCCCTCATTCTGCAATGAATAAATTCCACTTTGTGCACAGGCCGTGACGCTTTTACGCCAGTGTTGCATTTTTACCCTTTCGCGTCGGATTGCCGGTGTTATCTTCGATTCAAGAGATTCGTGATGCGCCCGCAGGGCGCCAGCACAACAGCGGCGGCCACGGCGTCATGGCGTCGGACGGGATCGAACCAAAATCCACCAAACCGGGCCTCGGCCCCGATGTCGCGCTTCCTGACGAAGCCGCGCAGGTCATCGAGGTCACCGGGGTCATCAAGTGGTTCGACGTCGCCAAGGGTTACGGTTTCATCGTTCCGGATAACGGCATGGCCGATGTGCTCCTGCACGTCACCTGTCTGCGTCGCGACGGCTTTCAGACCGCTTACGAGGGATCGCGGGTTGCCTGCGAGGTTTTGGCCGGCCCGAAAGGCCTGCAAGCCTTTCGGGTTCTGTCCATGGACGAATCGACGGCGGTCCATCCGGCGCAGATGCCGCTGCCGCGAACCCATGTTACTGTGGCGCCCACAAGCGGTCTCGAACGGGCACAGGTCAAATGGTTCAATCGATTGCGTGGCTTCGGCTTCCTGACGCGGGGGGAGGGGACACCGGACATTTTCGTCCATATGGAAACCCTGCGTCGCTTCGGCATGACCGAATTGCGGCCCGGTCAGTTCGTCCTGGTCCGCTTTGGGCCCGGACCGAAGGGGTTGATGGCAGCCGAGGTTCGCCCCGAGAGCGGACCGCTTGGTCCGGCCTCGCACTAGCACTACGCGCCCTCTTTCGTTCGACGCGGTTCATCCGGGCGGCTAGCTTTGCCGCGATCGTGCTGGTTGCCGGCTGCGCTGTGCCGGCCGCGCAAACGCCGGCAAGCGCTGCCGCGCAAGATACCATCGAGATCGTCACCAGTTCCGGCGTACACGCATTCTCCGTCGAGCTTGCGACCACGGAGGCTGAGCGCGCCCGCGGCCTGATGTTTCGTAAATCGCTGCCGGAAGGTCACGGCATGCTGTTCGATTTTCAGACCGACCAGCCGGTGCAGTTCTGGATGCGCAACACCTACATTTCGCTCGATATGATTTTTATCCGGGGCGACGGACGCGTTCTCAACATCGCGCAAAATACGACGCCGCTGTCGGACGCCCTTATTCCGTCCGCGGGTCCGGTGCGCGGCGTGCTCGAAGTGATCGCCGGCACCGCGCGCAAATACCACATCGCGCCGGGCGACCGCGTCACGGGCTCGTTTTTCGGCAAGCACTGAGCCGGGGAGCGGATGCTCGGCTTGCTGGGGGTGCGGGAAACAGCTATCCAGTGGCGCACCGGGCGGGGTATAGCGCAGCCTGGTAGCGCGGCAGTTTTGGGTACTGCAGGTCGCAGGTTCAAATCCTGCTGCCCCGACCATTTTTAGCGATGGCAGGCCGATGACCGCTCGAATTTACAAACCAGCCCGCACCGCGATGCAGTCCGGTACCGCCAAGACCAAGGAATGGGTCTTGGATTACGAGCCGGAACAGCCGCGCGCCGTCGAGCCGCTGATGGGCTGGACCAGCTCGGGCGACATGAAACAGCAGTTACGGCTTCACTTCGATACCAAGGAAGAGGCCGTCGCCTATTGCGAGCGCAACGGCATTGCCTACGAAGTTTTCGAGAGCAAGCCGCCGAAGCGGCAGCGCATTTCCTATTCCGACAACTTCGCCGCTACGCGGCGCGGCGCCTGGACGCACTGAGTGGACCGCGTTCTCCTTAAGCCGGCTCCCTTTCCACGGGGTGCGCAGCCGCCGCGGCAGCCCGCGCCTGCGAGCCGGCGCGTTGACGCAGGAGCGACACGAAGCGTTCCTCCGGCATCGGTTGTCCGAGCAAGAAGCCTTGGCCGTAGTCGCAGCCCATGCTGACCAGCGCCAGGGCGTCGGAAGCTTTCTCAATACCGATCGCCACCGCGACGCTGCCGAAATTGTGCGCCAGATCGATGACCGTCTTGCACAAGGGGGCATTGACCTTGTCGGTGCCGCAGTCGGTCACGAAGGCACGATCGAGCTTGAGTTCGGCAAACGGCAATTCCTTGAGCCGCACCAGCGAGGAATAGCCGCGACCGAAATCGTCGATCGCGAGCCGGACGTCGAGGTGCTGCAACCGCTTGGTGATGTCGTTGGCGAATGCCAGATCGGCCACGATCTGCTCCTCGGACACATCAATGATCAGCCCCGGCCATTTTTCGAATTGCGGACGATAGGTCTGCACGATATCGGCGACGGCAAGCTTCGCCAGCGCGTTGACGGGCACGTTGACCGCCATGCGTAGATTGACGCCGAGCTTGGCGAAATTGGCGGCTGCAGTCAGCGCCTTGGGCAAAGCAAGTTCCGACAGCGCGATCAGTCCCGCCTCCTTGGCGCCAGGCATGAACGCGCTCGGCAACAGGACACCATGCGTCGGATGGCGGGCGCGGGCGAATGCTTCGGCGCCGACCAGCTGTCTTCTGCGCAGATCGATCTTCGGCTGGTACCAGAATTCGACCCATTGTTCGCCAAGGCTTCGGCCAGGTCGACGCGGCCGACGACGGCCGGCGGATGGCCCAGCTTGAGGTCCTGCAGCAGTTTGAGGATCGCGTTGTTGTCGAACGGCTTGCGCAACACCGGCAGCATCTGCAGTTGTTGTTGTTCGCCGATGCTTTTGACGTGGGCGAGCACGGCCGAGCCGCGGCTCGACATGAGCTGGACACGGCCGCGATAATTGCCGTTGCCGAGCGCGACCACGCACGCGATCGCTTCGGCGGATTCCAGCGGAATGTCGAGGAAGATCAAATCCGGCGCGTGGCGCGACAGCGCCCGCCGCAATCCTTGGCCGCCGGCAAATTCCTCGGTATCGATGCCGGCGCCGTGCAGAATGAGCGACAGAAAATGTCGGATGCTGCCGTCGCCATCGATGACGAAGCACAACGGCGCGCGCGCCGGCCCAGGCTCGCTCGACACCGCGGATGAGGACTGCTCCAGTATTGCGCTCATGGTCTTGGTCGGTACGGCGGCCGCGACGGGGTGAGGAGCCCTCAACGGTGGCCGCAGCATTAAGGCAAATCATTAATTCGCGGTTTCGGCGCTGCCGCATATGGGACATCGCAGGGCGGAAAGAAACGAGCGAATAACCCGCAATTTATCTGTGAATTGCAAAGCGGAATTCGACAAGGCCAAAGCAAAAGCCGAGGCCACTGACTGAACGAACTAAAATGCCGCCGAATAGAAATAGGTCGTCGATTAGGGGGCCAATCCCGAGGGGCCGCGGCAGCTCTATTTGCTTTCCGCGCAACGGCCGCCCACATGGGATAGACTGGCTTGCTGCGTTTTTTATGCAGGCACCGATCGCGATGGGAGCCAGTGCACATGATTCAGGTCAGACGCCTCGGGCACGCCACACTGACCACGCCCGATATCGAGCGCCAGGTTGCATATTATACCGAGGTCGTCGGCCTCACTCTCGTCGAGCGCGCTAAGGATCGCGCTTTTCTCGCCTGCAAGCTCGGCCTCGAAGCGATCGCGCTCGAGCCCGGTCCGGCGAATGCGCTGTCGCGCTTGTCGTTGCAGGTTGCTCCCGGCAGCGATCTTAATGCCATCGCGCGGGAACTTGCCGGACATGGCGTGAAATGCGAGCAGGCGAGCGGAATTTCGCCGGGCATTGCCGAAGCCATTGTCTTTCGCGACCTCAAGGGCACCATCGTCGAACTCTTTGCCGACTATGTCTTTGCTAAGGACGACGGACGGCAGGCCGGCGTCATGCCGCTAAAGCTCGGCCATGTCGCCTACCGCGTCGACGACGTCCACAAGACCGTAAAATTCTATTGCGATGTCCTCGGCTTTCGCGTCTCCGACTGGCACGCCGACTACTTCGCCTTCCTGCGCTGCAATACCGACCACCACACCGTGAATTTTGTCTACGACGCGCAGCCGCAACTGCACCACATCGCCTTCGAAGTGAAGGATTGGGCGGAAATCCAGCGTGCCGCCGAAATCTTGGCGCGCCACGACATTCGTCTGGTTTGGGGTCCAGGCCGCCATATCATCGGCCACAATGTCGCGATCTATCACCGCAATGCCGACAAGGTGCGCGTCGAGTTCTTCTGCGAGATGGATCAGATGAAAGACGAAACGCTCGGCTATTTTGATCCGCGACCTTGGCATCAGGACCGGCCGCAGCGGCCGAAAGTCTGGCCCGAGGGGACGCTGCGCAATTATTGGGGTTTTGGCTCGGAGGCGGTGATCCGCGGTTATCAAACCGTGGAATAGCGGTGCGGCGAAGATCGCGAATGAGGCCCGAACACGAGGTCGTGAGTGGGTGGCGCGGCGGCATGGTCGCAGTTGTGATTGGCGCGTGTTCGCCTACTTGACCTAAGACAGCGTCGCTCGACCCAAGCGCTGGGGGAGGAAACAGATGGCACGCAGGAAGCTTGCGAAAACATTGATTGTGGGAGCGTTGTTGTGTGTGCCTGCGCTTGCGCTGGTCGCCCGGCTTGCCCAGGCTGCCGAACCGGCCGTCGCCATTCCAGCGCCGACGCTCGACACCACGGCTCCGGCCGGCGGCGGCTTGGAGAACGTCGTCCTGGCGGGTGGCTGTTTCTGGGGCATGCAGGCCGTCTATGAGCACACCAAAGGGGTGACCCAGGCGGTTTCGGGATATTCCGGCGGCGCAAAGGAAACGGCCCATTACGAGATGGTCGGAACGGAACGCACCGGCCACGCCGAATCCGTATCAATAACTTACGATCCGCATCAGATTTCGCTTGGCAAAATCCTGCAGATCTTTTTCTCAGTCGCGCACAATCCGACCGAGCTCAATTACCAGGGGCCGGACAGCGGACCATCTTATCGGTCTGCCATCTTCTATGCCAACGACGAACAGAAGCAAATTGCGGCCGCTTATATCGAACAGCTCGACAAGGCGCGCGTCTTTACTGCGCCGATCGTGACCAAGCTCGAAGCACTGAAGGGCTTCTATCCGGCCGAGGACTATCATCAGGATTTTGCCGTCACTCATCCGAGCTACCCCTACATCGTCTTCAACGATCTGCCGAAGGTCGATAACCTCAAGCGCATGTTCCCGGATTATTATCGCGACACGCCGGTCACAGTGCTCGCGTCGAATAAGCCGACGCAGTAATTTCAGCGCGTCTTGCGAGCGGCGAAAGTTCCGGAAAGCGCCGGAACCTCCGCTGCACTGCGTCAAAATGCCGGCCGGGGTTGTGCGTAACCTTTTGCCCTGTAGCCACGCCCCAACCTCTGCGTATATCCTTCCCCCAGGAGGCAGGCCGGCGAGCCTGCTTTCGCAAAACGAGTAAACTGGGGGAGGTGCGCCATGGCTATGGCAACGACAGTTGGGGCATTGCCCGAGGCTGAACACAGCGCGCAGCTGCGCAAGGCAGTGATCGCGTCGACGGTCGGCACGGCAATCGAATGGTACGACTTTTTCCTCTATGGCACGGCTGCCGGCTTGGTGTTCGGCAAGCTTTACTTCCCCCATGAATCGGCGCTTGCGGGAACGCTTGCCGCTTTCGGGACCTACTTCATCGGTTTCGTCGGCCGGCCCATCGGCGCGGCGATATTCGGCCATTACGGCGATCGCATTGGCCGTAAGGCGACGCTGATCGCAACGCTGTTGTGCATGGGGCTGGCGACCTTCGCCATCGCCTTCGTGCCGACCTACGAGTCGATCGGCATCTGGGGCGCGGTGCTCCTGACCGTGCTGCGCGCCATCCAAGGCATCGGCGTCGGCGGCGAATGGGGCGGCTCCGTGCTGTTGGCCATGGAATGGTCGCGCACGCATGGTCAGCGCGGTCTGGTAGCCTCATGGCCGCAATTCGGTGTTCCCTGCGGCCTCTTGCTGTCCACGCTTGCCGTCATCGTCTTCAGCAAATGGGCCGGGGACGATTTCGCGACTTGGGGCTGGCGCATACCCTTCGCGCTGTCGATCATCCTCGTCGGGATCGGGCTGTGGATCCGGCTCGGCATTCTTGAGACGCCGGTGTTCCAGCACCTCGTCGAAACTAACAAGATCGAGAAGGCGCCGATCATCGAAGTCATCAAAAAACAGCCGAAGGAGATCATCCTTTCGGCATTGCTGCGGATGTCCGAACAGGCACCGTTCTACGTCTTCACCGCATTCGTCTTCGCCTATGCCGTGGGTACGCTGAAGATGGACCGGAACTTCATCCTCGCCGCGGTTCTGGTGGCGGCTTGCGTCTCGTTCTTCACCATTCCGCTGGCCGGCCATATCTCGGACCGGATCGGCCGCAAGAACATGTATCTGATCGGCGTCGTGACCATGGGCCTGTTTGGCTTCCTGTATTTCGGCATGGTGGACACGGCGATTCCCTCGGCGGTGTTCATCGCCATCGTGCTGTCGCTCATCCCGCACGACATGCAGTACGGCCCGCAAGCGGCGCTGATCGCGGAATCGTTCACGCCGAATTTGCGCTATAGCGGCTCGTCGCTTGGCTATCAGCTGGCCTCGATCATCGCCGGCGGCCCGGCGCCGATCATCGCCACAGCGCTGTTCGCCGCCTACGGTTCCGGCTATGCGATCGCCATCTACATCGCCGCCTGTGCGGTGATCAGCTTGGTGTCGGCCGCCTTGATGCCTGACTACACCGGCAAGGACATCTCGGCGGAAGCTTACGCGGAGGACTAGCCGGTCGCCTTTAGGTTACGCCCGGGGCGCGCGCCCCGGGCGTGATTTTTTATAGCACCGCGCCGGTCTGCGGATCGATCAGGTGCATGCGGTCCACATCGGCGTAGAGCCGCATGGATTCGCCCGGGCCGGCGGCGCTGCCCGGATCGACGCGGCCGCAGACCTCCTGGCCATCGACGGTGAAATAAACCATCGTCTCCATGCCCATCGGCTCCACCACGTCGAGCGTCGCGTTGAATTCGCAATTGGCGTCGCGATCGTTGCGCCGCGGCTCGGTGATGTGCTCCGGGCGCAAGCCAAAGATCAGCTCCTTGCCGGCGAACTGCTGGAAGCGCGCCGTTTGCGCCGCCGGCACCGGCAGACTGATTGCGTCGGAAATGCGCACGCGCAAGCCGACGCCGTTCTGCTCCAGCCGGCAGCGCACGAAATTCATCGCCGGAGAGCCGATAAACCCGGCGACGAAACGCGTCTTCGGATGGTGATAGAGATCCTGCGGCGTTGCGATCTGCTCGATCACGCCGCCGTTCATGACGACGACGCGGTCGGCCAGCGTCATGGCCTCGACCTGGTCATGGGTGACGTAGACCGTGGTCGTCTTCACCATCTGATGCACGCGCTTGATCTCGGTACGCATCTGCACGCGCAGCTTGGCGTCGAGGTTCGACAGCGGTTCGTCGAACAGGAACACTTTCGGATCGCGAACGATCGCCCGGCCCATTGCGACGCGCTGGCGCTGGCCGCCGGACAGCGCCTTGGGCTTGCGATCGAGCAGCTCGGTGATGTCGAGAATGCGGGCCGCATTGTCGACCCGCTTTTTGATCTCATCCTTGGAAAATTTGCGAAGTCGCAGCCCGAACGACATGTTCTCGAACGCCGTCATATGCGGGTAGAGCGCGTAGTTCTGGAACACCATGGCGATGTCACGGTCCTTCGGGGGCAGATCGTTGACGATCTCGCCGCCGATATAGATGTCGCCGGTAGTGACTTCCTCGAGGCCGGCGATCATGCGTAGCGTCGTCGACTTACCGCAGCCCGACGGTCCGACCAGCACGACGAATTCGTTGTCGGGAATGTCGAGGTTGATGCTGCGCACCGCCTCGACTTCGTCGAACCGCTTGACCACGTTACGCAACGCGACTTCGGCCATTGTGTCCTCGCTCAGCCTTTGGTGGCGCCCGCCGTCAGCCCGGCGATGTAATAGTCCATCAGGAACGCGTAGATGACGAGCGGCGGCGCCGCCGCCATCAGCGCGCCGGCCATCAGCATGCCCCACTTGTAGACGTCGCCGCGAATGAGGCTCGTCACCGTGCCGACGGTCAGCACCTGCTGATCCGCCGAATAGAGAAAGGCCATGGGATAGACGAAGGCCGCCCAGGATACCGTGAAGGCGAAGATAGTCGCGGCGATGATGCCGGGCAGCGCGACCGGGATGAAGATCTTGGTGAGCATCTGCATATGGCCAGCGCCGTCTATAAGTGCCGCTTCATCGAGCTCCTTCGGGATTGACTGGAAATAGCCGATCATGATCCAGGTGCAGAACGGCACGGTCAGCGTCGGATAGACAAGCACCATGCCCCAATAGGAATTGAGCAGACCGACCGCCTTGACGATCTGAAACAGCGGGATGAACAAAAGCGTGTCCGGCACGAGATAGGTGAGAAAGATGCCGGTCGCGAGAATGCCCGAGCCCCAGAACTTCATCCGGCCAAGCGAGAAGGCGGCGAGCACGCTGACCACCATGGTGATGGTCACCACGCAAAGCGTGACGACGATCGTGTTTTTGAAGAACGTCAGAAAATCGGTTTGCGTCAGCAGGATTCGAAACTGGTCGAGCGTGATGCCGTCCGAAATGATCCAGGGATTGGTGGCCATTCGTGCGACTTCGGCATCGCTCTTGAAAGCGGTGACGATCATGTAATATGGCGGAAT
>JASHOX010000223.1 GCA_030038415.1 Xanthobacteraceae bacterium
GCCGCACTGGTCGATCTGGCGCCGCCGCTGGCGGCGCCGATCTTCGCGACGCTGGCCGACCGCCGCATCGATCTCGCCGCGCTGGTCGCGGACGATGACGCCCTAGCCGACCACATCCGCGACAACGTCGCCGGCACCTTCCATCCGGTCGGTACCTGCTGCATGGGCGCGCCGGACGATCGCGACGCGGTGACCGACCCGGCCGGCCGCGTCCGCGGTGTAGCGGGCCTGCGTGTCATCGATGCCTCGATCATGCCGACGGTGCCGCGCGGCAACACCAATATTCCGACCATCATGGTGGCGGAAAAGCTTGCCGCCGAGATGTAGCCCGCATGGAGCGAAGCGCAATGCGGGGCAAACGGTCAGGCTTCATCCCGGATTTCGCTTGTGTGCTCCATCCGGGCTACGTCACTCCGGTAGGCTGACGTAGATCTGGCCGTCACGCACCGTGACCTTGACCGGGGTGAGGCGTACCGACGGATCGCCCGGATGGCAGCCGGTGGCGAGATCATATTCGTAGCCGTGCCACGGGCAGACGATGTGGCGCTGCTTGCCGAAGCGCAGTCCTGCGCTTTTCTTGTCGGGCGTGATGATCTCTTCGACCTGGTTGAAGATTTTGCCCTGACACACCGGGCCGCCGGCATGGGGACAGACGTTCTCGTAGGCCAGCACCTTTGTGCCGGTGCGGAAAATGCCGACTTCGATCTTGTCCAAGGCAAAGACCCGATAGTCGCCGTCGGCGATATCGGTCAGCCTGCCCACTGCGATCTCATCCATGACTGACCCCTTTCGTCACTCTATTCCCGGCGGGCGATGAAACCAGATCGCCACGTCGAACATATTGAGATCGGCGGCGCGAATAAGCCCGCAGGCCGTGACGACCGTTTCGGTCGCCGTCACCGCGCCGGGCGCAAACGGCGCCACATCATGGCCGCGCCGTTCCACTTTGGCGGCATAGATCTTGGCTGCCGCGGTGAGAACCTGTTGCAGCCGCCGGTCGGAAATCGCGTCGGGCTCGCCGCGCTTGAGCGCGGCGCGAGCCGCTGCACAAAAATCCTGCGCCTCGCGACGCGTCGCGCCCTTGCGCCGCGGCGCAGCACGCTCTGCTGACTTCTTCCTGCGCATCGTGCGTTTTAGGCCGTGACCGGCACGCGGACGTTCGTTTTAGCAGTTTTGGCCGTAAGACGCTTGTGCTTCGGTACTTCGAGCTTGAACAGCTTTGCCGCGTTGAAGCCCAAAATGTTGCGCTTGGCCTGTTCGTCAAGGAACGGCAGCGTGGTGATCGAGTTCGGCAGATCGAAATCCCAATGCGGCCAGTCGGAGGCGAACAAGAGCTGCGTTTCCGCCTTGATCGCTTTGAAGGTGGCTTCGGTGAGATCGATGTTCGAGCGCTCCAGCGGCTGGCTGGTGAAATACATGTCTTGGATGTATTCGCTCGGGCGGCGCTTCAAGAGCGGCGCTTCCGACGACCGCATCATGTATTCGGAATCGAGCCGTTGCATCAGGAACGGCACCCAGGCGAGCCCGCTCTCGATCCACAAGACTTTGAGCTTCGGGAAGCGCTCGGGCAGGCCGTTGATGATCCAGTTGGTCAGATGAATGATGTTGTAATAAACGAACGAGATCGAGTGCATGGAGATGAAGCGATTGCACTGCTGCATCGACTGGTCGCCCCAGTGGAAGCCGGAATGGAACGCCAGCGGCTTGCCGGTCGCCTGGATGGCGGAATAGAGCGGCATGTAGCTGTCGTGATTGACGGCGCGAAACCGCGTTGAGGTGACCGAATAGCCGATGACACTCGGATTATCGGCATATCGCTCGACCGCCTTCAGGCTCTCCTCGGGATGATTGAACGGCAGATAGAGCATCGCCTTGATGCGCTGATCCTGCGGCAGAATTTCCTCCGCCAGCCATTTATTGAAGGCGTTGCCGATCACGACCTCCATTTCGACCTGCGGGTGCATGCCGAGCACCAGCATCGGCGTGGGAAACACCACCATGTAATCGATGCCCATCGAATCCATGGCGCGCTGAACCAGCGTCACCTGGGCGTGGGTGCGGCCGCCCGGCACGGCCTCGGCCAGACGCTGCTGGTGCGGGATGCGGCCGAACACGTCCTGATGCAAAAATCCCGGCGTCGCATTGAGAAGCCCTGGAGCAGGACCGCGATCCTTGAACGCACGCGCCATCTGCCGGTAAACGTCGCTGTCCATGCGGTCGACGACCTCGGACCAGAACGCCGTCTCGGTGACGTGGGCATCGACATCGACAATGAAATAATCCTCGGCGCGCGCCTCCTTGGCGGCGTGGGCCAAAATTTCGCGTGTGTCGGTTTGAATGGTGATTTTCGGCAATTCGCTGACGCGCGGGGCTTTATGGCCGTTCCTGCCGTTCTTACCGTGGCGCGGCGTCTTCTTCAGCATCGGCTTCCTCCACTCATGGAGCGAACCTCAATGAGGCCGCTCACTTGATGCAAGTCTATCAGCAAAGCGCGCGAAGCGACACGCGGTTGACCCTGCGATGAGGCGAATGCTACGAAATAGCTGAAATGGCGGCTGTTTTTGCGGTTCGAGGCGCGCGAAGCGGAGCGTGATATTCATGAAACTTCCGCCCTTCGAATACGCCTGCCCGTCGAGCACTGCCGAAGCAATTGCGCTATTGACGTCGCATGATGGCGAGGCGAAGCCGCTCGCCGGCGGTCAGTCGCTGCTGCCGATGCTGGCGTTCCGCGTCGCCTCGCCGGCTGTGCTGGTCGATCTGCGCAAAATCCCCGAGCTGCGCCGCATCAGCATCACCGACGATGGCATTACGCTTGGCGCCATGGTGCGCTGGCGCGACATTCTTGAACATCCCAGCCTGCGAACGGCGCATCCTCTCCTGGTGGCGGCCGTTGAGCATGTCGCGCACTATCAGATCCGCAATCGCGGCACCGTTGGCGGCAGTCTGGCGCACGCCGATCCGGCCGCCGAATTGCCGGCCGTCGCCGTCACCGGCGAGGCCAGGATCGCTGTTATTGGCAAGGCCGGCGAGCGCATCATTGAGGCTCACGATTTCTTTCGCGGCCCATTGGCGACTGCGTTGACCGCCGACGAGATAATCACCGACATTCGCTTTCCGGTGTGGCCGGCGACGCGCCGCTTCGGATTTTGCGAATTCGCCCGCCGCCGCGGCGACTTTGCCTTGGCCGGAGCGGCAATGTTCTACGATGAAGATGGCGGCAAGACTGCCAACGCCCATGTCGGCGCGTTTGGCGTCTCCGACCGGCCGTTGCGTCTTGGCGCTGTGGAAGAGGCGCTCAACGGCAATCCAATCAACGAAGCAACGATCGCCGAAGTGGAAGCCAAAGCATCGGCGGCCGTCGACCCGCCCGACGACATTCACGCCAGCGGCGCTTATCGCAAGACGCTGATCGGCGTCATGGTCGAGCGTGCCTTGCGCAGCGCATTGGCCTGATTTTGCAATCTCAAGATTTGACAGGAGTAGCCTCATGAGTGTCGCCCGCCACCCACGTCCGAAGGAGCTCGAAGGCGTTCCACTCGAAGAGATCATGAAGAAATACGTCGGCCGCTTCAAAGACAAGAAGCCGGATTGGACCGCCTTCGAGGACGCCAAGATTGAAGGTTTCAGGCGCGCCCAGCACCGTTTCATCGGCGCTGGCGGCTCCGGCAAGCACGGCGATCCGACGGTTATTCCGGCGGGCAATTTCACGCTCTCGATCATGTATGTCGAACCCGGGCAGGGCAATGCCGCGCATACCCATGAAGTGGAGGAATGCTTTTTCGTGCTCGACGGCTATCTCGACGTCTTCGTCGAGGACGAGAGCGGCAAGCAGCTGACCACGCGGCTTGGTCCGTGGGAGTGCGTCTGTTGTCCAGCGGGCGTCATCCACGGTTACCAGAACGATTCGCTCGGGCCGGTTTATTTCCAAGTCATGCTCGGTCGCGGCCAGCCTGAGACCATGGGTTATGCCGACGACGAACTATTCAAGCGCAAGGATGCGCATCTCAAGGCGGTGTAAATGACCATGTCACTCGACGACGTGCGCTATGAACTTGCGCTAGCCAATCGCATCATCGCCCATGAGGGCGTGCTCGACGGTTTCGGGCATGTCAGCGTGCGCCATCCCGATGATCCGGGCCGCTATCTCTTGGCGCGGTCGCGCAGTCCCGAACTGATCGAGCCGGGAGACCTGCTCGAATTCACGCTTGATTCCGAGCCGGTGACGCCGCCCAAGGGCGAGATGTACGGCGAGCGGGTCATTCACGGCTGCATCTATCAGGCGCGGCCGGACGTCAACGCCGTGTGCCATCACCATTCGCATGCGGTGCTGCCGTTCTGCGTCACCGGCATCGCGCTCGAGCCGGTGTTTCACATGGGCCCGGTGATGGGCCAGGTGGTGCCGATGTGGGACAGCCGCGATGAGTTCGGCGACACCGATCTCATGGTCGTCAAGCCGGAGGAGGGCCGTTCGCTGGCGCGGGCGCTGGGCCCGAATTGGATGGTGCTGATGGCGCGCCACGGCGCGACGGTTGCCGGCCGGACGCTGCACGAGCTGGTCTTCCGTACCGTCTATTCGCACGCCAACGCGGAAATCCAGTTGCGCTCGATGGCGATTGGCAAGATCGGCGCGTTGAACGCCGCCGAGCGGCAGCGCGCCGAGCCGCGCCAGCTGCAGCCGCGGCCGATGGCCCGGGCGTGGGAATATTGGACGATGCGGCTGCAGAAAACCGGCGGGTTGCCGCCTGCGGTGAAATCGCGGGCGTCCGCGAACGGATCGAAGAAGCGCATCAGTGAGGGCCGCGCGAGGCGATCGCGGCGATGACTTTGTCGAGTTGGCCGATGCGCTCGTTGTAGGCCTTGGCGAGGCAGGCGATGTCGCGCCCGCAGGCATCGCGCGCCTTGAGAAATGCGGCTTGGGCGTCTTGGATGTCGCCGCGCTGACCCATCGCCACGAGAGACGTCGACACAGCATAAAGGGTCGCCATGTGCGCCTCGGCCTGACCCAGCGCGTAAGTCTTGCAGATCGCGATTTCGGCTGCCGATTTCGCCTTGGTGCAGTCGAGCGGCGCATAACCGGCGGCAATAGCCGGCCACGGATTGCACAGAATATAGAAACCAATCGCCGCCATCAGCGAGCGCTTCATCGAGGCTCTCCTTTAGCCGAAGGTCGGCACAAACAGTTTCTCGATCGGAATGGGCTCCGCGATCAAGCCCTGCTCGGCCATGTAGCTGACCAGCGCTTCGAGCGTCGGCCGGTTTGGCTCGACGCCATAGGGCCAGCAATCGCCGCCAAACAAGTCGTCGATCTCTTCGATGTCGTCGGGCAGCCACGGCAGCATGTAGCGGAGCGTGCCGGGGAAGCGCATTTTCTCGCGCGCCCAGTCCTTGGCGGCGCAGAAGGCATTGTACAGGCTGGTGGCGACGAAGGGATGGCGCTCGTAGATGTCGTTGCGGATCACGACCAGGTGCATGATCGGGAAAATCTTGGTGCGGCGGTAATAGTCCTGCTCGCGCGCCCGGTAGTCCGGAAACAGCCGCACCACGTCGGGATGGCGCTTGAGCGCCCGCGGCAGGTTCGAGCCGATGATGGCGTGAATTTCCCCGGCGGCGAGGAGGTCGCTCAAGGACTGGCCGCTCTGGTTCGGCGTGATCTTGACCGGCTTTAGAAGCGGCATCACCGAGGGGTTGCCGTAGGCGCCGGCCTCGTTGACCGCGCCCTGGACCCACTCGATGGTCGAGAGATCGACGCCGAGATCGTGCTGCATCAGGCCGCGGACAAAGATCGCCGCGGTCTGGGTGTACAGCGGAACGCCGATGCGCTTGCCGGCCAGCTCCTTTGCCGACGTGATGAACTTTCGGTTAACGACGATGAAGCCGTGCCGGAACACCCGCGAGGCGAACACCGGCAGCGCCACAAAAGGCAGCTTCTTCGCCGCGTAGCGGCTGACAAATTCCGAGCTCGACATTTCGCAGGCGTCGAACTCCAGCCGGTTCGACATGCGGTCGAAAATCTCGCGCGGATTGTCGATGGCGAGAAAGTTAAGGTCGATGCCGTCGGGTTTAATGTCGCCGGTTTGCAGCGCCAGCATGCGGTCGTAGAGACCGCAGGCGAAGGTGATCGGCAGGGATGGCATCGCGGCACCTCTCGATGAAGCTTCAGCACAAGACACGCGCACTATCGCACACCGCACGAAGAGTGAAAGCGGTGAGCGCCCACTCGCGTGCGGTCGCTGTCGACGAAAAAATTTGCCGCGCGTGACGAATTTTCTTGCAATGCTCTTACGATGCGCTTATGTGCCGCTCGCCCAAATTCGCACGTGCCTGTGGCCGTGTGTCGATCGGTAGGCATCCGGACAAGAGGCCGGACAGTCGCCTGAGGTTCGCAAAGTTTAGAGCCTCACTACGTGATCGGCAGCCGGAGGCGAAACCGGCGCACCCCGCGCTCAACGGGGGACGCGGCTTAAAGCAACGACGGAGCGGGCTTTTTTGGTCTCGTTGGCCGTCCAAAGGTCAGCACCGAAGAGGCTTGTCCATCTTGTCTTGCCGGCCGTGCGGAACGGGTTCTCCCGCTCCAATCCAAGGCAGCATCTCGGCGCCAGCGCCGCGCGTTCGCACCGTGTCCCCAACGCACGGTCCAACGCCAAAGCGCTGTAGCCGCTGACGCCGGTCGTACGCGCGCGAGCGCGCGCGGCTGAACTTCAACGCGGCCAATCGGCTCTTTGCCGCTTGGCCCCTTGAACTGGAAAGGAGCGCGCCAATGACCGAGCGCATCCACGATTTCCTGCGCCGCCGCCGCGAACAGGGGCTGGACGACGGTCCGTGCCTCGTCGTCGATCTCGACGTCGTGCGCGACAACTATCGCGCCTTCGCCAAGGCTCTGCCGGACAGCCGGGTGTTCTATGCCGTCAAGGCGAACCCGGCGCCGGAGCTGTTATCACTCCTGGTTTCGCTCGGGTCCTGCTTCGACACCGCCTCGGTCGCCGAGATCGAGATGGTGCTCGCCGCCGGCGCCAGCGCCGAACGCATCTCCTTCGGCAACACCATCAAGAAGGAACGCGACATCGCGCGCGCCTTTGCGCTCGGCGTCCGGCTGTTCGCGATCGACTGCAAGGCCGAAGTGGAGAAGATCGCCCGCGCCGCGCCCGGCGCCAAGGTGTTCTGCCGCTTCCTGTTCGGCTGCGCCGGCGCGGAATGGCCGCTGTCGCGGAAGTTCGGCTGCGATCCGGAGATGGCGGTCGAGGTGCTCGACCATGCGCACAAGCTCGGGCTTGAGGCGGCCGGCGTATCGTTTCACGTCGGCTCGCAGCAGCGCCGCACCGCGGCCTGGGACGAAGCCTTGAAGTCGGCGGCGGCGATCTTTCGCGCCTGCGCCGACCGCGGCATCAACCTGTCGATGGTCAACCTCGGCGGTGGCTTTCCGACCAAGTACCTGCGCGAAGTGCCGGCGGTCGAGGCCTATGGTCGTTCGATCTTCCGCGCCTTGCGCAAGCATTTCGGCAACGCCATCCCGGAGACGATCATCGAGCCAGGCCGCGGCATGGTCGGCAATGCCGGCGTGATCGAGGCTGAGGTCGTGCTGGTCTCAAACAAGAGCGAGCACGATCACGTGCGGTGGGTCTATCTCGACATCGGCAAATTCGGCGGCTTGGCCGAAACCATGGGGGAGTCGATCCGCTACCCGATCAAGACGCCACGCGACGGCGACGAGGTCGGGCCTTGCGTGCTGGCGGGTCCGACCTGCGACAGTGCCGACGTGCTCTACGAGAAGCGGCCCTACGATCTGCCGATTAGCCTCGAGATCGGCGACAAGGTGCTGATCGAAGGCACCGGCGCCTATACCGCAACCTACGCAGCGGTGGCTTTCAACGGCTTCCAGCCGCTGCAGACCTTCCACATCTGACCCTTCTTGCTCACGCCCCCACCCTAACCCTCCCCTGCTCGCGGGGGAGGGAAGGGACGGGGACGCGGAGCGCAACGGCCGAATGGAGCGGATCATGGTGACCATCCGGGAAGAAAAAATCGCTGACGTCTTCGCGCGCGAGGCTTTGCTCGACGAGGCCTACGGCCCGGCACGTTTTGCCAAGGCATCCGAACGACTGCGTGAGGGACGCCTGCCGGCGAACGGCTTGTCGCTAGTCGCGGTGGAGCATGGCCGTCTCGTCGGCACCGTCCGGCTGTGGAATGTCAGCGCCGGACCGGGGCGAGCCGCGGTGCTGCTCGGGCCCTTGGCTGTTCATCCGGCGCATCGCAATCGCGGCATCGGCGCCACGCTCGTTCGTCGTGCGATCGCGCGCGCGCGCCTTGCCGGCCACGGCGCCGTCCTCCTGGTCGGCGACGCGCCGTATTACGGCCGCTTCGGCTTTTCCGCGGCGTTGACCGGAGACCTTTGGATGCCCGGCCGTTGCGATCGCGACCGGCTTCTCGCGCTTGAGCTCAAGCCTGGTGCTCTCGATGGTGCGCGCGGTCTGATCGGCGCCGCAGGTCCGCTTGCGCCGGCCCCCGATCTCGCCGCTCTAGTGGTGGAAGATCGGCGCGCCGAGCGCGCTCGGGTCCGACGCGTCCGCGCGGCCTAGCCGCGAAACACCAAAAAATCGGGGACGCCACGGACAAAAATCCGCAGCGTCTCTTCCGTTTCCACATTGCCGCGGATATCACCCCAAGATTGCCGTTGGAGGCTTGCAATATGACCGAGTGGCCCGTTCACGCCCACATTACAGGCCCGATTGTCATGATCGGCTTCGGCTCGATCGGCAAAGGCACGCTGCCTTTGATCGAGCGTCATTTCCATTATGACAAATCACGTTTCGTGGTCATCGATCCGGAGGACAAGGACCGCAAGCTGTTGGATGACCGCGGCATCCGCTTCATCCACCAGGCCGTCACCCGCGAAAACTACCGCAAGCTCCTTGGCCCGTTGCTCACCGACGGTGGCGGGCAGGGCTTTTGCGTCAATCTGTCGGTCGACACCTCGTCGGTCGACATCATGGAATTCTGCCGCGAGATCGGCGTCTTCTATATCGACACCGTGGTCGAGCCCTGGGCGGGCTTTTACTTCGATTCAAAACTCGGTCCGGAAAAACGCTCGAACTATGCGCTGCGCGAAACGGTGCTGGCGGCGCGCCGCAAAAGCCCCGGCGGCACCACGGCGGTATCGTGCTGCGGCGCCAATCCCGGTATGGTGTCATGGTTCGTCAAGCAGGCGCTCCTCAATATCGCCGGCGACCTCAAGCTGAAGTTCAAGGAGCCGAAGACCCGCGAGGAATGGGGCAGGCTCGCTAAGAAGGTCGGCGTCAAGGGCATCCACATCGCCGAGCGCGACACCCAGCGCGCCATTAAGCCGAAGCCGATCGAGGTCTTCGTCAATACCTGGTCGGTCGAAGGCTTTCTTTCGGAAGGCATGCAGCCGGCCGAGCTGGGCTGGGGTACGCACGAGAAGAAGCTGCCGAAGAATGGGTTTAGGCATAACACCGGATGCCAAGCGGCGATCTACCTGACCCAGCCCGGCGCCAATACGCGCGTGCGTTCATGGACACCAACCGCCAAGGGGCAGTACGGCTTTCTCGTCACGCACAACGAATCGATCTCGATTGCGGACTACTTCACGCTGCGCGATGGCCGCAAAGTGGTCTATCGGCCGACCTGCCACTATGCGTACCACCCCTGCAACGACGCGGTGCTGTCGCTGCACGAGCTATTCGGCCAGGCCGGCAAACGGCAGCCGGCTATCCACATTCTGGACGAGCACGAGATCGCCGACGGCATCGACGAACTCGGCGTGCTGCTCTACGGCCACAAGAAGAACGCCTACTGGTACGGATCGCAGCTTTCGATCGACGAAACCCGCGAGATCGCGCCCTATCAGAACGCCACTGGGCTGCAGGTGACCTCCGCCGTGCTCGCCGGCATGGTCTGGGCGATCGAAAATCCCAAGGCCGGTATTGTCGAAGCCGACGAGATGGATTTCCGCCGCTGCCTGGAAGTGCAGATGCCCTATCTCGGGCCGGTAATCGGCGCTTACACCGATTGGACGCCGATCACGGATCGTCCAGGCCTGTTCAAGGAAGATATCGACAAGCGCGATCCCTGGCAGTTCAGCAACGTGCTGGTGGGCTAAACGCAACGGGCGCCGCTCATCGGCGCCCGTTCCCTGACGCACGGCGTTCTTGATTTCACTGCAGGCGCTTCGCCGCCTCCTCGATCATGCTGAGATCGGAATATTTCTTCACGTCGAAGCTCGATTTGATGAAGCCAAGCTCCTTGGTCATGTCGACGTTTTTCTGCAGCGCATCGAGGTTCGGTATCAGATTGGGATCGTGATAGACATCCCGATGGGTGAAGGCCCAGCCGAAGATCGCCGGCGGCTTCTTCACCAAGTCGCCGAGGATTTGCATCGCCGCCTCGTGGTTCGCCGGGTCCTCGTACCAGTGTGTGATGCGCAGCGTGTCTTCGAGAAAATCGACCAGGGCGGCGCGGTGCGCATCGATAAACGGCTTGCGCGCGGTCCATACCACCATGTCGGCAACGCCGATGGCATCTTTCTGGACGAATAGATCGCGGGCGATTTTCTGCAGTTCGGGGTCGTAGGAGAACGGCAGCACCGCTGGGATGAGGTCAACCTTCTTTTCCGCCAGCATCGATTTCATGGCGGGAAACGGCGCCTCGACCACGGTGTAGTCGCGATTGGGCTCAAGACCGTGCTTGTGCAGCATCGCCTTCATGGCGACGTCGACGGCGCTGCCTTCGGCATTGGTGGCGACGATTTTGCCTTTGAGGTCCTCGACCTTATGGATCGGGCCGTCTTTGAGCACCATGAATTCCTGCGAATAATATCCGGGCACCCCGTCCTGGAATTCGTCGGAGATGGTGCGCAGGTCGTCGAGGCCGGCATTCTCGATGGCGATGCCGAGCGTCGAATAGGCCAGGTTGGTGACCTCGACTTGATTATTGGCGAGCGCCGTTATCATCGGCGGCGTGCCGACATAATGCACCGGGTCGAGCACATAGGACTGGCCGAAATGCTTGGCGAGATCTTTCTTCTGCAGCCAGATCGAGGCCCAATTGCCCGGCGCGACCCAGGCTTCGCGGATATGGACGGGGTCGGCTTTGGCGGATCCGGCCCAAGTCGAAGCCGACGTCAAAACAATGGCCAGACCGCACAGGCCGGCCCAGGCAAGCGTCATCGCACGTGCGGTGGCACGCATCATTCCCTCCCAAGACCATGAGGGCGCCGTTGGCCGGCGCCGCGTTCTTAGAAAGTCTTACTGCAGGCGCTTTGCCGCCTCTTCGATCAGGCTGAGATCGGAATGCGCCTTGACGTCGAAGCTTGCTTTGACGAAGCCGAGCTCCTTGGTCATGTCGACGTTCTTCTGCAGCGCATCGAGGTTCGGCACCATTTTCGGATCGCGGTAATAGTCGGTCTTGGTGAACAGCCAGCCGAAACGCTCCGGCGGCTGTTTGGTGAGCTGCGAAGCGATCTGCGCGGCGGCGTCATGATTTTTCGGATCGAGATACCAGCGCTCGATGCGCATGGAGTCCTCGAGGAAATCAACCAACGCGGCCCGGTGCGCATCGATGAACGGCTTGCGCGCGGTCCAAACGATAAACTGGGAAACGCCGATGGCGTCATGCACTGTGAATAAGGGCCGCGCGATCTTCTTTAGTTCCGGGTCCAGGGCAAACGGCAGCACGGTGGGAATCAGATCGACCTTCTTCTCCGCCAGCATCGCCTTCATGGCCGGGAACGGCGCTTCGACAATCGTGTAATCGCGGTTGGCCTCGAGGCCATGCTTACGCAGCATCGCGCGCATGGCGACATCGACGCCGCTGCCGATCGCATTCGTCGCAACGATCTTGCCCTTAAGGTCCTCCACTCTCTTGATCGGGCCGGCGGCAAGGACCTCATACTCGTCGTCGCGGTAGCCGGGCACGCCGTCCTGGAACTCGTCGGCGATGACGCGGACGTCCTCCATTCCGGCGTTCGCGATGGCGATCGGCAACGTGGAATAGGCGAGGTCGCCGATTTCCAGCTCGTTATTGGCGATCGCCGTGATCATCGGCGGCGTGCCGGCATAATGCGTCGCCTCGAACGTATAGGACTGGCCGAAATGGTGAGCGAGGTCCTTCTTCTGCAACCACATGGAAAACCAGTTCGCGACCGGAGCGACCCAGGCGCCGCGAATTTGCAGCGGATCGGCTTGCGCCAGGCTGACGCTCAACAGAAAAAGCGCAATGCTTGCCAATCCAATCTTCCCGCGCATTCTCATTCATCTCCCAAAGGCTACGGTTTTGTTCGTAAATCGCCGGCGAGCCCGCCGGTTCGGCTAATTGTGGGCGCAAAGCGCGTTCCAAGGCAAGACTTCCGCTTGCTGCCCCTTGCCGCACCACGAATGCATGGAGCTAGGAGTGTTCCGCCGTCTCCTGATGCCACACCAAAAGGCGGCGGCGGACCACCGCCATGGTTTTGATGAGCGCGTAGCCGACGACGGCGATCTCGACGATGCCGGCGAACACGCCGCGTGAATCGGCAAAGCGCGAAGCGCTCATCATGGCGCCGCCCAGCCCATAACCGCCCATCACCATCTCGCCGATGATGGCGACGATGAGCGAGATCGGCAACGCCACCTGCAGTCCGGTGAGGATTTGCGGCAATGCCGCGGGCAGTTTGATTTGCCACATCACCTCGCGCTCGCTCGCGCCCATATTGCGCGCCGACCAGATCAGCTCCCTGTCGACCGCCGCGATGCCGGCAAGCGTCGCGGTGACGACCGGGAAGATCGCATCGAACACGACGATGGAGATTTTCGAGACGTCGTAGACGCCAAGCCATAAAATGATGATCGGCAAAAACGCGATCTTCGGCATTGGAAAGCCGACCGAAATGATCGGGTCGAAGAACCAGCGAATGAGCCGGCTCCGTGACATCGAGGCGCCGAGTGCGATGCCGAGCACGGCGGCGATGACAAATCCGGTCATGGCGCGTGCGACCGTAAGCCCGAGATTGATCCACAAGTCGCCGCTGACGGCGTCGACGTAGATGCGCTCGACGACGGCGGAAAACGGCGGCAGCATGAACGCCGTCACTTTGCCGCTGCGGGCGAAAAGCTCCCAGGCGATCAACACCAAAAGCACGGAAAAAACCCCGGCGCCGCCGCGGAACACGGCGTCGAGACGCCGCGCCGCGTCGTGGGTCACGTCGGCTTCCGCGGTCGCCAACGAGGCCGTGTCTTCTATTCCCGCCATTGCAGCAACCATTGCATGAGAAGCTGATAGAGCCGGTCCGCGGCAAAGCCGAGAAACGCGACCGTGAGCACCACCGCATACATGCCTTCGTAAGCGCCGGTCGAGCCGAGGTAGCCGATCAGATAGCCAAAACCCTGCTGCGAGACGATCAATTCGGAACTCACCAGCAGAATGAAAGCCAAAGCGAGCGCGGTTCGGATGCCATTGAGCAGTTCCGGCAGGGCGCTCGGCACCACGACGTCCCACAGCAAGCGCAGCCGTCCGGCGCCCATGCTGCGCGCCGACCAGATCAGCGCCTGATCGCTGCCGCGGGCGCCGTTATAGGCGCCGATGGTGACCGGGATCATGCAACCGAGAAAGATGAGCAGGATTTTAGAGCCGTCGCCAAAACCGAGCCACAGCACCGTCACCGGAATCAGCGCCGATTTCGGCAGCGGATAGAACAATTCGACCAGCGGATTGACGAACACATCCAAAAGCCGCCAGCGCGCCATCAGAATTCCCAGGCCGCCGCCAACGACGACGGCCAAAAGGAGACCCATCGCGCCGCGATAAAGCGAAGCCGCCCCGTTGTCGACGAGCTCGCCATCGCGAACGAGATCGACCCACGCGCTCGCGACGTGAGTGAGCGGCGGCAGCGCCTGACTGTCGATCAGGTTGAACCGCGCCGTCACCTCCCAGCCGAGCGCCAAGAGCAGGAGCGGCAGGTAACGCAAACTGGCTTGCGTCATCGCTTGCATCAGGCCGGCCTCGATAACTCGCTTGTGTTAACTCGCTTTGGCTTCCTGCGCCTTGATCGCCTCGTCGCGCACCAGATTCCAGATTTCGTCGGCCTTTTCCACGAATTCCCTGCTGCGCAATATGCTGGGATCGCGATCGGCGAATTTGGTCTCGACGATTTTCTTGATGCATCCCGGCCGTGCCGACATCACCACCACGCGATCGGCGAGATAGACCGCCTCCTGCACGTCGTGCGTGACAAAAATTACCGTCTTCGGCGTGCGCTTCCAGATATTGAGGAGCTCAGTCTGCATCAGCGAGCGCGTCTGCGCGTCGAGCGCCCCGAACGGCTCGTCCATCAGCAAAATGCTGGGATCGAAAGCAAGCGTGCGCGCGATTGCGGTGCGCTGCCGCATCCCGCCGGACAGCTGCGACGGATAGCTGTCCTCGAATCCCTTTAGACCGACAAGGTCGATGAAGGCCTGCGCACGCTTTTCCCGCTCCGGGCGCGGTAAGCCCTGGCGTTCCAGACCGTAAAGAATATTGGTGCGCACGGTCTTCCACGGAAACAGCGCAAAATGCTGGAACACGATGCCGCGATCCGGTCCGGGCGCGGTGACCGGCTTGCCCTCGACCATGATGCGGCCGGCCTCGGTCGGCAGGAACCCGCCGACGAGGTAAAGTAGCGTCGACTTTCCGCAACCCGAAGGGCCGAGAATCGCCAGGAACTCGCGCGGCCGCACTTCGAGCGACACGTCAGAAAGCGCGAGTACGCTTCGCCCGCGCTGCGGGCGATAGGTGTGGTTCACCCGCTCGATGACGATCTGGCCTTTGCCGTTCATTAACGCCTACGCATCCTTGAGCTACGTGGTACTTGGCGCCTCCCCGGGCGCGCCTGTGTCCGCACCCTAGCCGGGCCGGCGCGCCACACCAAGGGCTGTCATACTCAGCATGGCGCGGCAGGAGCGCGCGTTTGGTAGGCTCCGGCAAAAGCGGCTATATGTGACCTTAAAGCGACGGCCTGGAAGTACCGATGGAACGCTCGTTCAAGAAAGAAGTGGATGCGCTGCGGCTAGGCGCCGGCGAGACCTTTCGCGGCGAGGGCATTCTCGCCGTTACCAAGGCATTGCTGCAGTCGGGCGTCAGCTACGTCGGCGGCTACCAGGGGGCGCCGGTCTCGCACCTGCTCGACGTCATGGTGGATGCCGAGGACCTGTTGGCCGATCTCGGCGTGCACGTTGAGACCTGCACCAACGAAGCCGCCGCCGCCGCCATGCTCGGCGCCTCGATCAACTATCCGCTGCGCGGCGCGGTGACTTGGAAATCCATCGTCGGCACCAATGTCGCAGCCGACGCTTTGTCGAATCTGGCATCGCCCGGCGTCATCGGCGGCGCGCTGATCGTGCTCGGCGAGGATTACGGTGAGGGCGCGAGCGTCATACAAGAACGCTCCTATGCCTATGCCATGAAATCCTCGATCTGGCTGATCGACCCGCGCCCCGACCTGCCGACCATCGTGCGGATGGTCGAGAAGGGATTTGAGCTTTCCGAGGCCAGCCACGCCCCGGTGATGCTCGATTTGCGCGTGCGCGCCTGCCATGTCACCGGCGAATTCGTCGCCAAGGACAACAAACGTGGCGTCTATAGCGGTCGGCACCGCATCGAGGGGCCACCGCGCTTCGAATACGGCCGGCTCGCGCATCCGCCGGTCATCTTCACCCAAGAGCGCTTGAAGATCGAACAGCGCCTGCCGGCGGCACAAAAATTCATCCGCGAGCAAAGGCTCAACGAGCTGATCCCCGGAGAAATTGGCGAGATCGGTATCATCGTTCTCGGCGGCCTGACCAACGGGCTTCTTCGCGCGCTGGCGCGCCTTGAGCTCGCCGACCTTTATGGCACCTCGCGCATTCCGATCTTTGTGCTCAATGTCGCCTATCCGCTGGTGCCGGAGGAGGTCAAAGGTTTCTGCTCCGGCAAGCGCGCGGTGCTGGTGGTCGAGGAAGGCTCGCCCGAATATGTCGAGCAGCAGGTCAATGTCATCCTGCGCGGCGCGGATATGCAGACCCGCGTGCTTGGCAAGGGCTGTCTGCCGCGCAGCGGCGACTACACGTCGGAAGTTTTTTTACGCGGCATTGCCGCGTTCCTGTCCGAAACGCGCCCGTCCGGCATCGATAGCGATGCTGTGTCCGCAAGCGTCGCAGCAATGCTGGCGCACAGATCGGAAGTGGCCGGCGCGGTCGGCGATATTCCGCCGCGGCCGCCGAATTTCTGTACCGGCTGCCCGGAGCGGCCGGTTTTTGCCGCGATAAAGCTGGCCCAGCGCGAGATCGGACCGACCCACATCAGCGCCGATATCGGCTGCCATTCGTTC
>JASHOX010000224.1 GCA_030038415.1 Xanthobacteraceae bacterium
GATTTTGCAATTTCTTGGTTCTTGCCAATAAGTTAGGGTCACCCCGCGGTTGCGGGTGACACCCTGTCGCATCGGCCACAGCCCGTTTGTCACAAAACTGTAATGGACCGCATGGACTGATTTCGCCGCAACTTTTCCTCCGCGCGAGCAGCGCCAGCTGCACATTGGCGCATCCGAGCGCCGATGGTCTAACCGGCTTCCGTACGAGTGACACGCGGAGGTGATCCAGTTCCGCGCATAAGGATTCGCACGCCCCAGCTAACCCCGATCATTGAGGAGGTGAGAACATGAGGACGAGAACCGGAGGCAACAGGACAGCGCGAACCGCCGCCATGGCCGCGGTGGTCGCGACCGGAGCAGTATTGATGGGTACCGCCGCCTATGCGGACCAGGTCAAACTGTTGGAGACGGGTTCGACGCTGCTTTACCCGCTGTTCAATCTGTGGGTGCCGGACTACCAGAAGGCGCACGCCGACACCCAAATCACGACGCAAGGGACCGGCAGCGGCACCGGCATTTCGGAAGCAATTTCGGGGATCGCGCAGATCGGCGCGTCAGACGCCTATATGAGCGACGCGCAGATGAAGGCCAATGCCGGCATGATGAACATCCCGCTGGCGATCTCCTCGCAGATGATCAACTACAACATTCCCGGGCTTAACAATCAGCACCTCAAATTGAGCGGCCCGGTGCTGGCCGGAATCTACAGCGGCAAGATCAAGACCTGGAACGACCCGGCGATCGCCAAGCTCAATCCCGGCGTGAAACTGCCGAGCAACGATATTGTCCCGGTGCACCGCACCGACGGCAGCGGCGACACCTTCATCTTCACGCAATACCTGTCGTTCAGCACGCCGGACTGGTCGAACTCGACCGGCTACGGCACGACTGTGAGCTGGCCGGCGGTGCAGGGCGGCATCGGCGCCGAGGGCAATCCCGGAATGGTCAATGCATCGAAGGGCACGCCCTATTCGATCGCCTATATCGGCATCAGCTTCAAGAATGCCACCGATTCCGCCGGCCTCGGCGAAGCGGAACTGGAAAACAAGGACGGCAAATTCGTGCTGCCCGATGCGAAGACGGTCGGCGCCGCAGTGAAGGAAATGTCGGCAAAAACTCCGCCGGATGAGCGGGTCAGCCTGATCTTCGCGCCCGGCGCCGAATCCTATCCGATCATCAACTACGAATATGCGATCGTGAAGGGTCAGCAGCCGTCCGCGGATGTGGCCAAGGCGCTCAAAGGCTTTCTCACCTGGGACATCGACCCCAAGGGCGGCAGTACGGAACACTATATGAAGGCGGTCGGTTTTGTGCCGCTGCCGGCGGCGATCGTGAAGCTGAGCGAGAAGCAGATCGACGCGATACATTGATCCTTGCTGTGACGCGGACCCGGACCTAAACCGGGTCCGTGTTTGCCGGATGTGTTCCTTGCGATCCCCTGGCCGGCGTCGGTTACAATCGACGCCGGCTGTTGTCTTTGCTCCGAGCGCAAGATGACGTTTAAAACTTGGATGGCCATCACTGCCGGCGCGCTGCCCGCAAGCCTCGTGGCTGTCATTCTTTTTCTCGCCATCTACGCCTGGCCGGCGATCACCTTCAACGGCTTCGAGTTCGCGTTCCACAACACCTGGAACCTCGGCAATCTCTACGCCGATCCCGTCGTGATCGGTGGCGTCCCGATCATGCCGGGCGCGCATTACGGTATTCTGTTCCTGGTCGTGGGCACGCTGTTGTCGACGCTGATTGCTTTGCTGCTGGCGGTGCCGGTGGGCATCGGCGCCGCGATATTTCTGGCCGAGGCCGTTTCGGGCCGGCTGCGCTTGTGGATTTCGTTCTTCGTCGAGCTCTTGGCCGCCATTCCGAGCGTGGTGTTCGGACTGTGGGGCTACGTCGTGATGATCCCGTTCCTAGGCCACCATGTCTTCCCGCTCCTTATCGCGACGCTCGGCACGCTCATCCCGATCTTTGCGGGGCCGCCCGGCAGCGGCTACGGCCTGCTGACGGCAGGGATCGTACTGTCGATGATGATCGTGCCGCTGATCGCGGCGACGCTCCGCGACGCGCTGGTGGCGCAGCCTACCACCTTGCGCGAGGCGGCGATGGCGCTGGGCGCGACCAGGTTTGAAACGGTCTGGCGCGTGGTGTTGCCGTTGACTAACAAAGTGCTGATCGGTGCGACCTTCCTGGCGCTGGGACGCGCGCTGGGCGAAACCATGGCGGTGCTCATGGTGAGCGGCAACGCGCTCAATTATCTGCCGCCGAACGTCTATGCGCCGATCTCGACCATGGCGGCCTTCATCGTCTCGCAGCTCGACAGCGCTTTGCAGGATCCGACCGGCATGGCGGTGCGTTCGCTCGCTGAGATTGCGCTGGTGCTGTGCATCATCTCGATCATTGTTAATGCCTTGGCGCGGCTCTTGCTGCTGGCCTGGGGCCCGGCTCAGCGCCCAGCCGGGGGTCGCTAGCCATGTCGACCAGCATTTCGTATCCACTGGCCATGCCGATTGCTACTTCGCGCCGATATGGGATGCGCCTATCGCGGCGGCTGTTCAGCGCGCTGGGCTGGGGCGCCACCGGCCTTTCGCTCTTGGTACTTTCGGTATTGATCCTGTGGATCCTTGCCGTCGTCTTCATCCGCGGCATCGATGCGATATCGCTGTCGCTGTTTACGACCATCACGCAAGGCAGCGGCGGCGGCCTGTTGAATGCGATCGAAGGCACCGCGGTGTTGTCGGTCGGCGCATTGCTACTCGCCGTGCCGCTCGGCGTCGCCGCGGGCGTCTATACCTCCGAGTACAAATTCAACGCGTGGGCGACCGCCATCCGCTTTCTCGCCGATGTCCTGGTCGGCGTGCCCTCCATCGTGATGGGCTATTTCGGCTATGTCACCATGGTCGAGTGGCTGGGCTGGAACTTCTCGGTCGCCGCCGGCTCCATCATCCTCGCCATGATCTGTCTGCCCTATATCTGCCGCACCACCGAACTCGCGCTCGGTCAGGTCAGCGGCGACCTGCGCGAAGCCGGCTACGCGCTCGGTGCCAGCGATTGGCGGGTGATCTTGAGGATTTGCCTGCCCGCCGCGCTGCCGGGCGTTCTCACCGGCATCCTGCTCTCGCTTGCGATTTCGGTCGGCGAAACCGCGCCGCTCCTCTACACCGCGGGCTGGTCGAATTATTTGTGGGACGGACGGCTGACGCACTCGCCGATCGGCTACCTGACCTATGCAATCTGGACCTTCATCAACGAACCGTTCGAATCGGCGAACGCGCTGGCCTACGCCGCCGCCTTCCTGGTGACCGGCTTCGTTCTCCTCATCAACATCGTCACGCGATTTATCATTGATCGTCATCATTTCTGACGCGCCGTTCGTCGAACGGATGGCTCCATGCCGGCGCAACGCCGACAAGGTCGTGGCGTTCCGGTGGACCGCTATGGAGGTCGACGCAAAAACGGCCGGGCGTTGATGGCCCGACCGCATTTCGTTCAAAACCGCGTCGCTCGTGCCATCATCAATTCGGCCAGCACTTCTTTCCTTCCGGTCCGAGGTGGTATCCTGGTGGGCAGGCGCGGTTCATCGCGAACGGATGGCAGCGTCCCGCGGGTCCGCGCCAATAGCCGGGACCGCATCCTTCGGCAACCTTGACGACCAAGCTGTCGCTATTGCCGAGCGG
>JASHOX010000003.1 GCA_030038415.1 Xanthobacteraceae bacterium
TGTGGTGTGCGGTAAAATAGTCGAGCAGCGTACGAGCGACCGTGGTTTTGCCTACGCCGCCCTTGTCGGCACCGACCAAAATCAGAGCTGGTTTAGCCATAACGAACCCTCACTGACGCGCCTTGAGTCGCGTCCTCCGTCCTTGACTTTCGCTTCTACACAGCCGCGCGGCGGTTTGGAAGCGTTATCGTCTGCCCAAGCGCCAGGGAGCACGATTTTGCGGTTATTTGTAATTTGTTAAGGTTAATACCGCTACGGAGCTGCTAGTTGCTGCGGTGCGGTCCCCAGGGGCCGAGCGCCGATTCGGCGGACGGCAACGAGGTCGGCTGCGGCGAAGCTCCTGTCGCCGGGTCCGACCAGGGTCCAGGGCTGGCGGAAGCCTCGTTTGGCGCATTTTCGGGTCCCCAAGGACCGCCTGATGCGCCGACCGCCCAGTCAGCCGACGGTTCGGAGAGGGCTGATTGACCGTCGGTCGCATCGTTTAGGGTCGGCGGCAGTGCGAGCGGGCCAGGATCGTGGCCACCGGCGAATTTGACCAGCGCCGCGACGCGACTTTCCACGCTCGGATGGGTGTCGAACAGCTCGCCGAAGCCTTCGCGCGGGTTGTCGATGCACATTTCCATCACGGCGGAGGTCGCGCGCTTAAGCTCGCCGCGGCCTTCGATCTTGCGCAGCGCCGAGATCATGGCGTCGGGGTTCTTGGTCAACTCCACCGAACCGGCATCGGCCAGGTATTCGCGCGAGCGCGACAAAGCCAGCCGAATGACAAAGGACAGCACATAGGCCACCACCAGGAGGCCAACGGCGATCAGGATCGCCAGCCCCGCGCCACTGCCGCCGCGGCGCTCGGAGCGCGAGCCGCCGAAGCTGAAGCCGTTATAAAACCAAAGCCGAAACACCAACTCGGCGAAGAACGACACCACCCCGGCAATGATGACGGCGATCACCATCATGCGGACGTCGCCGTTGCGGATATGCGTCAGCTCGTGGCCGAGCACCGATTCGATCTCGGCGTCGTCGAGCGTTTTGAGGAGCCCCGTGGTTACGGTGATGGAATATTGCTTGGGGCTCATCCCGGTGGCGAAGGCATTGAGCGCGTCCGAATCCATGATCTTCAGCCTGGGCGTCGGGATGCCGCGAGAAATGCAGAGATTTTCCAGGATATTGTGGAGCCGCGGCTCATCGCGGCGCTCGACTTCGCGGCCGCCGGTCAAGGCATCGATCATGTCCTGGTGAAAATAATAGGCGATGACGATCCATAGCGTCGCGCCCACCGTCGCGAACGGCGCCGCTTTGATGAAGTCGATCCAGGCGAGCCGCAGAAGCGTATCGATGTCGGCATTGACGGATAGGCCCTCGGCCGCCAGCGCGCCGGCATAGACCAGCACATAGACGAGGAAGAACAGCCCGGCGAGCAGGATGATCGAACGCCGGCGGTTCGACTGGATGTGACTGTAGAGACCGTAGGCGGCCATGGTTCAGCCCGGAATGACCTAAGGCTAAAACTTGACCGCGGGCGCCGCGGTTTCGGCCTGGCGATCGGCGCCGAGATCGAAATAATCCTTCTGTGCAAAGCCGAAGGAGGCGGCGAACAAAGCGGCGGGGAAGCGCTGGATGCCGGCGTTGTATTCCTGCACCGCATTGTTGAAGAAGCGCCGCGACGCGGCGATCTTGTTTTCGAGATCGGTCAGCTCCGCCTGCAATTGCTGGAAATTCTCGTTGGCCTTGAGGTTCGGATAGGCTTCGGACAACGCAAACAGCTGGCGCAGGGCGCCGGAGAGCATGTTTTCGGCCGCCGCCTGCTGCGCCGGTCCCTGTGCCGACACCGCCGCATTGCGGGCCTTGACCACCTCGTCGAGGGTGCCGCGTTCATGGGCGGCGTAGCCTTTAACCGTCTCGACCAAGTTGGGAATGAGGTCGTGCCGCTGCCGCAGCTGCACGTCGATATCGGCAAAGGCCTCGTTGACCCGCTGCCGCATGGAAACGAGGCCGTTATAGACGGTGATCGCCCATAAAACGACGACGACGATCACGGCGAGAACGATGATGGTCGAGGTGGACATTATGGGCTCCTTAAAAGCGGATCGGCGAAATGGGACAGTGCGATGCGGCCGGTTTATGGCCCGCGAGCGATAGATAGTCGCAGTTTATGACGGCCGCGAGCGCCCATAAGTTCAATTGTGTGTCGCCGCCGTACCTCTAGGGCGGCCCGCGGCGCCGTTAAGGTTAGCTCCGGATCGGCATCGCGGCGATGGCGCGCGTCGGTTAGGGATTCACCCTAAACAGGTGGATGCCAATGTCCGAGTCTTATCTCGATTCTGGGCCGTCGGATCAGGTCGGTGGCGGGGCGGTGCTGCCAGGGCCGTTGAGCGCCGCGCCGCCGCGCCGTCGTGTCACCGATAGGATCGCCGAAGATACCGCGGCGCTGACGCGCTTCGAGCATGAGCAGCTCGCCCGCGAATTCGCCGATATCGAGCGCGCCAGCGCCGCGCTGCGCTTGGGCGAGCCGGCGCTACAATCCTGGACCAAGCCGGCAGCGCCGGCGGCTGCTAAAAGGCCGCGGCCGCTGTGGCTTCTGATCGGTATTTTGTGGTTGTCGACCGCGCTCGTTGCCGTCGGTGCCGTTGCCGCTATCGCCACTCTTGCGGGATAACGCCTAAGCCGCTCAATACGCGTTGCGGTATGCCTCGGGCGACAACAGCGTGCGGGCGATGATTTTCAGGTCGAGCCAGAGCGACCAATTGTCGACATAGAACAGGTCGTACTCGACACGCTTCCTAATTTTCTCGTCGCTGTCGATCTCGCCACGATAGCCGTTGATCTGCGCCCAGCCGGTGATCCCGGGTTTGACGTTGTGGCGGCGGGCATAAAGCGAAATGCGCCGCTCGTAGTCATGGTCATGCGACAGCGCGTGCGGCCGCGGGCCGACCAGCGACATGTCGCCGGCGAGCACGTTGAACAGCTGCGGAATTTCATCGATGTTCCAGCGCCGCAGCCAGCGACCGATTCGGGTCAGGCGCGGATCGTCGCGGGTCGTCTGCGGCACCACGGCGCCGTCCTCCAAGGCCCGCATGGTGCGGAATTTGATGATGCGGAACGGCTGCTGATTGAAGCCATAGCGGCGCTGCACGAAGAAGATCGGGCCGGGACTGTCAAGCTTGATGAGGATCGCGACGATGACGAACAGCGGCGTTAGCGCGATCAGCGCCAGCGACGCGAAGACAAGATCGAAGAGGCGCTTTTGCACCACCTCGGCGCGCGACAGCGGCAGACGCGTCAGTTGCAGGCTCGCCAGCGGCCCGACCTTGGCGAGTTCGACCTCGTCAAATTTGTGCAGGATTTGCTCAGGGCCGAGATGGATTTCGACCGGCAGCGCCAAAAAGGTCTCGGCGCAGCGATCGATGATCTCGGTGGCTGACCACGGCAGCAGCAAATAGATCGCATCGGGCTCGAGGCTGCGCACGCTGGCGGCGGCCTCGGCAAGGTCGCGGTCGAGCGCGGCGCGCCTTGTCTCGACCGACGCCGTGGCCGGTACCGGAGTGAGGAAGCGGCAGCCGACGATGGCGAGCCCCAGCGTCCACGGCTCGTAATGCTGGACGAAGGCGCCGATATGCGCGCCGGTGCCGATCAGGCAGATACGCTGCGCCGAAACCAGTCCCGCGGCGCGCGCCAGTGCGGTGACGCGCACGATGACAAAGCGCGACACGACGAGAGCGGCTAGCGTCACGAAGTAGAACAGCACGATCCATCCGCGCGAATAGTCGACGCTGACCTGCGCCATGAAGCCGAGCATGAGCAGACAGATCAGCGTGACGTTCCACAATTGGATGGTGCGGCGGGCATGCGGCTTGAACGCGAAGAAATTCGGCATCCGGTATTCGCCGCGAAACACGTTGGAGATGGTGAATATGCTCGCCGCCAAGAGCCCGACCTGGACGCAGCGCGAGATTTCGTCGATGTCGCCGTAGGCGATGCGGTAATAGACGATGCCGGTAATGCCGGACATCGCCACAATGAGCGCGACGTCGATGAGGAAGATGGCGATCGAAAAAGTGCCGCGCGACAGCGAGGCCCAGGCGCGCAGCAACCGGCTCGTTTCCGGCGGAGATGCCAGCGTGTAACTGGGTTGAATGTTCATCGGCGCGACGCTTGGCTGTAGCGTTTTGGACGAACGCATTCCGCCGCCGCCCCGGAATGAGACAGCGCGGAAGCTTGAAGCCGGTGGCTCGCCAGAACCGTGCCAGCGGCGCTGCCATGCGCGCATCGCGCAGACGCACACGTTCCGCGCCGTGTTAAGATTAATCGGCCGGCTGGCGCCGGCTCAAAACGGACGTAAGCTTAAAGGGGCTTGGGGAGGACCATGCAGGGCAAGATCGCACTCGAAGAACACTTCGCCATTCCGGAAACCGCCGAGGACTCCATGGGTTATTTCCCGGAGCCGGTGCAGCGCGAAGTCAGAGAGCGCAACGCGGATATCCACGGCAGGCGGCTTGCTCTGATGGACGAGTACGGCATCGAGATGATGATCCTGTCGCTCAACGCGCCGGCGGTACAGGCCATTCCCGACAAGGCGCGCGCCGCCGAAGTCGCGCGCAAGGCCAACGACTTTCTCGCCGAACAGGTGCAAAGGCGTCCCGGCCGCTTTCAGGGTTTTGCCGCGCTCGCTATGCAGGATCCCGATGTGGCCGCACGTGAGCTGGAGCGCTGCGTCAAGGAGCTCGGCTTCCGCGGCGCACTGGTCAACGGGTTTTCGCAAGCCGGCGACGCCGAGACCGTGGTCTATTACGACCTGCCGCAATACCGGCCGTTCTGGGCGACGGTGGAACGGCTCAATGTGCCGTTTTATTTGCACCCGCGTAATCCGGTGCCGCGCGACGCGCGGATTTATGACGGCCATCCGTGGCTATTGGGACCGATCTGGGCCTTCGGGCAGGAGACGGCCGTGCATGCCTTACGGCTGATGGCCTCGGGCCTGTTCGACGCTCATCCGCGGCTCAACATCATCCTCGGCCATATGGGCGAGAATCTCCCCTATGGGATTTGGCGCGTCGACAATTCCAATGCCTGGATTCCCAACCGCAACAAGTGGCCGGCGAAGAAGCGACTGGGCGAATATTTCTCGTCCAACTTCTTCCTCACGACCTCGGGCAATTTCCGCACCCAGGCGCTGATGAACGCGATGCTGGAAATTGGCGCCGACCGTATCATGTTCTCGACCGACTGGCCGTTCGAGAACGTCGATCACGCCGCCAACTGGTTCGACGCCTGCCCAATCAGCGAGAACGACCGGTTCAAGATCGGGCGCAGCAATGCACGGCGGCTATTTAAGCTCGGGAACGAGTAAGGTGTTAATGCGCTAGCTGGCCTCGCGCAGCTTCACGGCGCCTTCCAGGTCGACGGACACAAGCTGCGACACGCCGCGCTCCGCCATGGTGACGCCGTAGAGCCGGTTCATGCGCGCCATGGTGATCGGGTTGTGGGTGATGATGATGAAGCGGGTGTCGGTGGAGCGCGTCATCTCGTCAAGGAGCGTGCAGAAGCGCTCGACGTTGTAATCGTCGAGCGGGGCGTCGACCTCGTCGAGCACGCAGATCGGCGCCGGATTGGTCAGGAACACCGCAAAGATCAAAGCCAACGCGGTGAGCGCCTGCTCGCCGCCGGAGAGGAGCGACAGCGTCGCCGGCTTCTTGCCCGGCGGTTTTGCCATGATTTCGAGCCCGGCTTCCAGCGGGTCTTCGCTTTCGATCAGTTGCAGCTCGGCATTGCCGCCGCCGAACAGTTCGGTGAACAGCTTCTTGAAATTCTCGTGCACGGTCTGGAACGAGGCAAGGAGCCGTTCGCGCGCTTCGTGGTTGAGGCTGTGGATGCCCTGGCGCAACCGGCGGATCGCTTCCACCAGATCGTCGCGCTCGCCGGTCAGCTTTTGGTGCTGGCCCTCGACCTCGCGCAATTCCTGTTCGGCAAGTAGATTGACCGAGCCGAGCCGCTCGCGCTCCTGCTTGATGCGCTCGATCTTGGCCTCGACCTCGGCGATCGACGGGGTCTCGGCGTCGGGCTTGAGCTCGGCGACTTCCGCCGCGCTCGCCGGCTCGACTTGCAGGATTTCGCGGATTTCGTGCTCGATATCGGCGAGCCGGCGGCGGGCGCCGTCGTGACGCTCCTCGCCGCGCGCGGCCTCCGCGCGCGCTTCGCCAACCGCTTCCAGAGCGAGGCGCGCCGCCTTGTCGGCCTCGGCAAGATCGGTCTCGGCCGCCGCGAGTTGATCGGCGGCGGCGCGGCGTTCGACGGCCGCGATTTCGATCTCGCCGATCAGCGCCTGACGCTGGCTTTCGAACTTTCGCGGCGCGTCGATCAATTCGGCGCGTTCGTTGGCCGCCTCGTCGGTGCGCCGGGCCAGCGTGGCGATCTGTGCGGCGGCATTGTCGTTGCGGTTGTTCCATTCCTGCCGCTCGGCGGCGATGGCGCGCAGCCTGTGGTTGGCAAGCTCGGATTCGCGCGCGATCGCCTGCGCCTCGCCGCGCTGCTCGGCGCAGGTCGCACGCTCGCGCGCGATCGCGGCATTGATGTCGGCAAGCTTGCTTTCGATTGCCGCGGCGTCCGGCAGAGCGGCGAACGCCGCCTCCGCCTCTGCGCGCGCGAACTTGGTCTCGTCACGTGCCGCACCGATGCGCTGCCGCGCTTCTTGCAGCGCCGAAATGCGCGCTGCATTGCGGCTGATCTCGCGCTCGGCGGCGGCATGCTGTTCGCGCGCGGCATCAGTCCGGTGCTGGGCCTCCCGCCAGCGGGCGCGGGCCTCGGTTTCCGCCGCAGCCGCGGCGGTCAGCGCCGCCTCTGCGGCGTCGACGACGCTGCGTTTGCCGTCAAGCTCGATGCGGGCACTGGCAAGCTCGCTCTCAATCGCTTGCAGGCGGCCGCGTTCGGCGAGCCGGCGCGCCGCGCCGGTCGGCGCATGGGCGGCAACCGCGAAGCCGTCCCAACGCCAAAAATCGCCTTCGCGCGACACCAGCCGCTGGCCGGGCTTGAGCAGGCCGGCAAGCCGCGGTCCGTCGGCGCGTTCGACCACGCCGATCTGGGCGAGGCGGCGCGTCAGTTCCTCGGGCGCCTTGACATATTCCGACAGCGCCATGACGCCGTCCGGCAGGCGCGGATCGGACGGATCGAGCACAGCTCCCGCCCAGTGCATGGGCGCCGATGAGCCCACCGGAGCGTCAAGATCGTCGCCCAAAGCGGCGCCGAGCGCTTTTTCGTAGCCTTCGGTCACGGTAATGGCGTCCATCACCGGCGGCCACAGATTCTTGCTCTCGACCGCGAGCAGCTTGCCGATAGTCTTGGCTTCGGTTTCAAGCCGCTGCACGCTCTTCTCGACGGCGGCGAGCGGCGTGCGTGCCGCGTCGATGTCTTCGCGGGCGTGCCGATGCGCGGCTTCCGCGGCGTGCGCCGCAGTTTCAGCCTCGGCAAGCGCCGCTTGGGCTTCGGCAACGACCGTCGCCAGCGCCGGCAGGTCTGGCGCGCCGGAATCGGTCGCGGCAAGGCCGGCTTCGATATTGGCGAACTCGGCCTCGAGCCGCGTGCCGCGTTCTTCGTGCTCGCGCAAGGCGGCCTGCAACTGATTGCGGCGCGCGGTGAGATCGGCGAGCGCGCCGGTCAATTCGGTAAAGGATTTTTCCGAGCCGGCTAGCGTTGCGTCCGCCGCCGAGACGCGGGCATTGGCGTCGGCAAGCCGCGCACCGGTTTCCTGCGCCACCGCCGTCAGCGCCTTCTCCTCGGCATCGAGCCGCTGCAGCGCCGCCGCGGCGTCGGCTGCCAGCGCCCGCTCGCGTTGCAGGTCGGCTGCGAACTGCTCGATGCGGCGGTCGAGTTCGCCGATGCGCTCCTTGGCGCGGCCTTCCTCGCGCTCAAGCGTTTCGCGCGCAACGACGAGCCGTTGCAGGCCTGCGGCGGCTCTCGCTTCCGCCTCGCGCAAGGCCGGCAACCCGGCGGCGATTTGCGCCTGACGGGTCGAGGCTTGTGCCTGCTCGCCGGTGCGCGCCGCGACGATGCGGACGGCCTCGTCCTTGGCATGCCCGGTTTCGCCGACTTCGCCGCGTGCAGCGATCCAGCGCAAGTGGAACAGCAGCGCCTCGGTGCGGCGGACTTGTCCGGATATGTTGCGGTAACGTACCGCTTGCCGCGCCTGGGTTTTCAACGCCGCGACCTGGGCAGCCAATTGCCCGATGACGTCCTCGACCCGCGCCAAATTCTGCTCGGCCGCTTTGAGGCGGAGCTCCGCCTCATGGCGCCGTGCGTGCAGGCCGGAAATGCCGGCCGCTTCTTCGAGGACGCGGCGGCGTTGATCCGGCCGCGCCTGGATGATCTCGCCGATGCGGCCCTGGTGCACCAAAGCCGGCGACCGTGAGCCGGTCGAGGCGTCGGCGAATAAGACACCGACGTCGCGTGCGCGCACCTCGCGGCCGTTGACCCGGAAAGTCGAGCCATGTTCGCGTACGATGCGGCGGGAGACTTCCAGCGTATCGAATTCGTTGAAGGAAGCGGGCGCCTTGCGGTCGCTATTGTCGATCGAGACCGTGACCTCGGCATGATTGCGGGCCGGCCGGCCAGCATTGCCGGAAAAGATGACGTCGTCCATCTCTGCGGCGCGCATGGCCTTGTAGGACGCTTCGCCCATGACCCAGCGCACGGCCTCGACCAGATTGGATTTGCCGCAGCCGTTCGGGCCGACGACTCCAGTCAGCCCCGGTTCAATCTCGAAATCGGTCGGTTCGACAAAGGATTTGAAGCCGATCAGGCGCAGCCGCGTGAGCTTCATTCGCTTGGCACGTCCCTCTCCCATGCCGCGGCGGTGCAGGGAATCGTTAAATGCTCACGCCGAAAGCCGACACGCCTTCGGCGCGGGAGATGTGCCGCATCGGTGCGGAGAATGAATCGTCGGGTTTCCAAGCGCAACACGCGCCGCCGAATTATCCAGACCTTCCCGCTGCCGGGCTGCCTCCGGCGGTGCCCGGCGAACTCGCGGCCGGACCCGGGCTTAAGGCAAAAACCCTTATCCTGTCTTGAGATAGGGGTCGATCTCCTTGGCTATCTGGTCGATCGAAAGGTCGCCGATCAGCTTCTTGCCGTTGATGAAGAATGTGGGCGTCGAATTGACCCCGAGCTTCTGGACGGCGTGGTCGCGTACCGCCTGGATATCGTCCAGCACCTTCTGATTCGCCAGGCATTGTTTGAACTGGTCGTCGGTGAAGCCGAATTGCTTGGCGATTTCCTCGAGCGGCGGGACCGGATCCTTGACGATCCATTGTTCCTGCTTGGCGAACAGCGTTTCGACGATCGGCATGTATTTGTCCTTGCCGCCGCAGATCGCGATCATGAATCCTGCCGCCGCGAGTTGATCGAGCGGGAAGGTGCGCAATGTGAAGCGCACTTTGCCGGTATCGATGTAGCGTTTCTTCAACTCGGGAAACGTATTCTCCGAGAAATGCGCGCAATGCGGACAGGTCATCGAGGCATATTCGATAATCGTCACCGGCGCCTTGTCGGAGCCCAGCATCACGTCGCCGTTGGGACCGGCATCGGCCAGGTCGGCCGCCGAGACCGTCGTATCATCCGCTCTGGCCGGACTTGAGAGCGGGAAGATAGCGGCAGTCACGCCGGCTCCGATGAGGGTGAAAGCCGCGCCGGCCAACAGCAATTCACGACGATTAAGCGTCACGGGGAGGCTCCTTCGAGCGGAAATTCGTGATCGAGGAATTGTTGCGCCCCCAATGTGGCATTAGCGCGTCTTGCAGCCAAGTCCCTGCGGGCAACCGGCGTCAGGGCCGCTTGATCGCCGCGCCGAGCCGCGCCAGCGCGTTCTTGAGATCATCGTCGCGGATATCGGACAGCGTTTGGGCGACCTCAGTCGTCGCAGCGGGATCGAAGCCGCGTGCCGCTTTGCGTTCGCCGCGGCGCAGCGGCGCTTGCCGCAGCGCCAGCCGCGCCACCGCGCGCCAGCCGAGGAAGCGGTTGACCCGCTCGCAGATCACGTCGCCCAGGTGCTGAATCTCGATTGCCGCCGGTCCTTGGACCCGCAACACCAGCGTCCCCGGTTCGCGCTCCTCGCCATCGGCCGGCCGGGTCCATTGAATCTTCATCGGCTCGCTGTGGGCGGCGATTTCCACGCCGACGATCTCGGTCCAGCGCGTGACCAGTTCGGCCGAGGCAAAACCCTGCCGGGTAAAAGTTTCGCCGACGATCTTAGGGACGAGATCGCGCAGCGGCTTGGCGAACGGGCGCGCAGGCTTGTTCATCGGGAGGTCTTGTTCACAGGGTTTGTCTCTGTCATCCCAGCCCAAATGACCGTAGCAGCGAAGACGACCGAGCGACAGCGCGCCAAACCAACGGCGGCGGCTTCGTCGCCGCAACCTACCGATCTCCTGGCTTGGTACGACCGCCATCGCCGCAAGCTGCCGTGGCGGGCGCCGCCGGGCCAGCGCGCCGATCCGTATCGCGTCTGGCTCTCCGAAATCATGCTGCAGCAGACCACCGTCAAGGCGGTCGGACCTTAT
Source organism: Xanthobacteraceae bacterium (assembly GCA_030038415.1). Taxonomy (GTDB): domain Bacteria; phylum Pseudomonadota; class Alphaproteobacteria; order Rhizobiales; family Xanthobacteraceae; genus BOG-931. Next base: position 10,542 of record JASHOX010000003.1, read on the forward strand.
TATGCGCGGTTTCTGGCGCGCTGGCCCGAAATCCGAGCGCTGGCGGCGGCGCCGCTCGACGAGGTTCTTAGGACCTGGGCTGGCCTCGGCTATTACGCCCGCGCCCGTAACTTGCACGCCTGCGCCCGCGCCGTCGTTGAGCGGCATGGCGGGAAATTTCCGGCGAGCGAGACTGACTTGCGCGAATTGCCGGGCATCGGTGCCTATACCGCAGCCGCCATCGCCGCCATCGCGTTCGACGCATCCACGACGCCGGTCGACGGCAATATCGAGCGCGTCATCGCCCGGCTCTATGCGCTCGACCCGCCGCTGCCGGTGGCGAAAACGGAAGTTTCCAGGCTAGCACAGGCACTCACCCCACCGCGCCGCGCCGGCGATTTCGCCCAAGCCATGATGGATCTCGGCGCCACCATCTGCACGCCGAAGCGACCGGCCTGTGCGCTCTGTCCGTGGAACGAAAGCTGCGCGGCCTATGCTCGCGGCGATGCCGAGACATTTCCGCGCCGCGTGCCGAAGCGGGAAGGGCAGTTGCGCCGCGGCGCCGCCTTTGTCGCACGACGCGCCGACGGCTTTATTCTGGTACGCACGCGGCCGGCGAAAGGCCTCCTCGGCGGCATGACCGAAGTGCCGACAACGGAATGGGCGAAGGATTTTGACGAAAGCGTTGCGCGAAAGGGCGCGCCGCGTTTCGCTGCAAAGAAATCGCCGAAGTGGCGTCGCATTGCCGGCCTTGTCCGTCACGTCTTCACGCATTTCGCGCTCGAACTCACCGTCTATGCCGCTAATGTTCCGGCGCGCACGACCGCGCCCGAAGATACACGGTGGGTTGCAATTTCAGAGCTTGCCGGAGAAGCTCTGCCGAGCCTGATGCGCAAGGTCTTGGCGCACGCGCTGCATTCGGATCGAAAGCACAAAGTCCAACCGGGAAAGGATCGATCATGACAATCGAACGCCACGAGACCGGACCGCGCATGAGCAAGGCCGTCGTCCACGGCGACACCGTTTATCTCGCCGGCATCGTCGCCGACGCGCCTAAGGGCAAGAGCACGGCGGAGCAGACCAAGAGCATCCTGTCCCAGATCGACGGCTTTCTCGCCAAGGCCGGCACCGACAAGAGCAAGCTCCTTTCAGCCAATATCTGGATTACCGATATGGCGAATTTTGCCGAGATGAACGCGGTGTGGGACGCCTGGGTATCGCCCGCCAATGCGCCGGCGCGCGCAACCGTCGAAGCCAAGCTGGCCTCGCCCGACTATAAGGTCGAGATCATGGTGGTCGCCGCGCGATGAGTGCCGAGCCGGGAATCCTTGCCATCTTCCACCAGTGCCGCGCCGGGCACGAAGCGGAATTCGAAGCCTGGTACCAGGGCGAGCATCTCATCGAGCGGCTTGCAGTGCCGGGCTTTCTGTTCGGCCGCCGCTATAAAGGCGTTGCGCCCACGGCCGGCTATTTCTGCTTCTATCTCGTCGAAACGCCCGACGTGCTGACCTCAAAGGCCTATCTTGAGCGGCTCGATAATCCGACGCCACTGACGCGCAAGATGATGTCGGACGTGTTTGTCGGCATGAACCGCACCATATGCCGGCGCGTGGCGCGGCGCGGCCATTTCCGCGGCGCTTTCGCCGTGGTCGCACGATCTGCCGGACGACAGGATGATGCGGCGTTCGCGGGCGCCTTCGACAAGCTTGTCGACGATCTGAAGGTTGCCGGCGGCGAAATCTGGGCCGCGAACGATGCCGGAACGCCGGTGTCGAAGGAGGAGCAATTGCGCGGCGGCGACAAACGGATTACCGGCGCGCTTATGGTCGAGACGCTTTATCAGGAGGATGCGGAAGCTGTCGGCGCGCAACTGACCAAGCAATTTCCGCAGGCCGATGTCGGCATCTTCCGCGCGCTCTGCGAAATCGGTAGAAGCGATTTATGAAAGCACTGTTGCCATTGGCGAAAACGATCGCGCAGCGGCTCATTGCGCGGCGCGAGACCATCGCGGTTGCCGAATCCTCGACCGGCGGATTGATTGCCGCGGCCTTGCTCGCGGTGCCCGGAGCCTCCGCTTATTTTCTTGGCGGCGCCGTGGTCTACACCGTAACGGCGCGCCGGGCGCTGCTCGGCATCGGCGATGCCGACATGGCGGGGTTGCGGTCGGCGACGGAAGCCTATGCGCTTCTCATCGCGCGGCGCGTGCGCGAGCGGCATTCCGCAGTCTGGGGCCTCGGCGAAACCGGCGCGACTGGCCCCACCGCTAATCGCCACGGCGATCCGGTGGGTCACACCTGCATCGCGGTCGCCGGCCCGGAGGAGCGCGCGATCACGCTCCGCACCGGCAGTGCCGACCGGCTGGCCAATATGGACGCCTTCGCCAAGCGCGCGCTCGAATTGCTTATTGATGTGATTCCGAACTCGTAGAGCCGAGCGTTATTCGGCCGCCTGTGTCATTTCCGCCCGCACCTGCGCGCGGAAGTCGTCGATCAGCGTCAGCCCCTTCGGCGTCTCGACATGCCAGAAGGTCCAGCCGTTGCAGGCTTCGAGGCCCTGCGCCAGCGCGCCGATGCGGTGGATCGAACCGACCGCATCGCCGAGAGACAGTGCGCCGTCGGCGCGAACGAGCGCCCGATGCCGGCGCTTGGCGTCGACGAGCTTGATCCCGGGCGAGATCATGCCGCGCTCGACCAGCGCGGTGAATGGCACGCGTGGCGCCTCGCGTGCGGTCATAAAAGGCTCGAGCGACGGCTCCGGCATCGGCGCGACCGCATCGATGCGCGCCCGCGCCGCCTCGGCATAGCCGGTCTCGCGCTCGATGCCGATAAAGCGCCGCCGCAAGCGATGCGCCACCGCACCCGTCGTGCCGGTGCCGCAGAATGGGTCGAGCACGAGATCGTCCGGGCGCGACGCCGCCAGGATGACGCGGGCCAGCAGCGCTTCCGGCTTTTGCGTCGGATGCAATTTCTTGCCGTCGCTGCCTTTGAGCCGCTCCTCGCTGGTGCACAGTGGAATGAACCAGTCCGAGCGCATCTGAATGTCATCGTTGCCGGCTTTGAGGACTTCGTAGTTGAACGTATAATCGCGCTTGCCGGCGTCGCGCGCTGCCCAGATCAAGGTCTCATGCGCATTGGTGAAGCGGCGGCCGCGGAAATTCGGCATCGGATTGGATTTGCGCCAGACGATGTCGTTGAGGATCCAGAAGCCCATGTCCTGGAGCACGGCGCCAACGCGGAAAATATTGTGATAGGAACCGATCACCCACAGCGTGGCGGAAGGCTTCATCACCCGGCGGCAGGCGGCGAGCCAGGCGCGGGTGAAATCGTCGTAAGCCGCGAAGCTTGAAAACTTGTCCCAATCGTCGTCGACGGCGTCGACTTTGGAATCGTCGGGACGCTTGAGGTCGCCTTGGAGCTGCAGATTGTATGGTGGATCGGCAAAAACCAGATCGACGGAGTGCGCCGGCAGCTTTGTCATCTCGGCAACGCAGTCGCCAACGACAATGCGCGCGGAGGCGGATTTTTGGGACTCAAAACTCACGCGGGGCGCCCTGCCGGACGCCCCGCGACGCGACACAACCATGACTCAGAACTCTGACTCAGGCGACGCTGGTCGGCGACGCGGGACCTACAACCGACGACGAAGATCATGCCGTCCCAAGGTAAAAAACATGTTACTGAAGCGAGGTCGTCGCTAGGCAATAAATGCCGGGAAACATTTGGTTAAATCGGCTGACAGGATCGATAGTTGCGCTTTGATAAACGCTGCTCGGCCGGTGTTTTGAAGGAGCAAACAAATGCGTTGGGATGAATTCCGTCGCTCCAGCAATGTCGAGGACGATCGCGGCGCGAGCATGGGCGCCGGCTTCGGCATGCCGGGCGGTGCGCACGGTCTCGGCATCGGCACCATCATCATTCTTGGCCTGGTCGGCTGGGCGCTCGGTATCGATCCGAGCGCGCTGATCAACGGCGCCGAAATTCTTTCCGGCGGCGGCATCGTGCAACAAAGCGGACCGCCGCCGGCCGACGACGCGCGCACGGTGGAAACCAAGGATTTTATTGCCGCGGTGCTCGGCGACACCGAGGATCGCTGGAGCGACATTTTCGCAGATATGGGGCGCACCTACCATCCAGTGCGGCTGCGGCTCTTCGACGGCGCGATCGACGGCGGCTGCGGCATGGCGCAATCGGCCATGGGGCCGTTCTATTGCCCGCAGGATAAGGACATCTACTTGGATATGTCGTTCTTCCAGGACCTGCAGGACAAATTCGACGCTTGCGCGAGCGACAAGGCCTGCCGCTTCTCCGAGGCTTACGTGATCGCGCACGAGGTCGGCCATCACGTGCAGGACGAGCTTGGCACCTTGCCGCGGGTAATGGCGGCACAGCAGGCGGCGTCGACCAAGGTTGCGGTCAACGCACTGCAGGTCCGAATCGAGCTGCAGGCGGACTGCTATGCCGGGATCTGGGCGAACCGCGCGCAAAAGAAGCACAGCTTTCTCGACCCCGGCGACGTCGATCAGGCCTTGCAGACGGCTTCGGCCATCGGCGACGACCGCCTGCAGAAAGAGGTGCAGGGCTATGTCGTGCCGGACAGCTTCACCCACGGCACTTCGGCGCAGCGCAAGCGCTGGTTCTTGAACGGCTTTAATTCCGGCCAGCTCTCGGCCTGCGATACGATGTCGGCCAACCCGCTCTGACTGTGCTTGGCAGGACGCCCTGGCAGGCCTAAGCTATTAATGAACTGATGTATTTTGCGCTCATTCCTGCGTAGGCGGGGACGTTTCTGGATCTCCGCTGCCGCGGCGATGAGCGGATGACGGATTGTGTTAAGGCTTACCGATGCCAGGGATCGACGAGACCAAGCAATTTGTACCGCTCAAGATCGCGGTGCTGACGATTTCCGACACGCGTTCCTTGAAGGACGACAAATCCGGCGCGCTTTTGGTGCAGCGTATCGTCTCTGCCGGCCACTTTGTCTCCGAGCGCAGTCTCGTCCATGACGACATCGAGGCGATCCGCGCCCGGGTGAAGGCGTGGATCGCCGATCCGATGATTGACGTCATCATCACCACCGGCGGCACCGGCTTTACCGGCCGCGACGTCACGCCCGAAGCGATCGAGCCGCTGTTCGACAAGAAGATGGACGGCTTCTCGGCGCTGTTCCTGGTGATCAGCTTTCCGAAAATCGGCACCTCGGCGATCCAGTCGCGCGCCACTGCGGGTGTCGCCGGCTCGACCTACATCTTTTGCCTGCCGGGTTCGCCGGGCGCCTGCAAGGATGCCTGGGACGAGATTTTGGTGCACCAGCTCGATTACCGCTACGGGCCGTGCAACTTCGTCGAGATCATGCCGCGGCTTGACGAGCATTTGCGTCGGCCGAAGGCGAAGGGCGCGACCGTATAGCGCCGTCGCACGCTCCAGGGCCGATGGCGTCTTCTTTACTACTCTCGGCAGACAGCAGCAGAATCTGGAATGCTTATCGCAACGCTGCCCGTCGTCAGTGCGCGCCTGATGATCAGCGCCGTCACCACGAGCACGGCGGCAAAACCGACCGGCGCCGTCACCGAGAGCAGCAGGAGGATCAACAGGCACGCAAGGCCGATGCCGTCCATTTCATGCGCGAGGAAACCGTCGGTCCTCCCCAGCCGAATGAGAAAAGCAAGCGGTACTGCCAGTATCACCAAGTCGTAGGCGAAGAGATGAGGAGCCGTCAGCAAGGTGCCGGCGCCGAGCGCTGCTGCCTTGAGTTCGAACGCGGCGCGGCTGCGCCAAAGGATGGCGGTGGCAACGGCAGCGATAAGTGCCACGACGACTTGCACGGTCCAGGCCAGCGCCTCACTTCCGCCGAGTGTCAGAGTGACGCCGAACGCCGACTGCAACTTGCCCCAGTCCGCCATGCCGTTGGCGTAGAGGTCATAACCGATGCCGGAGAAAAACTCTTGCCAAGTTTGAGTGCCGAAGACCGCCAATGATGCCGCCGCCATCAGCGCCGCCACGATCCCGGCGCTGACGAACACCCGCCAGCGGCCGCTGGCCAGGAGCGCGATCGGAAATAAAATTCCAAGGTGCGGCTTGTAGGTCAGTAATCCGAGCAGCGCGCCCGCGCAGATCGGGCGCCGCTCCATCAATGTCAGCGTGCCGCCGATCAGTGCGGCCGAAATGAAACCGTTCTGACCGACAACAGCGTTGGCAACGACTGCGGGAAATGCGCAAGCGAGAAAATAACCGACGCGGTCCCCGATGATGGCGCGAATGGCGGCTAGGTAGGCCAAGAACGTGCCGAAGACCCACAAGACGAATGCGATCGCATAGGGGAATAGCGATAAAGCGGCGGCGGCGAACAAAAATGTCGGCGGATATGGCCAACCCAAATAACCGTCGAACGAATGGCCGAGCACACTTTCGTCAACGAGCCTTAATGCCAGCCAGTCATAAATTGCCGCGCCACGTCCCATGAGAGCCATATGGCCCGCGGACCAGGTGGTGACGAAATCATAGAAGCTACCGGCGCCGCGTGGCGCCATCAACTCCTGTACGTAGGTGTTACCGAAAAGTGCCGCGTTCGCGACGATCAGCGCAAGACAAATAAATTCCGCCGGGCGCGCTAGTCTGGCGCCACCGCGCGGGGAGAACGTTTCGTGGGAGGCCATCGGCGTCGAGCCTCATTCCACTCGCGACGAAGCTTGGCTCATTTTTATCCGAGTATGTAAAAGTAAATTTGACGACTTAAATCGAGCTCCAGCCTTGCGCTGCTTGTTTTCTGAAATGGTTAATCAATTTGCAAATATAGAAGGTATGCAGACATTGTTTGCTTGATCAGTCCGCATCCCGATGATTTAGAGAGAGGGCGGCAACGGGACCGTACCAAGCCCTCCCAGCGGCGGCGAGTCCGTGTTGGCGATCTGGAAACGAATCTCCGGATTGGCCGGCCACGGCCGACTTCCACGTAGACCGGAGAGTTCTGCCAGCACCCGAGCGCCACAATAATGAAGGCGGTCAGGCTTGCTGCAGCGACCCATTTGCGGCGGGGGCTTGGTACTCGATAGTCGGATTGGTGCGATGCCAGCCGCATATTGCTGCCAAATCTTGTGCTTTGCCGCTGTCTTTACAATTCTAGATCCCAGTGCTCGCTAACCACCGGCTTGCTCCAGCTCACACGTTCCTCGCTGCGCGTGAGCGTAAAGCCGGCTTTCTGATAAATGTGCCGGGCGGCGGTGAGCACGCTATGCGTCCATAGCGTGATCTTTTTGTAGCCGGCGCCGCGGGCAAAACCGATGCATTCCTCGACTAGCCGTGCGCCAAGGCCGAGCCCACGCGCTTTCGGGTCGACCAGCAGCAAGCGAATGCGCGCGACCGTGTCGGAGTCGGCGGCGAGGAAAACGCAACCGACATTCTCGCCGCCCATTTCCGCGATCCAGCAGCGCTCGCGCCGCGGATCGCGCTTGTTGGCAAAGTCGGCAACGATTTGGGCGCAAACGCCCTCGAACGGTTCGGTCCAGCCGTATTCCTGCACATAGAGCTCGGCGTGACGTTTGACCAGCCAGCCAAAATCGCCAGGGCGAGGCGCACGCAAACTGTAGCGGCGCTCCGCCGCGGCTGCTTTCGGCGCCGCCGCTTCCGCGTCGCCGCCGAGCAGCGTCTGAATCGTGGTCATCGCGCCGATTAGCCGGAGCTGATCTTGCGGCGAAAGCCGGCCGAGCATGGCGCCGGTGTCGCTTTGCGATTTTCGCTCCAGAGGTGCGAAATCTTTGCGGCCGCGCGGCGTGAGCGTCAGGTGGCTTTGCCGAGCGTCACCGGTCGACGTCGTGCGCCGGATCAGGCCGCGCTTTTCGAAGTTGCGGAGCACGCGGGACAGATAGCCGGCATCGAGATCGAGCGCGCGCCCGACCTCGCTGGCGGTGGGTGCGTCCCGGCTCGCGATCTCGTACAGCACGCGCGCCTCGCCGAGCGAATAGGGGCTGTCAAGGAAAGTTTTGCGCAACACGCCGATCTGCCGCGTGTAGAAACGGTTAAAACCGCGCACCGTGGCGATGCGGTCTTTGGCGCAATCGGTTGCGCCTTCGCGGCGGGGTTGGTCGCGGTCCGGCATGTTGCAAGCATTGCCCATATACTTGACAAAGTCAAGTATATGGGCAATGCCGCCGATTGAAGTGGTCCGTCTTTTCGCGATCAGGAGCCGCCGAACGCCTGGGTAGTCAATTTGACGATGCGCCGCCTTCCGACTCGGCGCAGCAGGTCATGCTCCGGATCGCCGGAGCGCTCGGAATGGCCGCCCACAATATCGTAGAGATGCTTGGCAATGAGGAGACCCTGCTCCGGATGGGGCGGGGCGCCGAGTGCAGTTGCGGCGGCGCGAAGAACCTCGTGCAGTGCATTTTGTCGTCCGCCGCGCCGGAACACGGCAGCCTTGGCTTGCTGCGCTTCCTGCTGCACAAAGCGCGCGACTTCGCTGGTCCACGGCGCATCGAGCACGATTCCTGGCCGCAGAAACATCAGCCACGGCATGCGTGCCGCCGAAACCGCCGCCCTTAGGCTTCCCGCATACGAACCGTCAAATATAAGGAAATTGCAGCCGGCGACGTCGGCTACGGCCGCGGTCTCGTCCTGCGAGCCGCCGTCGGCGATCAGTACTTCGGCGATGATGCCGGCTGTCGCGCCCGGAACCAATGCCGCCAGCGTCGGTACCAGGGCGCGTTCCGAATTGCGCGTCGGAATGATGACGCTGAGCATGTCGTGCGGCTGAAGGCCTCTCCAAGAAATGCTGTTGTCCGCAATCTGAATAGGCCCTTGGCAAGGAGGCTCCAAGGCCTGTTCATGGCCAGCGTTCATGCGTAATTGTTCTTGATTTGTTCTAACGGTCGCGTTAACTTCGCACGAGGAGTTGGCCATGAGTCGTTCATCCGCGTTGCGACGCCCGCCGGCACCGCTGCCCTCCACGCCGGCGGGCGAACTGGGAAGCGCCGTCGACCGCGGGCGCCGCCGCGGTCGCGGCACAGTTTCCAATGCCTCCGGGCGTTTCGAGCCGCTGGCCCGCGTCGGCTTCGATGACGGCTGGCAGGGTCTCGAAGAACTGCCGGCGTTCAAGACCACGGTGACGGTCGATTCGACCCGCAAGATCATCGCGCGCAACGACTCGCCCGACATTTCTTTCGATCAGTCGATCAATCCCTATCGCGGATGCGAGCACGGCTGCGTCTATTGTTACGCTCGGCCGAGCCACGCCTATCTCGGGTTCTCCCCGGGGCTCGATTTCGAATCCAAGCTCTTGATGAAGCCGCATGCTCCGGAATTGCTCGAGCGCGAATTGTCGGCACCGAATTATGTGCCGAAGATCATCGCGCTCGGCTCCAATACCGATCCATATCAGCCGATCGAGCGGCGTTATCAGATTACGCGCCGCATTCTCGAGGTTTTGGAACGCGCCGGCAATCCGGTCGGCATCGTGACCAAATCGGCGCTGGTGTTGCGCGATCTCGACATCCTCACGCGCATGGCCAAACGCGATCTGGTCAAGGTGGCGATCTCAGTTACGACGCTCGATGCGAAATTGGCCCGCGTCATGGAGCCGCGCGCCTCGACGCCGCCGCGGCGGCTCGACGCCTTGCGGCAATTGGTCAAGGCGGGCGTCCCGACCTCGACACTGGTGGCGCCGGTAATCCCAGCGATCAACGACGCCGAGCTGGAGAGGATTCTCGAAGCCGTGGCGGAGGCCGGCGTGCGGAACGCGGGTTATGTGCTCCTTCGTCTGCCGCACGAGTTGCGCGACCTGTTCCGCGAATGGCTGACCGAGAACTTTCCCGACCGAGTCGAACATGTATTCAAGCTCATCCGCGACACCCGCGGCGGCAAGGATAACGATTCTACCTTTGGCAAGCGCATGACCGGCTCCGGCCCGATCGCCTGGATGATCGGCCGGCGCTTCGAAGTCGCCTGCGAGCGGCTCGGCTTCAATTTGACCAGCGTCAAGACTTCCACCGAGCATTTCCGGCCGCCGCGGCCGGCGGCGCAACAGCTCGATCTGTTCTGATCGTAACCCGCATGAACAAGCGATCTGCGGGTCACGGGGCGGTAAGGCAAACCCTGGAGCTCGTTTCGCTCATACGGGCTAAAATTATTGCGGATCGCGCCCCGGCATGCTCATGATGCCGCATGAGTCCTACGGCAACGACCCGTAAGCAAGCTGAGCGCAAGGCAGTCGGCGAGGACGCAGCGCCGGCGCGTCTGCCGCTCGGCGAAGAGGTCGTGCTCCGGCCGACCTTCCGCCGCGAGCGCTTAGCGCTCAAGCGCGGAGTGTGGCCGATCGCCGGCTGCGACGAGGCCGGCCGCGGGCCGCTTGCCGGACCAGTGGTGGCGGCGGCCGTCATTCTCGATCCGGACAATATCCCGCGCGGGCTCGACGATTCGAAGCGCCTTACGCCGGAGCGGCGGCAGGTGCTGTACGAGCGCATCTGCGCTCGAGCGCAGGTGGCGGTGGCGATGGCGCCGCCGGCCCGCATCGACCGCGACAATATTCTGCGCGCCTCGCTGTGGGCGCTGGCGCAGGCCGTTGCGGCGCTGCCGGTGAAGCCGCGCCTTGTTTTCGTCGACGGCCGCGACCGCATCGATGCCGGCTGCGACTGCCAGGCCGTGATCGGTGGCGATGGGCTCGTCGCCTCGATTGCCGCCGCCTCCATCGTCGCCAAGGTGACACGCGACCGGCTGATGGCTTGCCTTGGCGCGGCGCATCCTGGCTATGGTTTTGAGCGCCACATGGGCTACAGCGTGCCCGAGCATTTCGAGGCGCTCGACCGGCTCGGGCCGACGATCCACCATCGCCGCTCGTTCTCGCCGGTGGCTGGCGCGCTCGGCCTCACGGATGACGAGGCGGTCGAACCGATCAGCAGCGTATTGCCACTCTAGCTTGTCTCGATAACTCCGCCGCCGTATAGGGCAACGCCAAACCATCGCTTGGCGATGCTGCCCGGATGTCGCCGAGCCTGATGTTCTTTGCCGATGTTCTACGTCCCCCTTTACATCGAAATGCTGCGTTCGCGCCCGCTGCTGGTGTTCTGGCCGGCGGTGCTGTTGCAGGCCACGATCTGGATCGCGGTGCCGATGATGTTTTATGCGGCCCCGCCGGAGGGTCTGGTGCAGCTTCTCGCGATCGGTCACGAATTGCGCTTCGATGCCGGCGTCGGGCCGTCGCTGGCTTATTGGCTCGCCGAAATTGCGTTCCGCGCCGCCGGCATGTTCGGCGTCTATGCGCTGGCCCAGGCCTGTGTAGTCGCGACCTATTGGTGCGTATTTGCGCTCGGACGCGCCATCGCCGGATCGACGCATGCGACGATGGCGGTGCTGCTGATGGTGGGCATCTCGTTGTTCACGGTGCCGTCGCCGGATTTCGGGCCGCCGATCCTTGCCATGGCGCTGTGGGCGGCTGTGCTGCTTTACTATTGGCGTGCGGCAATCTGCGGCGAGCGGCGATCATGGTATGCGCTCGGCGTCGTGGCGGCGCTGCTGCTACTTTCCAGCGATGCAGCGCTGCTGTTTCTTGGCGCGCTGGTCCTGTTCGCGGCAGTCACAGAGCGCGGGCGCGCCGCGGGCAACGCGATCGAAGCCTGGATCGTGGCGCTGGCGCTCGTGCCGTTTCTCTGCCTGCATCTCGTCTGGCTCGCGGGCATGTTGTCGGCGGCTTCGGGCGACACGCTCGTTCCGGCGCTGGCGCGCTTGCGCGACGCCTCGCTCGCCGGCACCAACACGATGCTGTGGCTGCGGCTGCTCGCAGCACTCATCCTCGCCCATGCCGGGCTCGCCATCCTGTTGGTGCTGGGGGCCGGCTGGCCGCGCGTGCGTGCCAATCCCGCGCCACCGCTTGCACGCAAGCCCGTCGATGCATTCGCGCTGACTTATGTGAAGGCCTTTGCGCTTGTTCCCGGCTTGCTGGCGACGAGCGTCGCCGTCGTGCTTGGACGTGCGCTGCCGGTCGGTGGCGCGGCGCCGCTTGTTGTACTGTCCGGGCTCGGGCTGGTCATTGCCGCAGGCGACAGCATCGCGCTCTATCATCAGCGCATTCTCGGCTTCGCTTGGGCCGGACTGTTGATCGTGCCGGCGATCTTCGTTCCGATCCTGATCGTGGCCTTGCCGTGGACGGCCGGCATGGATCTGAAAGTCGCGCAGCCGGCCAACGCCATGGGCCGCTTCTTCGCCGACAGTTTCGAGCGGCGCACCGGGCAGCCGCTTGCCGTCGTCACGGGCGATCCGCGCCTTGCCGCGCTGGTCGCGCTCGCCGCGCCGAGCCGGCCAAGTGTGTTCTACGACGCCGATCCGGCGCGCTCGCCTTGGGTCACCGCCGACGATATTCGCAAGAAGGGCGCCGTGGTGGTGTGGCTCGCTCCCGACACCACGCCCACGCCGCCGCGCGACATCAAAGCGTATTTTCCCGATCTCGTTGCCGAAGTGCCGCACGCGTTCAATCGTCCGGTGGAGGGCAGGCTGCCGACACTGTGGATCGGTTGGGGCGTGATCAGGCCGGGCAGCGTCGCGGCGGCGGCGGCGCGTTAAGCCCGTGTCATTTCGCTGGATTGCCTCGCTTCGCTCGCAATGACGGTCAGTGATACGCCGCGCCTTCGCGGACTTTGCCGCGGAACAGCCAATAGGTCAGCGCGGTGTAGCCGAGGATCAGCGGCAGCAGGACCAGTGTGCCGATCAGCATGAAGAACTGGCTCGATGGCGCGGCAGCGGCGTCTTGGATCGTCAGCGTCGGCGGCACAATATAGGGAAAGGTCGAAATGACGAGGCCGAGATAGCCCAGCAAAAACAGCGCGATGCTGGCAAGAAACGGCGCCGCGTCGCGCCGTGCCTCGATCCAGCGCCACTCCGCGAAGGCGACTAACGCGGTGACGATCGGCACTGGCGCGAGATAGATCAGATTAGGCATCGTGAACCAGCGCTGTGCAATGCGCGGGATGGTCAAGGGTGTGTAGAGGCTGACCGCGGCCATGAAGACGAGCACGGCGATGAGCAGCACTTTTGCTTTTGCCGCGGCACGGGCCGCCATGTCGCCGTCGGTCTTGAGCATCAGCCAGCACGCGCCAAGGAGCGCATAACCGGCGACGACGCCCAATCCGCACAACAGGCCGAACGGGGTCGCCCAATCGAGCGGGCCGCCGGCATAGACGCCGTTCTCGATCTTCACGCCTTGCACCAAACCGCCAAGCACCAAACCCTGGCAAAAGCCGGCCAGCGTCGAGCCGGCGGCGAACACCGCGTTCCAAAACGGCTTGTGTTGCGCGATGTTGCGAAATTCGAAGGTGACGCCGCGGAACACCAGAGCGAGCAGCATCAATATCAACGGAAGATAAAAGGCTGGCATGATGATCGAATAGGCGCGCGGAAATGCGACCAATAGCCCGCCGCCGCCGAGCACCAGCCAGGTTTCGTTGCCGTCCCAGAACGGCGCGATAGACGCCAGCATGCGGTCGCGCTCGGCGTCGTTCTTGGCGAACGGAAACAATATGCCGATGCCGAGGTCGAAACCGTCGAGGATGACATAGAACGCCACCGCGACACCTATCAGCGCGGCCCAGATCCAAGGAAGCCATGGGGCGATGTCCAAAGTACGAGTCATGACGAGCCCTCAGGTCTCGAAAGTCGGATGACCGGCGGCGAGATGCGGCGCCCTTTCAGTCAGTCGCGTTTTCTGGATGCCTTGGGCGATCAGCCGGTTGATGAAATAGATGCCGAACGAGAACACGACGCCGTAAACCAGGACGAAGAGGATCAGCGTCGTCGCAACGCTTTCGCCCGGCACCGGCGAGACCGCGTCGGCAGTGCGCAAAATGCCGTCCACGATCCACGGCTGGCGGCCGCTTTCGGTGACGACCCAGCCGGCAATGACGGCGACGAAACCGACCCACCAGGTCTGCGCCGCCACTTGCAGATACCAGCGCGTCTCGAACAGCCGGCCGCGCCACCACAGCCAGGCGCCGAACCAGGCCGCGGCGATCATATAGAGACCGATCGCCACCATGATGCGGAAGCTAAAGAACACGTTCGGCAGCGGCGGCCGATCCGTCGCCGGCACGTCCTTTAATCCCGGGAATAGACCGTCCCATTGCCGGGTCACCAGAAGCGACGCGATGTGCGGCAGCGAGATCGAGTAGAGATTGCTTTCCGTATTTTCATCCGGCCAGGCGAAGATTTCGAATGGCGCCGGCTGGCTGCCGTCCCAATGCGCCTCCATGGCGGCAATCTTGGTCGGCTGATATTTGAGCGTGTTCTCGGCGTGCAGATCGCCGATGACGAGCTGCAGCGGCGCCAGCACCGCGGTCAGCCCGATCGCCATGCGCAGCATGGTGCGAGCTTCCTCAGCGTGGCGATTGGCCAATAGATAACGCGCGCCGACCGCAATGCCGACGAAGGCGCCGGTGAGCAGCGAGGCATTGAGCATGTGGGCGAGCCGGTAGGGAAAGCTTGGATTGAAGATGATCGCCCACCAGTCCGCCGGATAGGCGATGCCGTCCGCCATCGTGTAGCCGGCCGGCGTTTGCATCCAGCTGTTGGCCGAGAGAATCCAGAACGCCGACATGGTCGTGCCGAGGGCGACCATCAGGGCGGAGAACACATGCAGCCAGCGCGGCACCCGTTCGCCGCCGAACAGCATCACCGAGAGAAACGAGGCCTCGAGAAAGAACGCCCCCAAGACCTCATAACCGAGCAGCGGACCGACCACATTGCCGGCTACCGCCGAGAAGCGGCTCCAATTGGTGCCGAACTGATAGGACAGCACGACGCCGGACACGACGCCCATCGCGAACGACACCGCGAAAATCTTGGTCCAGAACGCGGCGAGCCGCTTATAAAGCTCGGCGCCGGTCCAGCCCCAAAACACTTCCAACGTCGCGAGATAGATCGCGATCCCGATCGTAAAGGTCGGAAAAATGATGTGAAAGGAGACGGTAAAGGCGAATTGCAACCGCGCCAGCAGAACCGGATCGAGGTGCATGACGCAACTCCGTCACCCGCGGCCGTGGAATCGTCCTATAACATATGGGCACAGTCGGGCGAGGGGGAAGACCATGGACGACGTCGGCGCAAGCCGCGTGCAAAAGCCGCAATCCGTACTGGATCGTTGGTTCGGCCTAGAGCAGGCGGGCAGCAATGTCCGTACCGAATTCATCGCCGGCCTGACCACGTTCCTGACGATGGTCTACATCGTCTTCGTCAATCCGCAGATCCTCGGCAATACCGGGATGGACAAGGGCGCGGTGTTCGTCGCCACCTGCATTGCCGCGGCGGTCTCCACCATGGTGATGGCGCTCTACGCTAATTATCCGATCGCGCTGGCGCCTGGCATGGGGCTCAACGCCTTCTTTGCCTTCACCGTGGTTCTGACATTGAAATATACTTGGCAGCAGGCGCTCGCCGCGGTGTTCTGCTCCGGCGTGATCTTTTTCCTGATTTCGATCTTCCGCATCCGCGAATACATCATCAATTCGATTCCGAAGAATCTGAAACTGGCTATCTCCGCCGGCGTCGGCCTGTTTCTCGGCATCATCGCGCTCGAAGAGGCGAAGATCGTGGTGGCATCGCCGGCGACGCTGGTCACGCTTGGCGATCTGCGCAATCCGGTGGCGATTTTGTGCCTGCTTGGCCTCGTGCTGATCACGGCGCTAAACTATCGCCGCATCATCGGCGGTACGCTGATCGGCATCCTGATCGTCACCGTGATCGGCATCCCGCTTAGCCTTACCAAATTCAGCGGCGTAGTCTCGGCGCCGCCGTCCTTGGCGCCGACTTTTCTCCAACTCGATTTCTCGCGCGTGACGGAAGGCTCGTTTCTGATCGTGATCTTCAGCTTCCTGTTCGTCGACGTGTTCGACAATGCCGGCACCCTGATCGGCGTCACCCATCGCGCCGGCTTGACCGACAACGACGGCAATCTGTCGCGCATGAAACAGGCGCTTCTGGCGGACAGCTTCGCCGCCATGTTCGGCTCGCTAATCGGCACCTCGACGACAACGAGCTATATCGAGAGCGCGGCGGGCGTCTCCGCCGGCGGCCGCACCGGGCTCACTGCTCTCTTCGTCTCCATGTTCTTCCTGGCGGCGTTGTTTTTCGCGCCGCTCGCCGGCATGGTGCCGGCCTATGCGTCATCGGCGGCGCTGCTTTATGTCGCCTGCATCATGGCGCGCGGGCTTGCCGAGATCGACTGGGACGACATCACCGAAGCAGCCCCCGCCGTGGTCGCCGCCGTCACCATGCCGTTGACTTATTCGATCGCGACCGGCATCGGGCTCGGCTTCATCACTTACGCGCTGTGCAAGCTGATCGCCGGGAAATTCGCGGATGCCACGCCCGCGGTGCTGGTCCTGGCGGTGGTTTTCGCCGTCAAGTTCGCGTTGGGATAGGCTGCAGGCGCTACGGGAGGAGACGAAATGCCCAAGCTAAAAGGTTTTGCCTCGCTCGCCGCGCTGCCGGAGGAGCCTATCTCGGACAAGATCAGCCGCAAGATCGCCGCCGGCGACCGCGAAATGATCGTGTGGTGGAGCATGAAAGCGGGTGCGCATGCGAACGCGCACAAACATCCGCATGAACAAATCGCCTACATGCTCAAGGGCAAGATGGAATTCCGGCTTGGCGACGAGCGGCGCAGCTGCGGGCCGAGCGACGTCGTAGTGATCCCGGGCGGCGTCGAGCGCGAGGCGTTCTTCCCGGAGGACACCGAAGTGATCGACGTGTTCGCGCCGCCGCGCGAGGATTTTCTGGCTGGCGGCCTGCCTGACTACATGAAGGTCAAGTAGCGGGCGCCGCCAGCGCCTTCTTCAGCGCCAAAAAATCCCGCCAGGCGAAGCGCTTCTGCAACGGGCTGCGCAGCAGGAAGGCGGGATGGAAGGTCGCCAGCGCGCGGATCTCGCGCGTTCCGGTGTCGTAGGGAAACCAGCGCCCGCGCGTGCGGGTAATGCCGTCCTTGACCGAGAGCAGCGTCTGCATCGCCGGACCGCCGAGGCAGACCATGAAATCGGGATTCGCCAGCTCGATCTGACGGCGGATGAACGGCAGACAGATTGCGGTCTCCTGTGGGGTGGGCGTGCGGTTGCCGGGCGGCCGCCACGGCACGACATTGGCGATATAAACGCTGGCGCGATCGAGCCCGATAGCCGCCATCATCAGGTCGAGCAACTTGCCAGAGCGGCCGACAAAAGGACGGCCGACGATGTCCTCGTCGTAGCCGGGCGCCTCGCCGACAAACATCACGCGGCTTTGCGGGTTGCCGTCGGCGAACACGAGCTGGGTTGCGGTGGCGCGCAACGCGCAGCCTTCGAAAGCTTCGAGCAGCGCACGCAGTTCGTCGAGCGTCCGCGCGGTGCGCGCGGCCTGGCGCGCCGCCATCACAGCGGCTTCGGGCGACGTTGGCGCGACGGCCGCCGAGCGTGATCGATTCTCCCCCGCAGGGGGAGGGCCGGATCGTCGAAGGCGATCCAGAGTGGGGCCGGGCTTTAGACTGCCGCCGGCTGCGCCTTCCTTCGCAACGCGAGCCGCAGCGGGCCTCCCCGCTGCGGGGGGAGGCAACGCCTCCTCCGCCATGCGGTCGACCGGTGTGTCGCCGATCAGCGCGTCGGCGCCGGCATCGAGGTAGAAGGCGAGAAGTTCCCGCGCGTCTTTGGGTTGCGGTGTCACGGTTGGAATCTGGCGTTTGTCTTTGTCGATTGTATTGGCACTCATTTCGTGAAAAATCACCAGCAATCGACCGGGATACGGAGCATGCCATGAATACGCCGGAGCTTCCGCCCCGGGAGGCAATGGAATTCGATACCGTGATCGTCGGCGCCGGGCCGGCCGGCCTTGCCGCCGCCATCAGGCTCAAGCAGCTTGCGCCGGACAAATCCGTCGTCGTGGTCGAGAAGGGCTCCGAGGTCGGCGCCCATATCCTCTCAGGCGCGGTAATCGACCCGATCGGCCTCGACAGCCTCATTCCGGAATGGCGCGGCGAAGATACGCCGATCAAAACCGAGGTCATCGCCGACCGCTTCTATGCGCTCGGCGCTTCCGGCGCACTGCGTCTGCCGCTGGCGCTGATGCCGCCGCTGATGAGCAATCACGGCAATTTCATCGTCTCGCTCGGCGACGTCTGCCGCTATCTGGCCAAGAAGGCCGAAGCGCTCGGCGTCGAGATTTATCCGGGCTTTGCCGCCGTCGAAGTCTTGTTCGAGAACAATGCGGTCGCCGGCATCGCCACCGGCGACATGGGCGTTGCCAAGGACGGCCATCACAAGCCCGGCTTCGCCCGCGGCATGGAGCTTCGCGGCAAATATACTTTGTTGGCCGAGGGCGCACGCGGCAGCCTGTCCAAGGTGCTGATCGAGCGCTTTGGATTATCGCAAGGTCGGCAGCCGCAAAAATTCGGCATTGGGCTGAAAGAGCTGTGGCAGGTCGCGCCGGAAAAATTCAACAAGGGTCTCGTGCAGCACACGCTCGGCTGGCCGCTCGACAATCGCACCGGCGGCGGTTCGTTCCTTTATCATTACGACGACAATCTGGTTTCCGTCGGCTTCGTCGTTCACCTCAATTACCGCAATCCCTATTTGTCGCCATTCGAGGAATTTCAGCGTTTCAAGACGCATCCTTTGATCCGCGACACTTTCGCCGGTGGGAAACGTATTTGTTACGGCGCCCGCGCCATTACCGAAGGTGGCTGGCAGTCGGTGCCGAAGCTCACCTTCCCCGGCGGCGCGCTGATCGGCTGCGCGGCGGGCTTCGTCAACGTGCCGCGCATCAAGGGCAGCCATAACGCCATACTGTCGGGCATGCTCGCGGCCGAGCATGTCGCTGCGGCGCTCGCCGCCGGCCGCGGCAATGACGAGCTTACCAGCTACGAAAGCGCTTGGCGCTCGTCTCCGGTGGGGCGCGATCTGTGGCGGGTGCGCAATGCCAAGCCGCTATGGTCGAAATTCGGCACCACGCTCGGCATTGCGCTCGGCGGGCTCGACATGTGGACTTGCACGCTCGGCTTTTCGCCGTTCGGCACGCTCAAGCATGGCAAGCCGGACTATGCGACGCTGCAGCCTGCGGCAAAATGCCGGCGCATCGACTATGCTAAGCCCGACGGCAAGCTGACTTTCGACCGGCTGTCGTCGGTCTATTTGTCGAACACCAATCATGAGGAGGACCAGCCGGTCCATCTTCTGGTGCGCGACATGGCTCTGCAAAAGTCGTCCGAACACGACATCTATGCCGGGCCCTCGGCGCGCTATTGCCCGGCCGGCGTCTATGAATGGGTCGAAGAAAGCGGGCAAGAGAAGTTCGTGATCAACGCGCAGAACTGCGTCCACTGCAAAACTTGCGACATCAAGGACCCGAACCAGAACATTACCTGGGTGCCGCCCGAAGGCGGCGGCGGACCGAATTATCCGAATATGTGATCGGCGTCTGAGCTGCGCGCACCGAGCGGCGAAACGGCGGCACGACTTCGCGGCCGGTATGTAATTCTACTGCCGCGATTTCGCCGCCGTTGCGGCCTAAAGCCCCAGTGGGCGCGGGAACGTCGCGGGGTGCTTAGTTTGTGTCCTTGCGGGCGTGCGGCAAAAGGGCCATTCTTGCGCAGACATTGAGAGGCATCGGGCGCTTGATTCCCGCGCCACCGGGCCAGTTCGTCACCCGAACCAATTCGCCAAGGGAGATTTCGTGACTCATTCGCTGCCCCGGCATGCCGCCCTTGTCGGCATCGCCTTAGCTTTCAGCCTTTCGTCAGCGCTTGCCGCCGAGACGCCGCCGCAACAGCAGCTTTCGCCTGAGAACGCCTTCGGCAGTTATCTGGCCGCCCGGCACGCGTCAGCGGAACGCGACGAGGGCGCCGCCGCCACCTATTACCTCGACGTCCTCAAGCTTGATCCGCACAACTCTGATCTGCTCAGCCGCGCGTTTCTGTCCGAGCTAAGCGACGGCGACATCGACGCGGCAAGCAAGCTTGCCGACCGGCTGCTCGCGATCGATCACAGCGATCGCATTTCGCGGCTGGTCGTCGGCATCCGTGAGCTGAAGAAGAAGCATTACGCGGCCGCCCGCGAAGATTTCGCGCAGTCGGTGCGCGGTCCGGTGACCGACCTCACGGCGACGCTGCTGTCGGCCTGGGCGCTTGCCGGGCAGGGCGATACCCACACGGCCATCGACACCATGGACAAGCTGTCGGGGCCGGATTGGTACGGCATTTTCAAGGATCTGCATGCCGGGCTGCTCCTCGATCTGGCCAAGGACAACAAGGCCGCGGGCAAGCGCTATGCCAGCGCCTACAAGGCCGATCCCACGGCTCTGCGTACGGTGCAAGCCTATGGCCGCTGGCTGTCGCGCAACGCCGGCAAGGACGACGCGCTCAAGGTTTATGCGGATTTCGCCAAGGAACTGCCAAATCATCCGTTGATCGACGAAGAGATGAAGCGGATCGGCGACGGCGAAAAGCTGCCGCCGCTTGTCGATACGCCCCAGGCCGGCGCCGCGGAGGCGCTCTACGGGCTCGGCGCCTCGATCGGACGCCGCGGCGGCGAGGACCTCGCGCTGATCTATCTGCAGCTTGCGCTTTATCTTGAGCCGAACCACGCCATGGCGCTGCTGTCGCTCGGCGATCTCTACGAGGATCTCAAGAAGCCCGATCTGGCCATCAAGGCCTATGAGCGAGTGCCGGCAAGCTCGCCGCTGGCACGCAATGCGCAAATCCAGATGGCGGTCGATCTCGATACGCTCAGCCGCACTGACGATGCCAAGAAGCTCCTTGATAAAGTTATCGCCGATCATCCCAAGGACACCCAAGCGATCATCGAGCTCGGCAATGTTGAGCGTGGGCACAAGGATTTCGCCGATTGCGCCAAGACTTACAGCAAAGCCATCGACACGCTGCAAAATCCCGACAAGTCGAACTGGGTGATGTTCTACTTCCGCGGCATCTGCTACGAGCGCTCGCATCAGTGGCCGCTCGCCGAGGCCGACATGAAAAAGGCGCTCGAGCTCTATCCAGATCAGCCGCTGGTGCTCAATTATCTCGGCTATTCGTGGGTCGATCAGGGCGTCCATCTCGATCAAGGCATGGACATGATCCGCAAGGCCGTCGAGCAGCGGCCGGACGACGGCTACATCGTCGATTCGCTGGGCTGGGCCTATTTCCGCACCGGCAATTACGACGAGGCGGTCAAGAATCTGGAACGCGCTGTGGAGCTCAAGCCCGAAGACCCGACCATCAACGACCATCTCGGCGACGCCTATTGGCGGGTTGGGCGCACCTTGGAAGCGCGCTTCCAGTGGTCGCAGGCGATCGACCTCAAGCCCGAGCCGGAAGATTTGCCCAAGATCGAGGCTAAGCTGAAAAACGGTCTGCCACCCGACACGTCGGCGGCGGCCGATGCCACCAAGCCGGCCGCGGCCAGCGATGCCGACAAGGCGAATTCGGCGGCCGACGTCGAAAAGAAGAAGACCGGCAGCGGCGGGTGAGGGTTCTTCTTGCCCATTCCGCTTGTTGAGACCGCGTCGGCCAAGGTCAATCTGACGCTGCGGGTTCTGGGCCGCCGCGCCGACGGCTATCATGAGATTTCCAGCCTGGTCGCATTCGCCGATTGCGGCGACCGCTTGAGCTTGACGCCGGGGAGCACGCTCGCGTTGACGGTCGGCGGGCCGCGCGCAGCCCAGGCCGGCGCCAACGACGACAATCTCGTGCTCAAAGCCGCGCGCGCGCTGGCCGCGCGCATTCCCGGGCTCGTCGCAGGCGCATTCCATCTCGATAAGGAATTGCCGGTGGCGGCCGGGCTCGGCGGCGGCTCGGCCGACGCGGCTGCGGCACTGCGGCTCATGGCGCGGGCCAATGAACTGCCTCCTGGCGATCCGCGCCTTTACGAGGCTGCCCGCGCCACCGGCGCCGATGTGCCGGTCTGCCTCGATCCGCGGCCGCGGTTGATGTGGGGCATCGGCGAGAAACTTTCCGCGCCGCTTGATCTGCCGCCGCTGCACGCCGTGCTGGTCAATCCCGGCGTCGCGCTGGCGACCAAGGATGTTTTTGCCGGGTGGCCGGCCGCCGTCCATCCGCTCCCGCCGTTTGATCTGGCGGCGGTGGAGAAAACCCAAGACCGGCAGCAATTTTTCCAGGCTCTGGCGCGGCAGGCGAACGATCTCGAAGCTGCGGCGATTAAGCTTGCGCCGGCGGTCGGCGGTCTACTGGCGGCCCTGCGCGCGCTTGCCGGCTGCCGGCTGGCCCGCATGTCGGGCTCCGGCGCGACATGTTTCGGACTTTTCGATTCACCTGATGCCGCGCAAAGCGCGGCAAAAACACTGAGCGACAAATGTCCGCAATGGTGGGTGCGGGCCTGCGTGTTGGGAAGCGGCTGACACTGCGATTTGCGCCGCGAGGCGAAAGCTAATGCGTCCGCGCGATACAAAAATCTACCGTCTCGACTAGCGCCGCCTTCATGTCCGAGTCAGGAAATAAAGCGAGCGCGTCGCGGGCGATGGCGCCGTAATGATGTGCGCGGCCAATGGTGTCCTCGAGGGCACGGTGCTTAACCATCAAGCCGATGGCATGGTCGAGGTCGGTACCCTTGGTCTCGCCGCGTTCCAGCGTCCGCCGCCAGAATTCGCGTTCGTCGTCGCTGCCGCGGCGGAAAGCGAGCACCACCGGCAGCGTGATCTTGCCCTCGCGGAAGTCGTCGCCGATGTTCTTGCCGAGCCGCGCTGCGGCGCCGCCATAGTCGAGCACGTCGTCGATCAGTTGGAAGGTGATGCCGAGATTCATGCCGAAGGAGCGGCTGGCGGCGGCTTCCGCCTTTTGCCGCACCGACAGCGCCGGGCCGACTTCGCAAGCCGCCGCGAACAATTCGGCGGTCTTGGCCCGGATCACGGCGATATATTCATCCTCGGTTGTCGCCGTGTTCTTGGCGGCGGCAAGCTGCATGACTTCGCCCTCGGCAATCACCGCGGCGGCGGCGGAGAGGATTTCCAGCGCCTTGAGGCTGCCGACCTCGACCATCATCTTAAACGCCTGACCAAGCAGGAAGTCGCCGACCAATACACTCGCCTCATTGCCCCAGAGCATGCGGGCGGCAAGCCGCCCGCGCCGCAGCTCGCTCTCGTCGACGACGTCGTCGTGCAGCAACGTCGCGGTGTGCATAAACTCGACCGCGGCGGCGAGCTTGATGTGGCCATCGCCGGCGTAGCCGGCGAGCCGCGCCAAAGCGAGTGTCAGCATCGGGCGTAGCCGCTTACCGCCGGAATTGATGAGGTGCTTGGCGACCTCCGGAATCATCGTCACTTCGGAGCCGGTGCGCCCGATGATCGTGGCGTTGACGCGCTCCATGTCGGCGGCGACCAAGTCGACCAGGGGGTCGATCGACGGCTCACGCGGGCTTTCGAAGGGGACAATGACGGCCACTACGGCATTCTCCAGGCAAGCATTCTGCGGACGCGACGCGGGAGCATAGAAACGCTATGGTCATGCGGCAAGTCTGCCTGCCAATATCGTGCTGCCATCTAGAGATTCGCCGGCGGCGTCCCGCCAGCAACGATCATGCCACGCGAGGACTCGGGCGTGGCGGCGGGAAGGGGCAAGAAATCGGCATGTCGACCAACGAACTCGCCGGAAAACCCATAGGTACAAACCGCTACGACGCTACCCAATTGGAAGTGGCGGTGTTGGTCCCTTGCTACAACGAAGAACACGCGATCGCCAAAGTAGTTGCCGATTTCGTCGCCGTACTGCCGGCGGCGACCGTCCACGTTTATGACAATAATTCCACCGACGGCACCGTAGCGGCGGCCAAGCAGGCCGGCGCCGTCGTCCGCCGCGAGACCCATCAGGGCAAAGGCTACGTGGTGCGGCGCATGTTCAACGACATCGAAGCCGACGTTTACGTGCTGGTCGACGGCGACGCCACCTATGACGCGCCGAGCGCGCCGGCGATGATCGACAAGCTCATCGCGGAGCGGCTCGACATGGTGGTGGCGACCCGCGTCGACCGCGAGGAGGCGGCCTACCGCCCCGGCCATCGCGCCGGCAATCGGCTGTTGAGCGGTTTCGTCGCTCATATCTTCGGCCGCGCCTTTACCGACATCCTGTCCGGCTATCGAGTGTTCTCGCGCCGCTTCGTGAAGTCATTTCCGATTCTGTCCGGCGGCTTCGAGATCGAGACCGAATTGACCGTGCATGCGCTTGAGCTGGAATTACCGGTCGGCGAGCTGGCGACGCCGTATTATTCGCGACCGGCCGGCTCGGTGTCCAAGCTGTCGACCTGGCAGGACGGTTTCCGCATCCTTTGGACGGTGTTGCGGCTTTACCGCGCCGAACGGCCGTTATCGCTGTTCGGCGCCTTCGGCATCGCGCTCATCATCATGTCGGTCGGGCTCGCCATTCCGATCCTCATTACCTACGTGCAGGAAGGCATCGTGCCGCGGCTGCCGACTGCGGTGCTGTCGACCGGCTTGATGGTGCTTGCCTTCCTGTCGATCGCCTGCGGGCTTATTCTCGACACCGTCACGCGCGGGCGGCGCGAGGCGAAGCTGATCGCCTATCTCGCGCTGCGCGCGCCGGGCGAGGAACGGCGGCGGAGCTGAAATTTGCGCGAACTCGTCCGCACCAACGATGCCGTGTTGATCTCGGCGATCGAAGCGCTGCTCAACGGCGCGCGCATCGCGCATATGGTGGTCGACCAGAATATGAGCGTCATGGAAGGCTCGATCGGCATTTTCCCGCGCCGCATCCTGGTCGGCGAGGATCAAATCCATGCGGCGCGGCGGCTGTTGCAAGACGCCGGCTTCGGTAACGAGCTACGGCCTCCCATTGACTGAAACGTCGACTGAAATCTCCGCCGAGCGGGGTGGAACCAGTGAGGATGCCGTTCTCGGCGGCAGACTGGTGCTGCGCCAGCCGTTGCGCGGCCATCGCTTCGGCCATGACGCGATCCTGCTGGCGGCGGCAACGCCGGCACAAGCCGGCGAGCACGCGGTTGAGCTTGGCGCCGGCGTCGGCGCCGCGGGCTTGGCGCTGGCCTACCGCGTCGATGGGCTTACCGTGACGCTGGTCGAGATCGATCCTGCATTGACGGCGCTGGCGCAGGACAATGCCGCGCGCAACGCACTTGCCGCACGCGTGCACGCTGTTTGTCTCGATGTTGCCGCACCCGCTACCGCGTTTGCCGCCGCCGGGCTCGTGCCGCAGTCGGCCGACCACGTGCTGATGAATCCGCCATTTAATCCGCCGCAAAATCCGTCGCCCCATCATGACCGCCGCATGGCGCGGATTGCGTCGGATGATACCTTGATGGTCTGGCTGCGCACTGCGGCGCGGCTCCTGCGCCCTTCAGGCGTGGTGACACTGATCTGGCGCGCCGACGCTCTTACCGATGCGCTTGCGGCGCTTGCCGCGGATTTCGGTGCGGTCTCGATCTTGCCGATCCATCCGAAGCCCGGCATTGCGGCAATCCGTGTCCTGGCGCGCGCCACGAAAGGCCGTGGCGGAACCCTGTCGCTGCTGCCGGGCTTCGTTCTTGCCGATGCCGGCGGCAAACCAAGCGCGGCCGCGGAAGCGGTGTTGCGCGGTGGCGCCGTCCTGCCATTCCTGGAGAGCTGAGCGCTATGTTGCGATAAATCCCGAAGTCAATTCGGGTACTAAGACGCGATTGCTGCTCAGCCGTTAGGCATCACGCTGGTAGCGAATCGAGCGGCCCGACACGGCTTTCTTCGCCTCGGTGCGGACAGGAATATAGGAAAGACCAACAAATACGCTGATAAGCATCAAGAGAAATTCGATCTTGGTCACTGTTTAGCCTCCGCCGCTGTTTTCGACATCCGCCATCGAAGCAAGAAGCGTTCCACCCATTAAGAAATAGTTACTTGAGGCTTAAGACGATCCCTCATATTTGAACTTTATGACCGAACCGTGGAGCGGAGAGCGCGTGCGGGAGTTCTGCGGCCGCCTGTTCGGCGCGATGAGCCCGCTGCTCCCCCAGCGTTTTCGCCTTGACCGACCGATCGTGCCAGTGGTGCGGCTGACCGGCATCATCGGATTTTCGACGCCGTTGCGGCCGGGCCTGTCGCTTGCCGGTATCGCCCGCACGCTTGATCGCGCCTTCGGCATCCGCCGCGCCGCCGCGGTCGCGCTCGCCATCAATTCACCGGGCGGCTCCCCGGTACAATCGCACCTCATCTTCCGGCGCATACGCGAACTGGCGGCCGAGCATAAGCGGCCGGTGCTTGCTTTCGTCGAAGACGCCGGCGCCTCCGGCGGCTACATGATCGCCTGTGCCGGCGACGAAATCATCGCCGATCCGCATTCGATCGTCGGCTCGATCGGGGTGGTCGGCGGCTCGTTCGGTCTCGACAAACTGATCGCCAGGATCGGCGTCGAGCGCCGGCTCTATACGTCCGGCGAGCACAAGGCGATGCTCGATCCGTTCCTGCCGGAAAATCCCGACGACGTCGAACGGTTGAAGAAATTGCAGCGACAAATCCACGAAGACTTCATCGCGCTCGTCAAATCGCGGCGCGGCGCCAAGCTTCAGGGTCCGGAAAATGACTTATTTTCCGGCGAATATTGGACCGGACGAAGGGCCTTGGAACTCGGCCTCATTGACGCCATCGGCGATTTGCGCGGCACTTTGCGCGAACGATTCGGAGAGAAAGTGGTTACTCCCCTGATTACTGCCGAGCGTGGGTTCCTGGGCCGTCGCGTTCTCGGCGTCGCCGGTGGCGAGGTGACGGCGGCCGGGAATGGAACGGGCCTTGCCGCGGACATGATTTCGGCGCTTGAAGCGCGCGCTATTTGGGCGCGTTATGGCCTCTGACAACCGGGCTTGGTTTACTGGGAGTACAACAATGCCGCCGCTCATAGTGTTCGCGCTTGGGGTTATGGGAGCGGCGATGGTGGTGCGCTGGTGCGCCCGCGAGGTTCAGCGCGTCAACACCGAGCTCGATGAGCTGCGTGCCAAGGCGTCGGTCGAGCCGCTCGACCGCTCGACGTTGCCAAAATTGAAGCCCGATCCGAAGACCGGCGAGTATCGGCCGGGCTGACTGTGCCGCTCATTCCCGCGTCAGCGGGAATCCAGAACGGGTCCTCGCTTTCGCGGGAACGAGCGGAGCTGTTCTGATCTTACTGCTCCTTGATGCCGTTCGCTTCGACGACGCGGCCCCATTTGTCGTATTCCGACTTGAGGAACGTCGCCAGCGACTGCGGCGTGCCGCCAACCGGCACGGCGCCGGCTTTGACCAGCTTGTCATGCACCGCGGGGTCGTTGAGCGCATCGTTGACGGCCTTGTTGAGCTTGGCGATCACGGCAGGCGGCGTCTTGGCCGGCGCCAATAGCGCGTACCAGTTTGAGGCGTCGGTGTTCGGATAACCCTGTTCGGCCAGCGTCGGCACGTCCGGCAGCAGCGGGTCGCGCTTGTCTGCCGCCACGCCGATCGGCAGCAGGTTGCCGGCCTGGATTTGCGAAATCACCACCGGCATGTCGAGCGACACCGCTTGCACCTGGCCGGCGAGCAGATCGGTCAATGCCGGCGCGGCGCCGCGATAGGGCACGTGCAGGAATTTCACGCCCGCCGCGTTCGCCAGCAAAATCTGCGCGAGATGCGGCGGGGAACCGACGCCGGTCGAGGCGAAGGTCACGGCGCCCGGCTTCTGCTTGGCAAGGCCGACAAGGTCTTTGACGCTTTTGACGCCGAGTTTCGGCGACACCACCAGGACTTCGGTGACCTTGGTGACCAGCGCGACCGGCGCGAAATCGCGGAACGTGTCGAACGGCATTTTCGCCATGACGTGCGGCGACACCGTCACCGCGCCGGCGGTGGTGAGGAACAGCGAATAGCCGTCGGGATCGGACTTGGCGACGTCGCCGCCGCCGAGCGTGCCATTGGCGCCGGCCTTGTTGTCGATATAGACGCGCTGGCCAAGCAGCGCCGTCATCTTGTCGGCGATGACGCGGCCGACGAAATCGGTCGGGCCGCCGGGCGGAAACGCCACCACGATGCGAACCGGCCGGGTCGGAAAATCCTGCGCCTTGGCCAAATGTGGGACAGCCAGCGCCATAACCGCGGCCAGCCCAATCACTATGATTCGAATTATGCGCACAATTTCCTCCCCGGGGCGCCGATCGCTACTTTGCAATGCTAGCTTACCGGGCGCGAAACGAATCGTCATCTCGGGTTCGATCATGCAGGCCCAGGCTTGACCTCGGCCGGGCGTTCCACCAACAACGGCTCATGAACGATAGTTTGCCGCCCCCCATGCGCCCCGAACGCTCGTTCCAGGGGCTCATTCTCGCCCTGCAGCGCTATTGGGCGGATTGGGGCTGCGTCATTTTGCAGCCCTATGACATGGAGGTCGGCGCCGGCACCTTCCATCCGGCAACCACGCTGCGCGCGCTCGGGCCGAAGCCCTGGAACGCCGCTTACGTGCAGCCGTCGCGCCGGCCCAAGGACGGCCGCTACGGCGAGAACCCGAACCGGCTGCAGCATTACTATCAGCTGCAGGTGATCTTAAAACCGTCGCCGGACGATCTGCAGGAGCTTTATCTCAAATCGCTTTACGCGATCGGCATCGATCCGAAAGTCCACGACATCCGCTTCGTCGAGGACGACTGGGAAAGCCCCACGCTCGGCGCCTGGGGGCTCGGCTGGGAATGCTGGTGCGACGGCATGGAGGTTTCGCAGTTCACTTATTTTCAGCAGGTCGCCGGCTTCGAATGCGCACCGGTCTCCGGCGAGCTGACCTACGGCCTCGAACGGCTGGCGATGTATGTGCAGGGCGTCGAGAACGTGTTCGAGCTCAATTTCAACGGCCGCGACGGCGCGCAGCGGGTGAGCTACGGCGACGTGTTCCTCCAAGCCGAGCAGGAATATTCCCGGCACAATTTCGAATATGCCGACACCGACATGCTGTTCGAACAATTCCGTATGGCGGAAACCGCGTGCAACAAATATCTCGAAGCCGGCTGGCAGGCCGATGGCGGCGAGGGCACCAATCGCGGCCGGCATCTGATGGCGCTGCCAGCCTACGACCAGTGCATCAAGGCGAGTCACGTCTTCAATCTGCTCGACGCGCGCGGGGTGATTTCGGTGACCGAGCGGCAGAGCTACATTTTACGCGTGCGCGAACTGGCCAAGGCGTGCGGCGCGGCGTGGCTCGCAACCGAAGGCGGCGGCAGAGATTCATGAGCGAATGCGGAGGGCGGCAATGAGCGAAATGCCTGACATCGGCGGACGGCGGCCGATCCCGGTCAACGTCGAGGCCGGAAAATCATATTGGTGGTGCGCCTGCGGGCGATCGAAATCGCAACCGTTCTGCGACGGCTCGCACAAGGGCTCCTCCTTCTCGCCGATCGAGTACAAGCCGGCTGCGGACGAGGAGGCCTGGTTCTGCGCCTGCAAGCGTTCCGGAAAAAAGCCGATGTGCGACGGCAGTCACAAACAATTACCTTAATGCCTGACCTTTTGCTCGAACTGTTCTCCGAGGAAATCCCGGCGCGCATGCAAGCCCGCGCCGCGGAGGATTTGCGCAAAGCGGTCACCGACCGGCTGGTCGAAGCCGGACTCGTCTATGAGGGCGCCAAGGCCTTCGTCACGCCGCGCCGCCTCGCGCTCGCCGTGCACGGCGTGCCGGTGCGCCAGCCGGACTTGCGCGAGGAGAAGAAGGGCCCGCGTGTCGGCGCGCCGGACAACGCCATCGCCGGATTTTTGAAGGCCGCCGGATTGAAATCGATCGCCGACGCCAAGGTGCAGCCCGACAAGAAGGGCGACTTTTATGTCGCGGTGATCGAGAAGCCGGGCCGCGCCGCCATCGAGGTGATCGGCGAAATTCTGCCCGACGTCATCAAGAGCTTTCCGTGGCCGAAATCGATGCGCTGGGGGGCGCCGTCGGCGGCGCCGGGAGCGCTGACCTGGGTGCGGCCGCTGCATTCGATTCTCGCCACTTTCGGGCCGGAGACCGAGGAGCCCGATATCGTGCCGTTCAAAATCGACGGCATCGCCGCCGGCAACGTCACGCGCGGTCATCGTTTCATGGCGCCGCAGCCGTTCACGGTGCGCCGCCTCGACGACTATCTGGCGAAGCTCGACAGGGCCAAGGTCGTGCCCGACGCCGAGCGGCGCAGGCAGATCATCCTCATCGAGGCGAAACAGCTCGCTTTCGCGCAAGGTCTTGAGCTGGTCGAGGACGAAAGCCTGCTCGACGAGGTCGCGGGTCTGGTCGAATGGCCGGTGGTGCTGATGGGATCGTTCGACCAGAGCTTCCTGCGGATTCCCGAGGAGGTGATCCGCGCCACCATCCGCGCCAACCAGAAATGCTTCGTGCTGCGCGACGCCGCCCACGCCAAGCTGGTCGACAAGTTCATTCTGGTCTCGAATATGGACGCCGAGGACGGCGGCGCGGCCATCATCGCCGGCAACGAGCGCGTCATCCGCGCGCGGCTGTCGGATGCCAAGTTTTTCTACGAGACCGATTTAAAGACAAAACTCGAAGATCGGCTGTCAAAGTTCAAGGACATCGTGTTTCACGAGAAGTTGGGCACGCAGGCCGAGCGCATTGAACGCATTGAACGATTGGCTGCCGAATTGGCGCCGCTCGTCGGCGCCGACTCTGTTAAAGCAAAACGTGCGGCGCGGCTGTGTAAGGCCGACCTGCTCACGGAAATGGTCGGCGAATTTCCCGAGCTGCAAGGCACCATGGGCAAATATTACGCCGAGGCGCAGGGCGAGGACGAAGCGGTCGCCCACGCCATCGAGGATCATTATGGCCCGAAGGGACCGGATGATCTGGTGCCGAGCGACCCGGTGGCAATCGCGGTGGCGCTGGCGGACAAGATCGACACGCTGGTCGGGTTTTGGGCGATCGATGAGAAACCGACCGGTTCGAAAGACCCGTTTGCTTTGCGGCGGGCGGCATTGGGAATCATCCGGCTGATCCTGTCGAACGGTTTGACATTGCCGATCGCGGCATTCGGCATCCCGGCCGTTGTGACGTTTCTCAGCCGTTCGCAGACTGCCTCCAAATACAGAACGACCGACATGCGGTCGCTCGAGTCGGATTTGCTTTCCTTCTTCGCCGACCGCCTGAAAGTCCAACTCCGCGAACAAGGCGCGCGGCACGATCTTGTCGATGCCGTTTTCGCCTTGGAGGGCCAAGACGATCTCCTCCT
>JASHOX010000225.1 GCA_030038415.1 Xanthobacteraceae bacterium
CCTAGGCAAGAGCGCGAACCCAGATCCCTAATTCCGCTCACTCCCGCGAAAGCGGGAGTTCAGATTTCGCGCCGGGCAAATTGAAGTCTGGGTCCCCGCCTTCGCCGGGACGAGCGGACAATCCGTGCCTGGCCTCCTTCTTTTCCCCGCCGTCATGCTCTAGAACCACCCGGCAAAGGCATGGGGTGGAAATCCTGGGGTAGAAATCATGGCGGTTCGCTGCGCAATTCTCGACGATTATCAGAACGTGGTGCTCAAGGTCGCCGACTGGTCCAAGGTCAAAGGCGACGTCGACATCAAAGTCTTCAACGAGCATCTCGGCGGGGCGAGTGAGGTCATTAAAGCCCTGCAAGGCTTCCAGATCGTGGTCGCCATGCGCGAGCGCACGCCCTTTCCCAAGGCGGTGATCGACGCCCTGCCCGATCTCAAGCTTTTGATCACCACCGGCGCGCGCAACGCCTCGATCGACACCGAGGCGGCCAAGGCGCGCGGCGTCACGGTCTGCGGCACCGGTTCGTTCGGCAGCCCGACCTCCGCGATCACCATCGGGCTGATGCTCGAACTGACCCGTCACATCGGCTACGAGAACGCGCGGCTGCATGCCGGCGACAAGTGGCAGGTCACCATCGGCCCCGATCTCGAGGGCTTAACCCTCGGCGTGCTCGGCCTCGGCAAGCTCGGCACCCGCACCGCGCAGATCGCCAAGGCGTTCGGCATGAAAGTCATTGCCTGGAGCCAGAACCTCACCGCGGAGAAATGCGCCGAGGCCGGTGTCGGCTACGTCTCCAAGGACGATCTGTTCCGCCAATCCGACTTCATCACCATCCATGTCGTGCTGTCGGCGCGTTCGCGCGGTCTCGTCGGCGCGCGCGAGATCGCGCTGATGAAACCGTCGGCGTTTCTCATCAACACGTCGCGCGGCCCGATCGTCGACGAGGCGGCGCTGATCGCCGCGCTGCGCGACAAGAAGATCGGCGGCGCCGGATTGGACGTGTTCGACGTCGAGCCGCTGCCGCTCGATCACCCGTTCCGCAAGATGACGAACGTCGTCATCACCCCGCATATCGGCTACGTGTCGGAGCAGAACTACCGCGCCTATTTCGCCGGCGTGGTCGAGGACATCCGCGGCTTCCTCGACGGCAAGCCGGTGCGGGTGCTGACCTGACACTCCCTCTCCCCGTTTACCGGGATTGGAGCTATATTTGTTGCCATGACCACACAGCAGCAAAACGACTTCCTCACGCTCACCGGTCCCGGCACGCCGATGGGCGCGCTGATGCGGCGCTATTGGATCCCGGCGCTGTTGTCGTCCGAAATTCCCGAGCCCGATTGCCCGCCGGTGCGCCTGAAGGTGCTCGGCGAACGGCTGATCGCGTTTCGCGACACCGGCGGCCGCGTCGGGGTGATGGACGAATTCTGCGCCCATCGCGGCGTCTCTTTGTGGTTCGGCCGGAACGAGGAAAGCGGGCTGCGCTGCCCCTATCACGGCTGGAAATACGACGTCACCGGTCAGTGCATCGAAGTGCCGTCGGAGCCGGCCGAGAGCGGCTTCTGCAACAAGATCAAGCTCACGTCTTATCCTTGCGCCGAGATCGGCGACGTCGTGTGGCTTTACATGGGGCCGCCGCAATTGCAGCCGCCCAAGCCTAATTTCGAATGGGCGACGGTGCCGGCGGCGGCGCGCTTCGTCAGTAAGCGCACCCAGGAGTGCAATTGGCTGCAGGCGCTGGAGGGCGGCATCGATTCGGTGCACGTCTCGTTCCTGCACCGTCACGATCTGCGCAGCGATCCGTTGCATGTCAGCCAGGGCGCCGAGTTCACCCGCGAGACCGACGCGCGCTTCGAGGTGATCGAGACCAAGGGCGGCATGGTGATCGGCGTGCGCCGGCCGGCGACCGCCGGCAAGCTTTATTGGCGCATCACGCAATGGATCATGCCGTTCCACACCATGATCCCGCCTTACGGCGACAATGCGCTCAACGGCCACGCCTTCGTGCCCATCGACGACGAGAACTGCATGTCATGGTGCTTCACCCATCATCCGGCGCGGCCGCTCTCGGCGCACGAGCTTGAAGTCATGCGCAACGGCGGCGGCATCCACGTCAATCTCATTCCCGGCTCGTTCCGCCCGGTAGTCAACAAAGACAACGATTACATGATCGACCGCGTGGCGCAGAAGCACCACAAGTCGTACAGCGGCGTCAAAGGCATCGCATGCAAGACGCCGCGATCCAGGAAAGCTGCGGTCCGATCCAGGACCGCACCAAGGAGAACCTGGTCTCGACCGACAACGGCGTGATCATGGCGCGGCAGCGGCTGCGCAAGGCGGCGCTTGCCGTCGCGCAGGGCAAACAACCCGACGGCATCGATCCGGCAACGCACGCGGTGCGCTCGGCGGCGATCGTGCTGCCGGAAGCGCAGAGCTTTTACGAAGCCGCTGGCGATGCGCTCAAAGCCAAAAGCGGCGTCGCGCACGCGTCGGTGTGACAGCGGCTCACTAACCGGCAGGCTGCTGCCCGAGCCCGGTGCGCACGATGGCGCCGACCTCCGAATAGACCTGGATCAGCGGCGAAAGCAGGCGATGCAGCTTGGTCTTTCTGATCAGGAAATCGTGCAGGACAAGGCAGTCGATGCCGGTGCCGAGGAAACAGGCGAGCGCATCGGCCGGCGTCTCGACGATCGGCTCGCCTTTGACGTTGAACGAGGTATTGAGCAGGACCGGCACGCCGGTGAGCCGCTCGAACTCCTGCAGCAGGGCATAGAGGCGCGGATTGTCCTCCTGCCGCACGGTTTGCACGCGCGCGGTGCCGTCGACATGAACCACGGCGGGAATCCTGTCGCGCCAATCCGGCCGCACCTCTTCCGCCAGCAGCATGAACGGCGATTCCATGCCGCCGACGAAAATCTCCGCAGCTCTCTCGAGGGGTACGATGGGAGCGAATGGACGAAACGCCTGGCGGTGCTTCACCCGCATATTCAAGCGATCCTTCATCGCCGGCGGGCGCGGATCGGCAAGGATCGAGCGATTGCCAAGCGCGCGCGGACCGAACTCGGAACGCCCCTGGAACCAGCCGACGATTTCGCCCGCGGACAGTGCCCGCGCCGTGTCGGCGCAGACATTATTGCTCACGGTCGTCGTAGTGGCCATGCGGATCGCAGTCCGGTTCATCAGCCCGCGCAATTCGTCGTCACCGTAATCGACGCCGAGATAAGCGTGCTTCATCACGAATGACCGCGGCTTGTTGCGGATCGCGAGATGGCCGTAATAGGCGCAGCCGATGGCGATGCCGTCGTCGCCCGCCGCCGGCTGGATCCAGACATTGTCGAAGCCCGCTTCGCGCGCGATGCGTCCGTTGGCGACGCAATTGAGCGCGACGCCGCCGGCCATGCAGAGGTTCTTGGCGCCGGTTGTCTCGCGGAGCCACTTGGCGCGGGCGAGCAGGGTCTTCTCGGCGTCGTCCTGCACGCGCCAGGCCAGATCCTCCCAATGCCGCAGGGCGGGGCTTTTCTCCCAGTTCTCTCCGGCGGCGGACAGCCACGGCTGATTAAATTCTTCCGGCCATTCGCGTACCGCCACGCGGCCGTCATCCTTGAGTTCGAGCAACGGCGCAATCCGGCCGGCACGTCCGTACGGTGCGAGCCCCATCACCTCGCCGCATTTATTCCAATCGGCGAATACATAGATCGACACCCGGCTGTACAGGGCGCCGAGACCGGGCATGTTGAAGAACTCCTGGTTCAAGAAACCACGGCCCGGCTCCATCCAGATCTTCTTGAGCGGAACGATCTCGCTGCCGGCGAAGCGATAGTAGCTCTCCGACTCGCGCGCCAATGCACTGGCATCGTCGCCCGGCGGGATGCTTTCAGTGACGTCGGAGCGATAACTGCCGACGCCGTCCACCACCATGATCGCACCCTCGTCGAACGGACAGGCGGCAAAAGCGCTATAGGCGTGCGCCAGGTGGTGCGAGACGGTCATCAGCTTGTCGGAATGCGAACGAAACAGCGGATGGTGTGCCGCCTGCTTGCGCTCGTCCGCATCGAAGTAATAGGGCATGTCCTGATGGAGCAAACGCTGCTCCATCTCGTTCACCGGAAGGATGTAGCAATTGCGCACGATCAGGCCGACGTCGTCGAGCGTGATCCCTTCGGCCTTGAGGCAGTAATCCACTACCTCCCGGTAGAAACCGCTGGCGTGTTTCTCCCGGGTGATGCGCTCCTTGGCGATGGCAAACGCAATGGCGCCATCGCGCAACAGGCAGGCGCTGACATCGTGATCGTAAGTGTTGAGCCCGAGAATGTAATCGTGCTGCGTCGACATCCACGTACTTTCGCTGGCGAAACGGTTCGCGATATCGACGGAGGCCAAATCCGCCTTGCCTCATGGCACAAATAGCCGTAGGGTGTTGAGGAATAACAACGTGTCAAGCTGGTGACAACATGACAGGACAGGAACCAAGTAGAGCTCGCAAGCTGTTGACGCGATGCTTGGCGATCACCGCCTTGCTGGGAGTCTATTGTCTTGCAACCGTTGGCGTGACCGGCGTGATGAGCGCTACCACCGACAGCACCGCACAAGCCAGAGGCTGGCGCGGCGGACGTGGCTGGGGCGGACGCGGCTGGGGCGGACGCGGCCGCTTTTGGCACGGCCGCTGGTGGGGCTACGGCGCCGGCCCCTGCTGGCGACGGACGCCAGTGGGCTGGATCTGGATCTGCCGCTAACGCAAACCGTCGCTGATCTCGACGAGACTTTTTAACGGCGCGCTGCCGACTGGCGCGCCGTTATGATTTTGTGCGAAGGTCCCCTCCCCGCACCGTTTCACTACGCGGGGGCGGATCCGCGCCACAAATCCCGGAACTGCGCGGCCACCAGGCGATCATAGGAAATCGGTCTGCTGAGCATCCCGACAGCCAACGCGAATTTATTGATGCCGTCGACGGCCTCCGCCGAAATCGTCGCGTCATAGAATGGCGCATCGCGCGCGACGAGGCCGGCGATCAGGGAGGCCGCTTCCGGCGCGAACAGGCGTTCGCCGATCGCCGTGGCGCGCGACGGATGGGCCTTGAGCGCGGCTTGCGCTTTGACGATGGCGCGTACAGCGCCGGCAGCAACTTCCGGCTGTTCCTCGATCAACCGCGCGGTCGCGGTCAAGGCCGCGAAGTTATAGAACCGCGCTCCGGGCGGCCCGTCGCCGCGGCGCAGATCGAGATGCAGCTTGGCCAGCCCAAGCTTTTCGCCGATCGCGAGCCGCATGCCGTTGCCCCAATAGGCGTCGGCGATATTTTGCTCAAGCGCCTCGACGCCGACGCGATATTTAAGATGCGCGTCCGTGGTAGCGGGCAGCGGCACGATCGCGACGCGATCTCGTTCCACATCGATGCCCGCCTCCCGTAGCAGGTGACGCAGCCCGGTTTCGGGAAACGCGGTCGACGAGGAAATCCGCAAACCTTTCAGCGCGGCAAGGTCGCCGCGCTTGACGTCAAGATCGGCGCGGACCGCCAAAAACCAATAGGAATACCGCGCCAGCGCGCACAGCAATCTTGCCCCGTTCCAACCGGGAAAGGCGCGGGTCGCCATATAGGCCGGACCGCCGAGGAAATGAACGTCGCCGTCGCGCAGCCGCTCCGGCCCGTTGAGCGCGCCATAGGCGCGGTCCAGTTCGATATCGATCCCTTCCTCCTTGAAAAAACCGAGCTCGACCGCCGCGGTGGCGACGAAATACGACGGCGAATCCAAGTCGGCGACCGCAAGCCGGAACATCCGAGCACTCCCAGGGAAATCTCAGCGTTCGGCCAGCGCGCGCTTGCGCCACAGCGCCCAGGGCCGCGCCGAGGCACGCAACATCGCTTCGTTCGAGGCGATCGCTTCGGCGCGCGTCATGAAATTGATCGGGCCGCCGATGGTGATGGCGGCGAGTTGCTGGCGCGCATTGATCTCGGTGTAATAGGCGCGGAACACCGCATTGGGCAGCGACGGGCCGACTACGGAATCGCCGTGACCGCGCATCAATACGACGGCGGCATCCTTGCCAAGCTTTCTCGCCAGATCCTTGCCGAGGTTCGGCGTGAGGATCATCAGATCGGTGCCGTCGCCCATGCATTTGCGGATCTCGAACAGCGGCGTACCAAGCCCGAGGAAGCCGGCGTTGTGCAGAAGCGGGCGCAGCTTGGCGCGCGTCACCGTGAACGGCACCACCGTCGGCGAGTGGCTATGCACTATGGCGTTGACGTCCGGCCGCACCTTGTAAATTTCACCGTGAATGAAGCGCTCGCGGTAGAGCAGCACGCCGTCGTCCTTGGGATCGACGGTCTGGCTGTCGAGATCGAGCAGCAGAACATCGGCGGCGGTCACCGATTCCGGCGCGATCGAGCGCGAGATCAGATAACGGCGCGGATCGCGCGGGTCGCGCACGCTGATATGGCCGAAGGCATCGAGCACGCCAAGCCGCGCCAGCGTGCGGTTCGCGGCAACTAGATCGTCGACCAACTCGGCATCGAGCCGGAAGCTCCCGCCGCCGCGCCGTGCCGCCGGGCGTGCCGGATTTGATTTTGCTTTCATTCCGATTGGTCCGCCGATCAGATGCGGCGACGATATCGGCTTTCCCGGATGCCCGAAAGCCGATGGGACGGCCCACATTCCGTTCCTCGCCCGCTTCGAGGTCCGGCCATAATTCGTTAACGCCTCGTTAGGGTTAACGGTCTATTGCTGGACGACCCTGCGGCACAGGCGCCCTCGGCGCCGGTTGCAGCGATCTGGCAGCGAGTCCGGCAGCGATCGAGATGCGTCCGACCCGATCCCGCTTTGCACGCCTGTTCGGCTCGGCCGCGATCGTCGCCGCAGTCGCCGCCGCGACCGCGGGATGCCAGACGACGCAAAGCACGACCACGACCGGCGCGCTCACGCTGGCGCCGACCGATCGTTCCGAGGCCGACTGGCAGCACGACCTTGTGGTCTACGGCGCGAAATATCGCGTCGACCCATCCAATATCGAGGCCGCGCTGCGTTACGGTCAGGCGCTGCGCGCGACCGGACAGAGCGCGCAGGCGGTCGCCGTCCTCGAAGAATTGTCGATGCAAAATCCAAACGACAAAGTCGTACTCGGCGAATACGGCCGCGCGCTCGCCGACGCCGGCCAATACGAACAGGCGCTCACGGTGCTCGACCGCGCACACACGCCCGAGCTGCCGGATTGGCACATCCTGTCGGCACAGGGCGCCGTGCTCGACCAATTGGGCCGGCACCAGGAGGCGCAACGTCACTATCTCACCGCGCTGAAGATCGTTCCCAACGAACCGTCGGTGCTGTCCAATCTCGGATTGTCCTACGCGTTGTCGAAGGATCTCAAGGACGCCGAAGCGACGTTGCGGCTCGCGGTGGCGCAGCACTCGGCCGATCCGCGGGTGCGGCAGAATCTGGCGCTGGTGGTCGGCTTGGAGGGCCGCTTCGGCGAAGCCGAACAGATCGCGCGCGCCGACCTGCCGCCCGATCAGGCCGCCGCCAATGTCGCCTATCTGCGGCAGATGCTGGCGCGCAAGGGCCAGGGCGCGCTGACCGACCAGGTCGCTCACTACGATCAGGGATCGAGCTAGAGCCTCCGCGCGTCGCCGACGTCTTACTGCAGCGCCAGGACGCGGATCGCGGCCGGGCCGAGAATGACGACAAACAGCACCGGCAGGAAAAACACGATCATCGGCACCGTCAGCTTCGGCGGCAGGCCGGCGGCTTTCTTTTCGGCCTCGGCCATGCGCATGTCGCGATTTTCCTGCGCCAGCACCCGCAGCGTCGTGGCGAGCGGGGTGCCGTAGCGTTCCGATTGCTGCAAGGCGAGGCAGACCGCTTTGACGCCTTCGAGCCCGGTGCGTTGCGCCAAATTCTCGTAAGCCTGACGGCGGTCCGGCAAATAGGACAATTCCGCCGTGGTCAGCGTGAATTCCTCGGCCAGCGCCACCGATTGCGTGCCGACCTCCTCGCTGACCTTGCGGAATGCCGATTCGATCGACATCCCGGATTCGACGCAGATCAACAACAGATCAAGCGCGTCGGGAAACGCACGCTTGATCGAAAGCTGGCGGCGCGTGATCTTATTCTTCAAGTACAAATTCGGGCTGTGCATGCCGAAATAGGCGCAGCCGATGCACATCGCGATTTTGAGCATCGGCGGATAGTCGAGGTCGAGCACCACGAAAATATAGAACAGCGATGCCAGCAGCATGACTACTGGCATCGTCATACGGAAGAACAGATAGGTGACGTAAGGCGCCTGGCCGCGATAGCCGGCTTGCACGAGCAACTCGCGCGCTTCCTCCTGGCCGACCCACTTCGACAGATTGAAGTTGTCGACCGCGCGCTTCATATAGGCTCGCGGCGATTGCCGCAGCGCAACTTTGCTGCTCTGGGCCAAGCGTTCGCGCTCGCGCTGCCGGATTTTCTCGCGTTCCAGAGCAACCGCCTTCATGCGCTTGCCCAGCGTGTCGGAGGACATGAACGGCATCGCCAGAGTGAGCACCGTGGCGCCGGCCGCGATGGCGGCGAACATCATGGTGAGAAACTGCAGGTCGAGATACTGGACGAAAAGCGAGTTCATGACCGCAGCATCCTAGAAATCGAAATTGATCATCTTGCGCATCACCAGCACGCCGCACAGCATCCAGGCGGCGGAGCAGGCCAGCATTACGCGGCCGAGCGGGTCGGTCCACAACAGGTCGATATAAGACGGGCTTGTGATCCAAACGAGCGTCATCACGGCAAGCGGCAAGGCGCCGATGATCATCGCCGATGCCTTCGCTTCCTGCGACATCGCCTGGATTTTCGCCTTCATCTTCTTACGGTCGCGCAGCACCCGCGACAGATTACCCAGCGCCTCCGACAGGTTGCCGCCGGCGCGCTGCTGGATGGAGACCACGATGCCAAAGAAGTTGGCTTCCGGGACCGAAATGCTTTCGTAAAGCTTCAGAACGGCCTCGCCGATCGGCATGCCGATGGTTTGCGTCTCGATAATGGCGCGGAATTCGCTGCGCACCGGCTCCTCGGCGTCGGCGGCGATCAGCTTGAGGCTGTCGAGCAACGGCAGGCCGGCTTTGATGCCGCGAACGATGACGTCGACGGCGTCGGGAAACACCGCGAGAAATTTCGCCTCGCGGCGCCTTTTCAGAAACGACAACGCCCAGAACGGCAGGCCGCAGCCGGCGGCAAAGCCGACGCCGAGCGCCGGTATCAGTCCGCCGTGCACGATCATCATGACGACGAAGCCGGTGAAGCCGAGCGCGCCCGCCGTGATCATGAACCGCCGCTTCGACCAGTCCAGCCCCGCCTGCGTGAGCCGCACCGACAACGGCGGGCGGCTGGCTTTCTTCCGCCGCTCCTCGATATCCTTCAGGGTGCCTTCGACCTGTTCGCGCCGGCTCTTCCCGGCCGCCCGCGTCGGCCGCGCGATCGGCTCGGCGCGCGCGACGCTCGCCATACGCCGTTCCGCTTTCTTC
Source organism: Xanthobacteraceae bacterium (assembly GCA_030038415.1). Lineage (GTDB taxonomy): Bacteria > Pseudomonadota > Alphaproteobacteria > Rhizobiales > Xanthobacteraceae > BOG-931. Next base: position 9,481 of record JASHOX010000225.1, read on the forward strand.
TCGCCGGACAGGTAGGGATAGACGAAGACCCACGCCACGCCGCCGATCGCGATCGCTACCAGGAAAAACAGACCGTACGAACCCATAATTCAACCTGCGTGTTACACTCTCGCCGTTTCGCTGGCAGCTTCCGCGGCATCGAGCGCGGCTGCAAGCCGCGCCTCTTCGCCGTAATAGCGCGCGCGCTCCCAGAACTTCGGCCGGCCGATGCCGGTCGAGCGATGCCGGCCGATGAGATTGCCATTGGCGTCTTCGCCGATCAGATCGTACAGGAAGACGTCCTGAGTGATGATGACGTCGCCTTCCAGGCCGACGACTTCGGTGATGTGAGTGATGCGGCGCGAGCCGTCGCGCAACCGCGCCGCCTGAACGACGACGTCGACGGACGCGCAGATCATTTCGCGGATGGTGCGCGAGGGCAGCGCGTAGCCGCCCATGGTGATCATCGACTCAAGCCGGGACAGCGCTTCGCGCGGCGTATTGGCATGGAGCGTGCCCATCGAGCCATCGTGGCCGGTATTCATCGCCTGCAGCAAGTCGAACGCCTCCGGTCCGCGCACCTCGCCGACGATGATGCGTTCCGGGCGCATGCGCAGGCAGTTGCGCACCAGATCGCGCATCGTGATTTGGCCCTCGCCTTCGAGATTTGGCGGACGCGTTTCCAGCCGTACCACGTGGGACTGCTGCAATTGCAGCTCGGCAGCGTCTTCGCAGGTGACGATGCGCTCGGTGTCGTCGATGTAGCGGGTCAGGCAATTGAGCAGCGTGGTCTTGCCCGAGCCGGTGCCGCCTGAGATCAGAGTATTGACCCGGGAGCGGCCGATGATTTTCAGGATTTCCGCGCCTTCCGGCGAAATCGAGCCGTACCGCACCAGCTGCTCGAGCGTCAGCTTGTCTTTCTTGAACTTGCGGATGGTGAGCGCCGGGCCGTCGATCGCCAGCGGCGGCACGATGGCGTTGACGCGAGAGCCGTCGGGCAGGCGCGCGTCGCAGATCGGCGAGGATTCGTCGACGCGGCGGCCGACCTGGCTGACGATGCGCTGGCAGATGTTGAGAAGCTGCTGGTTGTCGCGGAACCGGATGCCGGTCTTCTGAATCCTGCCGGCGACTTCGATGTAAACGGTACCCGAGCCGTTGACCATGATGTCGGCGATTTCGTCGCGCGCCAAGAGCGGCTCAAGCGGCCCATAGCCGAGTACATCGTTGCAGATATCGTCGAGCAGATCCTCCTGCTCGGAGATCGACATCACGATGTTCTTGATCGCGATGATCTCGTTGACGATGTCGCGGATTTCCTCGCGCGCGGAATCGGCGTCGAGCTTGGCGAGCTGAGCGAGATCGATCGCTTCGATCAGCGCGCCGAAGATAGTGCCTTTGACCTCGTAATAGGAATCCGAGCGGCGCGAATCGACCGCCGAGGGCACCGGTTGCGGAGGTGGCGGATTGGGCGGACCGCCGACATTAGGCTTGCCGGTCGGCGCGCCGATGATCGGGGCGCCGAGGCCCGCCGACGGAAACGGCGTACGGCCCGCCTCGGTGGGCGCGGCGGCCGGCGGCGGCGGTGGGGCGACCGCCGGAGCCGTTACCGGACGGCGCTGCTCCGCGACATTGGGACCGTCGGACGTGGGACGCTTGCCAAACACCAACGCAACTCCAGACTCTGTCTTACCCCAAAAGCTTTTCGAGTAACGGCGACAGCAGGCCCGATCGCTGCTTCTTGAGCTCCGATCTGCCGGTCAGCTGCTGCGCCATCTGCCGGAACAATTCCGCGGTGCGGTGGCCCGAGGAGATCTCGGCGATCATCTGCCCGTTGTTGGCCGCAGCGCCGAATATCTGCGGTTCGAACGGAATGATCGTCATCGATTCCTCGTCCAGCGCCTTGGCGAAGTCGGCCGCCTTGATCTCGGGCCGCTTCGGCACCCCGACTTGGTTGAGGCAGTAGCGCGGCAGACGGTCATTCGGCCGCGCGGTTTTGAGAAAATCGTAGATGTTCTTGGTGTTGCGCAGGTTGGCGAGATCGGGGGCGGCGACGATCAGGACGTCGTCGGCGCCGACCAGGGTCTGCTTGGTCCATCCGGTCCACTGGTGCGGAACGTCGAGCACGACGCAGGGCACCGTGGCGCGCAGCGAATCGAAGATCGATTCGAAGGCGTCGGCGCCGAAATCATAGACGCGATCGAGCGTCGCCGGCGCCGCCAGCAGGTTCAAATGGTCGGTGCATTTGGCGAGCAGGCGGTCGACGAACGCGGTGTCGACGCGGTCGGGCGAGAACACCGCTTCGGCGATGCCTTGCGGCGGATCCTGATTGAAATCCAGACCCGCGGTGCCAAACGCAAGATCGAGGTCGGTCACCACCGCATCGAGTTTGAGATCGTGCGCGATCGAGAAGCCGATATTGTGGGCGACGGTGGAGGCGCCGACGCCGCCCTTGGCGCCGACCACCGCGACGATGCGGCCGACCGGCTTGGCGTCGGGCGCCGAAAACAGCCCGCAGATCGCGCGGACGATCTGCAGTACGTCGACTGGCGAAATCAAATAATCGCTGACGCCGCGACGGACCAGCTCGCGATAGAGCATGACATCGTTCATGCGGCCGATAACGACGACGCGCGTGCCGGCGTCGCAATAATTGGCGAGCTGATCGAGCCCAGCGAGGATGTCGTCGCTGCGGTTCTCCGATTCGAGAATGATAACGTTCGGCGTCGGCGAGTTTTGATAGGCTTCGATCGCCGCCGTGAGGCCGCCCATCTGGATGCGCAAATGCGCTTTGGCCAGGCGCCGGTCTTCGCCAGCCGCCTGAATGGCGGCGGCGGTGTCGACGTTCTCGCAGAAGGCCTGTACCGAAACGCGCGGCGCCGGCGCGATGTGTTCGTCGCGGGCGGCAGCGTCGGGAAGGCTTAACTCTTCGCGGGCGGCTTGGTTGTTCTGTTTCATCCTATTCCGATGTTACGTATCGCATGAAGCGTTCATGCTATTTGCCGACGTCGCTGATCTTGGCCGCGTTGGTGGTGCCCGACTCCTCGGTCGCGGGGTTTTGGCCAGCGGTGTATTTCTGCAGCACGGTGGCGCGGCGCATGGTGTAGGCCGGCGTTTCGGCACGCGGTTGCACCAGGTCCGACGGATTGGCAACTTCGGCGGCGAGAGCATTCTGCGTGGCGCAGCCGTAGTTCCACGGCGGCTGATTTTCGAAATAGTCGCGGTTGAAGCTCGGACCGATATCCTCCGGCCATAAACCGCAGGGGCCGGCCTGGGCTTTAATTCGCGGATAGCTGATACGGATCGGGGCCGGGCTCGGGCCGGTTGCCGCTTCATAGGTCTGCACGACGATGCTTTGCGGCGGCAGGCCGCTCGCGGCCAGGATCGACACGATCTCGCGCATCGCCTCGGCGGCGGCGCGCTCATTGCTGCTGCCGACCGGGCGTTCCACCACCACGCCGCCGGTGGCGGCGCGCTTCCAGCCAAGCCCGAACGACAGCACCTGGGCGCGCTGCGTCGGATTGAGCTCGCCGCGGTTGGAGCCGAGGAACAGCTCCAGCGTGCGATTGGCTTCGTGCAGCGTGATCGGATGCCGCAAGCGATAGTCGACCGGGGCTTCGGGAGCGCCAGTGACCTGCTGGTCGGTATTGCAGCCGCAGACCATGATCGCGCACGCCGCGGCGGCGACGGCGCGCAGCGCGAGGCTCGCGACGGAGCGGCGGGCCGCGATCATCGCCTTGACAGTCTGCATCGTGATCTCCCGCGGCCGCATCAATCGAGGATGAAGCCGTATTTGCCGTGATAAGCGTCGGGCGGCGGCGCCGGATTGCCGCCGATGCCGTAGATGCGGTTGAGCCGGCCGAGCAAGATGGTCTCGGGATCGCTCGGATCAGCGAAGCCGTCGTCCGGCCGCGACAAGTCCTTCTGCGCCACCGCGCGCACCACATAGGGCGTCACCAGAACCATCAGCTCGGTTTGCTGATTCACGTAGTCCCGGCTCTTGAACAGTGGGCCGAGAATGGGAAGCTCCGCCAAGCCGGGCAGTCCGTTGATCGCCTGCTTGGTCGAGTTCTGGATCATGCCGGCCATCGCCAGCGAGCCGCCGGACGGAATTTCCACCGTCGTTTCGGCGCGGCGGGTGCGGATCGAGGGAATGGTCGCGGTCAGGCTGCTGCCGGGCTGGGCGATGGTCAGCGAGTTCTGCGATGACAGGTCCGACACCTCGGTCATGACCTTGAGGCTGATGCGGCCTTCGCTCAGCACGACCGGCGTGAAATCGAGACTGACGCCGAATTTCTTAAAATCGATCGACGGCTGACAGGTCGCCACCGAACTGCCGGCGGCCGCGGATGAGCAGCTGTAGCCGTTGAGCACCGGAAATTCGCCGCCGGCGACGAATGTCGCGGATTCTCCGGAAATCGCGGTGAGGTTCGGTTCGGCGAGCGTATGAATGACGCCGGCCTGCTCCATGGCCTGCAACGTCGCCGACACCGAATTAAAGGTGCCGGTAATGGCCGAGCCGCTCAGTGACTGGCCGGTGACGGAAAACGGATTGGTGTTGTTGAAGTTGACCACCGCGGTGCCGTAGTTCAGCGACCCGGAAAGATTGATGCCAAGCTGCTTGATGACGTCGCGCTCGACTTCGGCGACGACGACCTTGAGCATGATCTGGTCGCGGCCGCGCACGACGATGGCGTTGACGATCTTGCCGGCCGGAACGTCCTTGCTGCCGGGGCCGAGCAGTCCGCCGGCGATGTCCTGGGCCTGCTCCGCCTCCTGCGGGCTCGATACGCTGCCGGACAGGATAATGCCGTCGCCGATGCCCTCCACGGTGATGTCGGCATCCGGCATCACCTGATGGATGGCTTGGCGGATGCCGTCGAGATCGCGCGTGACCGCGATATCGAAGCCGGCGATTTGCTTGCCCTCGGCGTCGAAGAAATACAGGTTGGTCTGCCCCACCGAACTGCCAATGATGAAAACGCGGCGCGACGAGCGCACCACCGCATTGGCGATCTTGGGATCGGCAACCAGCACGTCCTTGACGTCGCGCGGCAGATCGACCACCACCGATTTACCGATCCCAAGCGTCATCGGCTGGGATTGATAGTCGCTGGCGGCGACGTGAACAGTCTCGGCGGTCGGCGTGTTGAACACGACATTGCCCGCCAGCGCCCGCGGCACCAAGCACGCGGCGACGAGGAGCGCCGCGAGAGCCGCCGCCGCTCGGATCGATCCCGCTCGCGTCATATCAATTCCCTCCGCGCCCTCAATGGCCGGTTCCCGCCGTGCTCACGCCGAAGCGTATGGTATTGATGGAAGGCTCGTGGTTGTCGGCTTCTTCGTCACCCTGGGGAGCCGACGGACCTGAATCGCGGATGCTGCGCAGCGTCAGCGAAATCGTGCCGAGCTGATGCGACAGTTCGAGCGTTTCGGCCTGCGACTGCGTCAGCTCGAGCGTCGCGGTCTTGCCCAGCGCGACCTTGGTATCGCCCTTGGTGTCGATGGTCTGATCTACCGCGAGCACCCGCACGTTGCGCAAGATCGTGTCGCTGACGAATTTCTCGACGCCAGTCGATTTTTCCGCCGCCTTGTCACGCCGCGTCAATACGACGTCGACGCGATCGTCGGGCAGGATGAAGCCGCCAGCGCTAGTGACCGCCGAAATGTCGACCGCGACCGCGCGCATGCCTTTCGGCAGGATCGCGGCCATGAAGCCCGAGCCCTTCGCCATCACCACATAGGGCCCGCGAATAGGATCGCCCGCCACCATCGCCACACGAACGATGGCGCCGACGAAGTCTTTGAACGCGTCCGGCCGATCGGACTTCTTGATGAAACTCGCATTGGCCGCAGCCTTCGGCCAAGTTTGCCAACCGATATCCTGACTTTCGATCACTTGACCTCGATTCAGATCCGTCTTGGCCACCAGTACTTCGACCGTTTCGAGCGGCGGCGCGGCCGCCACCGGCGGCGGCGGCGGTGGCGCCTTGCTGCCGGCGGCCAAATACGCGGCGATGCCGCCGGCGGCGACAGCGACACCGAGTACGACGAGGCGCGCGGCTTTCATTACGCTTCACTTTCCACGGGACGACGCGGCCAAAACGGCCATCTGCGGCGGATTTCAGCAGCTAAACGTCAAGGCATGGTTAATGAGGCGTATCCAAATCGCGTTAATGTTGCGTTGACACGCGCTTTAGGCGCGCGCCACGCCGCGCCATCCACGTCCAGTCTGGCTGAACTTACAGGCCGACGGCCGTCATCCACTCGGTCTGCGGATAGACCAACAGCGCAGCCGCGGCGAGCGCCACGCCATAAGGCACGCCGGCGCCCTGGCTGTGCAGACGCTCCGCCCATTCCCGCCCCGCCAGCAGCGGCGGCAACGGCATGGTGCGAAATTGCACAATCAATAAAGTGAGCGCCCCGCCGAGCAGCGACGCATAGACGAGATAGCTGAAGAGATTGCCGAAGCCGAGCCACAGCGCCGTGGCCGCGGCGAGCTTGGCGTCGCCGCCGCCGATCCAGCCGCAGGCAAAGCAGACGAAGGCGACGCCGAGCACGGCGGCCGCCGCTCCGACATGCGAGAGCACTTCGGCGCTGCCCAGCCCGCTCAACAGCGCCAGCGCAGCAAAGCCAGCGATGAGGATAAGCGAGACGCGGTTGGCGATCGTCATCGTCAAGAGATCGCTCGACGCGGCAAAGGCCATCATTGCCGGGAACAACGTCAACCTGACCGCTTCAATCAGCATGGCACTATCGCCGTTCGATGTCGTCCGCTTGCCGGACTGCCAGTCACGAGCCCGGTTTCGCTGCACCTGCAACGGCGAACGCTGTAAAGCGAAAAGGCCCCGGTGTGCGCCCGGAGCCCTCTCGCAGCACTGAACGTCAACACTTACTTGAGGGCGCTGGAAACGCTGCTGAACGTCGTGTTCAGCTTGGTGCCGAGGCCCTGAACGACGGCGATGATCGCAACCGAAATGCCGGCGGCGATGAGACCATATTCAATGGCCGTGGCGCCCGACTCGTCCTTCACGAAACGAGAGAAAAGGGTCTTCATGAGTTGGCTCCTTAAGGGTCCACACGTGGCTGTCTGAGCTGACCCAACGGCTTTTTGCCCGCCGTTTGGATCGTGCCAGACCGTATCGAGGAGAAATTTCGAGGGGGTTAAATCGTTCGCCGAAACCAAGGGCTAATCGCGCTTTCGGCGTCGTAGTTAACATCGTCTGCACGCGCCGCCAAAGGAAGCGGCTTTTTCTTTACCATCGATACACCAAGACCGCGATCACCGGCGCGGCGGTGTTCGCGAGGCACCACCATGGCCTAGCGGTAATCGTCGCCACAGCGTGCAAGCACACAGCTTGCATCAAACACGGATCAGCCTGTCGTCCTCCGCAACGCTGCGTCGTCCGCCATTCACGGCGTCTTAAGCGCCCGCTCGATATCAATGGCGGGCTCGATAGACCCGCGAATGTGGCGCGCAGGCTGTAACACATGACTCAAGACATGCTCCGGGAATTTCTGTCCTTTCTTGTCAGTTTCGGACAGACGTTTCTGAAGGGTATCCCGATCTCGCTGGCGCTCGCGGCGGTGTTCACCATTCTGACCTGGTTCTGGGCTTGTAATCCCGGCCGGCCGTGGTGGCACAAGCGCGATCTCATCACCGACTTATGCTACTGGTTCTTCATCCCCGTCATCACCCGCTATCTGCGCATCGGCATGCTCGTGCTCGGCGCCGCAGTGCTGTTTCGGATCACCACGGCAGACGGCCTGATCGCCTTCTACGACAATGGTCACGGCCCGCTCGCGGCGCTGCCGCTGGCGGCGCAGATGGTCATTTTCCTGATCGGCGAGGACATCATCCTGTACTGGACGCACCGCCTGTTCCACGGCCAGCGCATGTGGCGCTATCACGCGGTGCATCATTCTTCCGAAGAACTGGAATGGATCTCGGCGGCGCGCTTCCACCCGGTCAATCTGTTTCTCGGCAGTGTCGCCGCCGACGTGGTCATGCTGCTGATCGGCATCTCGCCGAACGTGTTCGTCGTGCTCGGGCCATTGACCATCGCACATTCGGCCTTCGTCCATGCCAATCTCGATTGGAAGCTCGGGCCGTTCAAATACGTGATCGCCGGCCCGGTGTTCCATCGCTGGCACCACACCGCGGCCGACCGCGGCGGCGAGAAGAACTTCGCCGCGACGTTCCCGATCCTAGACGTGATCTTCGGCACGTTTTACATGCCGGCCGGACAATTGCCGGATAATTACGGGATCGGCGAGCGCGAATATCCGACGAGCTTTCCCGCCCAGTTGGTGCATCCGTTCACCCAGTAACGGCCGGCATCGGTGCTGGTCGGCGATTGGCGTCCCAGCCCGGTCATCGTTAACGAAATCCTCACCGGCGGCGCTGATTTGCACTTCGTTCACGAATTTGCAGTCAAGTGGATGGGTGGTGGACGGCCTTGTAACAGTCGAATCCGCGTAGTGTTTCGGAGCGTATCGATGACGGCGTTTTGCCTGCGCGCCAGGTCGGCCCAAACCGCGCTGGCTTGGCTCTTGGCGGCTGGCGTTCTTGCCGCAGCCGCCACCGCGGCCGCCGCCGAACAGCCGATCTCGGTTCACCTCGACCAGGCCAAAATCCTCAAGCTTCCCGACCGGGCCGCCACCGTGGTGATCGGCGACCCGCTGATCGCCGATCTTTCGATCCAGCCAGGCGGCCTCGCCGTCGTCACCGGCAAGGCTTACGGCGCCACCAATGTCGTGGTCCTCGACAAAAGTAGCGCCGTGCTGATGGAGAAGACCATCGAGGTCAAAGGCCCCGACGAGCCGCTTGTCGCAGTCTATCGCGGCGTGACGCGACAGACCTATAGCTGCACGCCCGACTGCTCGCCGCGGGCGACGCTCGGCGACACCAGCAAGGACGACTTCGACAAGGATACCGGCCTCCCGGCCGACTACTTCGGCAGGACGCTCAACCAAAGCGTCACCCGCGCCACCCAGGCCGTGGCCGCGGGGTCCGGCCACTAGCGGCCCATTGCACGGTTAGCGGCGGCTTAAAGCCTGCCCCGCCATTCTCAGCGGTTGCCGCAATAAATCGCCAACACGCCGCTGCTATCGCTCAACGGTGAGGCTTCGCATTGTTGCGACCTTCTTTGCGTGAGGGCGCCATGACCAGTCGAGCCGTGTCCAGTCGAGCCGTGTCCAATCGAGCCGTGTCCAATCGAGCCGTGTCCAGTCGAGCCGTGTCCAATCGGAGCATATTTATGCGAGCCGGGCTGGCGCGGCTCGGCAAGGCATTTGCTGCGCGCCCATTCGCGCCGACGCTGCTACGCCGTTTCCTCGCGCAAAGCGAGGCCGGGACCACTATCGAGTTCGCTCTGCTTGCGGCGCCGTTTGTCGCCGGGCTGCTCGCCATCATGCAAACGGCAATCATCTTCTTCGCCGGTCAGACGCTGGAGACGGCGGCGGCCGCTTCGGCGCGGTTGATCTTAACCGGCCAGGCGCAAACCGCCGGTTGGACCGCGGCACAATTCAAAACGCAAGTCTGCAATCAGATTCAGGGCATCTTCAACTGCAACAACGGCGTCTATGTCGACGTCGAGACTTATCCGTCATTTTCGGCGATCAATACTGGAATGCCGATAGCGAACGGCAGCCTCAATACTTCAGCGCTCGGCTACAACCCGGGCGGGCCCGGCGACATCGTCATGTTGCGGCTTTATTACCAGTATCCGGTGTTCATGAACTTGCTCGGCTTCAACCTGAGCGACTTGACCGGCGGCTACGATCTATTCGCCGCTACCGCGGTCTTCAAAAACGAACCTTACGCAGCATCGTCTTGAGGGATTGCGTCATGAAGCTGCTTGCCGCCATTGGCCATTGCCGCGCCCGCCTCGCCGCCGACTGCCGCGGTATTTCGGCCGTCGAATTCGCCATGCTGATGCCGGTGATGTTGACGCTCTTGCTCGGCAGTGTCGAAGCCTCGCAAGGCATCGCGGCGGACCGCAAAATCGAGCTGACCGCGCACACCCTGGCCGATCTTGCCAGCCAATATACCGACATCACCAACGCCGACATGACCAACATTCTCAATGCCGGCTCCGCGATCATCGCGCCCTATCCGGCGGCCAGTCTCAAGGAAGTGGTGTCGGAGATTGCGATCGACTCCAATGGCAATGCCACCGTGGTGTGGAGCGACACGCTCAATGGCACCGCGCTGACGGTGGGCCAAACCATCAGCGTGCCGTCCTCGCTGGCCACACCGAATTCCTATCTGATCCTGGCCCAGGTCCAGTACGGCTATAATCCGACCTACGGCTACGTGTTGACCGGCACTTTGACCTTGAGCGATCAAAGTTACATGCGGCCGCGGGAATCGACCTCGATCGCACGCACGGCATCGTGATCAGGAATCAGTGATCAGGAATCAGGAATTCAGACAACGCCACGCTGATTGCTGACTACTGGTTACTGTTCCCTGGAATTGGCAGCGCCGTCGTCGACTTGATCTTTTCCATGGCGAAGCGCGAGGTGACGTTCTTCAGCGGCACCGCGGCGATCAGGCGCTTGTAGAAGGCGTCATAGCCGGCGATGTCCGGCACCACCACGCGCAGCATGTAATCGACGTCGCCGGCCATGCGATAGAATTCCATCACTTCCGGCATGGCGGTGACGGTTTTGGCAAAGCGGTCGAGCCATTCCTGCGAGTGATCGCCGGTCTCGATCGAGACGAAGACGCTGATGCCGAGCCCGATGCGATCCTGATCGATCAACGCCACGCGCTTGACGATGACACCGTCGGCTTCGAGCCGCTGGATGCGCTTCCAGCACGGCGTCGACGATAGCCCGACACGCTGGCCGATCTCGGCGACCGACAGCGCCGCGTTCTCCTGCAGAACAGCAAGGATTTTTCTATCCGTGGCATCCATAAGACTTATTCTTCCAATATTTCAGTAGATCATCTATTTATATAGAAAAATATTCTAAATCAAGCAGGATGCGGGCTTCCGAGCCCCACCCGCCTCCGAACTGGCGGGGAGCCAGTTCCAGGATTTCCGCCGACGCGGGAATGAGCGGAAATATCAGCGTGGCGGGCAGACGCGGACGAGATAGGGCCGGTAGGGCGCAAACTGCTCCACCAGGTGGCAGTTTTCGTAGAGCGAATAGCCCATGATCGGGAAGTAGCTGTAATCGTAAGGTAAAATGTCGGCGCGCTGCCAGCTGGCGCGCCATTTTCTGGCATGATGCGCTTGGGCCATGCCCGATGCCGCGGCGAGGACGCCTATTGCGAGAGCCGCCGCAACGCATTTCGAGAAGATCTGCTGCATAGGTCTTTCCTTTCCGACATCCGCGCTGGCAAGTGTCTAAGACTGTAATGCTTCGTCGCCGCGCTCCGTGCAATGCGGTCGGGGCGGGTTTCCCGCCAAGAGGGCCTCGACTTCGGCCCGCGTCGGCGCGCCGGACGAGCCGCCGAGACGCGTGCATTTGATGCCGGCGACGGCGGCGCCGAAGCGCATAGCATCGACCTCGCTTTGGCCTTCGGCCAGCGCCAGTGCAAAACCGCCGTGCAAAGCATCGCCGGCGCCGAGCGTGTCCAGGGGCGCGATCTTGAACACCGGCAAGCGGTGCAACGCGCCGCTATCGCGGTAGATGATGTCGTCGGGGCCGTTGCTCACAGCGAGAAATGCGTCGGTATTGCGCGCGATGCGTTGCAAGCCGGCGCCAAGATCGGCGAGGCCGGTGGTGGCGCGCAGGCATTCGGAGGAGAAGATGACATGGGTGGCGGCCCGGAACAGCGGATCGTCCTCGACTGTCGGCCGGTCGCCGTCGAGCACTACCGGCAGGCCGCGCGCCCGTGCCGCGGCGCAGATCGGCCGCACGAAATCAGGGTAGCGGTTGTCGGCCAGCACCGCGTCGGCCGTGGCGACGATCGCGTGCGGATCCGTCGGCGCGGTCGCGGCGATACGTTCGTCGCGATAGGTCACGATGGTGCGGTCGCCGCGCGCATTCATGAAAATCGCCGACAGCGCCGTCGACAACCCGCCGACGCGCTGACAGAAGCCGCAGTCGACCTGCTCGCGCGCCAGCGCCTTGAGCACGCGGTCGCCATTGTCGTCTTCGCCGGCGGGACCGCCCATCGGTCCGGCAAGCGCGGCGCGGCCGCCGAGCCGGGCGATCGCCAGCGCCGCATTCGCGGCGCAGCCGCCGTTGACGACGAAAAATCCCTTCGCCTGCACCTTGCCGTCGGGCTGCGGGAATTCGTCGACGCGGAACACCTCGTCGAGCACGATAATGCCCGCGCACAAGATGCGCGGCGCGCGCCGGCGTGCCGAAATCTCACTTGAGGACATCGCGGCCGTCCTCGACAAAACTGCGGATGATGTGGTGGGCGATGGCGACCGGCGGCGGCGTGGTTAGGCCCGCCGCGTGCTGCCGCTTGAGCATCGCCGCCAGCTCCTCGCGCTCAAACCAGCGCGCATCCTCCAATTCCTCGCGATCGACGACGATGGTCTCGGACAACGCCTCGGCATGGCAGCCGATCATGATCGAGGATGGGAACGGCCACGGCTGCGAGGCAAAATATTTGACGCGGCCGCAAGCGACGCCGACCTCTTCCAGCACTTCGCGGCGCACTGCCTCCTCAATCGATTCGCCGGGCTCGGCGAAGCCGGCCAGACACGACCACATGGTCGGCAAGAAGCGGGGCGAGCGGCCGAGCACGCAGCGCTCGCCGGCAATCGCCAGCATGATGACGACGGGATCGGTGCGCGGGAAATGCTCGCACCTGCAGGCCGGGCAATCGCGCCGCCAGCCGGCCTGGACGATTTCGGTTTTGGCGCCGCAATTCGGACAGTGGGAATGCCGCGCATGCCAGCCGAGCAGAGCCTTGGCTTCGGCGAGCGGCGGCAAATGCTCGGCGTCGACCAGACCCTGCACCGCGATCGAACGCAGATCGGTGATTTTTAGATCGTTGCGCGTCTTGAGCGGCTCGATGGCTTGCGGATCGAGGTGGAAACCGAAACGAGGCGCGTCGTCAATCAGGCCGAGGAACACACTTTCGTGCACGGGGCCGAGCGCGCGTGCGTCCGCCGGCGCGAACAATGGATCGCATGTCGGCGAGACGGCCTTCAGCACCACCAACTCGCCGCCGACGACATAGACGCGGGCACGCGCGTCGTCGCTTAATTTTTTCAGCGCCGCGGCGTCGCTGCGCAAACCGGCTACGCGATCGATCCGGCTTCCGATATAGCCTAGCCGCGGCGGCGGACCGAGATCGGGGCGCGGGGACACGATCAATGGCGAGCGCTCGTCATCACTCGGCCGCTTCGTGCAGCGGCCGCGGATGGAACGTGTCGTAGAGCTCCGGCCGCTGCCATTGCGGACCGAGTAGGCCCTGCTTGGCGCCGCAATTCACCGACGAGCCGATGTCGTCGCGCGTCGAGCGCAGATAGCGCACGCGATCGAGGCTGACCTCGACGACGCTTAAGCCCGCGGCCGTGCTCTCGAACAAAATCTCCTCCGGCGCAGCCACCATGGCGAGCCCGCGCTGGGCATGATCGAACAAATTCTGTGTCGTCACCACGATCGCCAGATTCTCGATGGCGCGCGCGAAGATCAGCGTTCGCCAAGTCGGCCACAGCCGGCGCTTATCGACGCCGGCCGGCATGAAGATCAGTTCGGCACCGCGCAAAGCGAGCGCCCGCGTCACTTCGGGCATATAGACCTCGCTGCACATCGCCAGCCCGACTTTGCCGTGCGCGGTGTCGAACACCGGATAGTCGCCGCCGGCGATATATTGGAACTCCCAGGTTGTGCCGCCGGTATAGATCCACGGCCCGTTCGGATGGGTGCGGCGATAGCGCGCCGGCGCGCGGCCGTCGGGAAAGGCCATCGCGGTGAGATTGTAGGCGGTTGCCGCCTGGGCATCGACCGGCTCGAGCGTGCCGAACACAACGTGCACGCCGTGCTTGACCGCAGCTTCCGCCAGCGCCGCAGTCGGATCGTAGGCCGCCGGCATGCGCCACGGCCCCGGATAGCTTTCCGGAAAGCAGACGAAATGGGCGCCCTCGCCCGCCGCTCGCTCGACCGTGCGCACCGCAGCCGCGACGTTCTTGTCGTCCTCGGGCGGGCGGTGCGTAATCGGCTGCACAACGGCGATGCGGAAGGTCATGGTCGTGCTCCTTTAGCCGCGTCCGGGCGCATATTGTGCGCGTTTGATTGGCGCTGGATTGAAGCCGCGCAGGTGAGGCAGGTCAAGGCGCACTTACTCCTGCGCGGCGTGGGGGAGAGGCGAGACATCTCCACCGACGCGCCCCAAAACGCCAATGGCCGGGACAAAGTCCCGGCCATTGCGCAGCAAACAATCGCGCTCAGTAAAACACGTCGGGAATGACGTCGACGATTTGGCCGCTGCTGACGTCGACCAAGAGCAGATCGGGTCCGTAGCGGACATATTGCGTGCCGGGCGGCGGCGGCGGCAAGCCGAGATCGACCCAGTCCATAAAATAGTATTCCGGGACCAGGAAGAGCGGCGGCAGGATCGCCCCGACGGCCCAGCGCCGGTAGGCCCAGCCCGGCGGATAGACAAACTCGTGCGGCGGGTGGAACTGGTGGAACTGATGGCCGTGCCAGCTGAACTGCCCACCGGGGCCGGGCGGATGCGGCACCGGCTTGAACTGCGGATGCGGCGGACCGGGCGGATGCTGGATGGGCTTAAGCTGCGGGTGCGACGGGCCGGGATGACCGGGCGGCGGTCCTTTATGCTCGTCGTGGTGCTCTTGGGCCGCGGCCATCACCGGCAGCGCGAGGGCAAACATTGCGGCGATGGCGAACCTGCGAAGCATGGCATCTCCTGTTCGATCGATTTTGGAGTTCGGTCGATTCGCAAAAATCCGGGTGCAGCCTAGCAAATCGCCGCGTCGCTGTAAGCAGCCGCATCGAAGAAATGCCGCGAATTCGCGGCGCAGCGTCGGGCATGCCTTGTCATGAATTGCACGCGCGGCGGCCGCAATGGCACCGCAATCATACTGTCACAGCGCCGATGCGTCCAAGTCTCCTTGCTGTCCGCGATCAGTGCCGCGTGAGCCAGGTGCGCGCGGCGCGTTGCGCGGCGGCGATCTCGGCGGAGGACATTTCGCTGGCGATCTCGCAGCGGTGGCGGACCGCTTCGCGATTGCCGCGCATGGCGGCGATGTTGAACCATTTGTGCGCGGCGACCATATCCGTCGGCACCGCTTCGCCGGTGGAGTACATCAGGCCGAGCCGGTAGAACTCCTCCGCGTCGGCGCCGAACGGCATGCCGCGATCGTTGCTATTACCTGTCATCGACATCGGAACGCTCCCTTTCGCCTGTTCGCCTGCTCGCCTGTGGCGATGTTCGGAGCAAGCTAGCGGCATGGCAGGTCTGCGGAAAATTCGGGAATTCTCCATAAGGAGGTTTCCGTAAGGGGCGAAATCCGCCAATGATTTCGGCGGGCTAAAAGCCCGTAGGGTGGGGCAAAATCGTCGGCCCATGCGAAACCGCGTGGATACTGCATTTGGACGATTTTGCCGCCGCGCAGGCGCGCTTACGTCGCGATGCCCACCCTACGATGCATTGGGAGGAACGAGGCATGTCACGTACGCCACGCATCGTCATCGTCGGAGGCGGCATCGGCGGACTGACGGCGGCGCTGGCGCTCGAGCGCCGCGGCGCCGAGGTCATTGTTTGCGAGCAGTCGCCGATGCACAGCGAAATCGGCGCCGGGATCAATCTTACCCCTAACGCAGTGAAGGCTTTTCGCGCGCTCGGCGTCGACCGGGCGGTCGAGGCCATCGGCTGGGCGTCCGAATTCCAGCTCATCCGCTCGTGGAAAAGCGGCCGCTACATCTCGCGCATCCGCCGCAGTGATTTCCGCGAGAAATTCGGCGCGCCGAACCTCACGCTGCATCGCGCCGACCTGCTCGACGTGCTGCGGCGCGCGCTGCAGACGACCGACATCCGTCTCGGCAAACGCTGCATCGGCGTCGATCCAGGCGATGACGTGAAGCGAGGCGCCGCCGTGCAATTTGCCGACGGCAGCGCGATCGAGGCCGATCTCGTCGTCGGCGCCGACGGCATTCATTCGGCAGTGCGCAAAAGTTTGTTCGGCGCCGATACGCCGCGCTTCACCGGCTGCATCTGCTGGCGCGGCATGGCGCCGATCGAAGCCGTGCCGTCCGACATCAACACCGAGGACGGCACCATGTGGATGGGGCCGCACGGCCATGTCGTGCACTATCGCGTGCGCCGCGGCGAGCTCCTCAACATCGTCGCTCACATCGACAGCGACGCCTGGACCGAGGAATCCTGGACGCATGAATGCGACGTATCGGAAGTGACGGCGACCTACGCGCGCTGGCATCGCGATCTCACCCGCCTCTATCCATGCAGCACGCGCTGGTACAAATGGGCGCTCTACGACCGCGATCCGCTGCAGCGCTGGAGCAAGGGCCGCGTCACGCTCCTTGGCGACTCGGCGCATGCCATGTTGCCCTATCTCGCGCAGGGCGCCGGCATGGCGATCGAGGACGGCTGCGTGCTGGCAGCGATGGTGGCGCGGCGGCCCGACGACCTTGGCGCGGCGCTCAGTGCCTATGAGCGGGTTCGGGCGCCGCGCACGACCATGGCCGTGCTCGGCTCCCGCGCCCGCGCCAAGGAGAACCACTTGGCCTCGCCGTGGGCGCGGCTCAAGCGCGACGTGAAGTTCGCGCTGCGCGACCGTTTCGGCGGCGGTCGCCGCGGCGACACCACCACATTTCAGGTTGGCTGGCTCTACGGCTACGACGTCGCCAAGGAGATGGGGTGATAGAGCGCGCCGCCAAACTTGCTTTCGCCCCCTCTCCGGCCGATATAGGAGGTGGGAGGTTGGCGGTGGACGAGCCACTCGCCAACCGGGTCAGGTCCGGAAGGAAGCAGCCCTAACGAGCGCGGTTCGGGTCGCTCGTCAGCCTCCCACCCTCTCACAAGACCGTAGCCCGCATGAGCGCAGCGAAATGCGGGGACAACCGACCCGCTCGCATGCCGCCCCCGGATTTCGCTGCGCTCATCCGGGCTACGATCGGTCCGCGATGAACGACGCAACGACACCATCCGCCCCCTATCGCGTGCTGGCGCGCAAATACCGGCCGGCGACCTTCGACGACCTGATCGGCCAGGACGCGATGGTGCGCACCATCGCCAATGGCTTCGAATCCGGGCGCATTCCGCAGGCCTGGATCCTCACCGGCGTGCGCGGCGTCGGCAAGACCACGACCGCGCGCATCCTCGCCCGCGCGCTCAATTACGAGCTTCCGGACGGCTCCGTCACCGCACCGACGATCAAAATGCCAGTGCTCGGCATCCACTGCGAGGCGATCATGGAGAGCCGCCATCTCGACGTCATCGAGATGGACGCGGCGTCGCATAATAGCGTCGACGACGTGCGCCAGATCAACGACGCCATCCGCTATGCGCCCGTCTCCGCCCGCTACAAGGTCTATATCCTCGACGAAGTGCACATGCTGTCGGGGGCCGCGTTCAATGCGCTGCTCAAGACGCTGGAGGAACCGCCGCCGCACGCCAAATTCGTCTTCGCCACTACCGAAATCCGCAAAGTGCCGATCACCGTGCTGTCGCGCTGCCAGCGCTTCGATCTGCGCCGAGTCGACGCCGCGCTTTTGGTAAAGCATCTGCAAGGCATTGCCGGCAAGGAAGCGATCGAAGCCGAGCCGGAAGCGCTGGCACTGATCGCGCGCGCCGCAGAAGGCTCGGTGCGCGATTCGCTCTCTTTGTTCGACCAGGCGATAGCCCATGCCGCGGGACCGGTGCGCGCCGAGGACGTCCGAGGGATGCTCGGGCTTGCCGACCGCACCCGCGTCATTGATCTGTTCGAGGCGCTGATGCGCGCCGATATCGCCGCGGCGCTCAAGGAATTGCGCGACCAATATGATTCCGGCGCCGATCCGGCGATGGTGCTCGGCGATCTCGCCGAATTCACCCATTTCGTCACTCGGGTGAAAATCGTGCCGAGTCTCGCCGACGACGTGTCGCTCACTGAAGCCGAGCGCACGCGCGGCCGTGCCTTCGCCACCAAACTGTCGATGCGGGTATTGGCGCGCAGCTGGCAGATGCTGCTCAAGGGCATCGCCGAAGTGGAGGCCGCCGGCCGGCCGATCGATGCCGCCGAAATGGCTTTAGTACGCATCGCCTATGCCGCCGACCTGCCGACGCCCGACGAGGTGATCCGCTCGCTCGGCGATGCGCGAAGCGGCAACGGCGCATCCCCCACCCAACCCTCCCCCGCAAGCGGTGGGGGTGCGGCAGCGCCGCGTGCGGAGCGACGCGGCGAAGCTGCGCGCAGCAGTCGTGGGCCGCTCGCTTCTGCCGCGCCGATGGCGGCCCCAAGGCAATCGGAAAATCCGGCGCCGTTCGACGAGCCGGTGGCGCGCGATCATGATTTCCGCGCGGTGGAAAGCTTTGCCGATCTGATCGCGCTCGCCGCCGAGAAGCGCGACCTGACGATGAAAAGCGCGTTGGAGCGCGACGTGCGCCTGGTGCGCTTCGAGGATGGCACGCTGGAAATCGCGCTGGAGCCGAGCGCGCGCAAGACGCTGGTCGGCGAGTTGTCGAGAAAGCTTGCCGCCTGGACGGGCCGGCGCTGGATGGTCGCGGTCTCCGCCGAAGCTGGCATGCCGAGCCTGCGTGCGCAGGCCGACGCCCGCAAGGCGGAACTCAAAGACGTGGTACGCGACGATCCGCTGGTGCAGGCGGTGCTGCAACGCTTTCCCGGCGCGGAGATTGTCGACGTACGGCCGCCGGCCGGCGCGGCCGGATCGGAAGAGCTGCCGGACGCACCTGCCAACGAAAGCAACCCCGATGCCTGATTTTCTCGGCCTGATGAAACAGGCCACCGAATTGAAATCGAAGATGGAAGCCATGCAGGCCGAGCTCGGCCGGCTGGAAGTCGAAGGCTCAGCCGGCGGCGGCATGGTCACCGTGAGGATCTCCGGCAAGGGCGATCTGCGCGGC
>JASHOX010000029.1 GCA_030038415.1 Xanthobacteraceae bacterium
CGCGCCAGCCAATTGCCGTGCGGATCCTGCTGCCAGTTCACGAAGTGCTGCGCCGGCGTCACCGTCAGGGCATAGCTCGGAATCCGCGTCCGGCAATGCGGCGCCGGCCGCAGACGGACGATCTGCGGGCCGAGGCCGATCGGCCGATCATAAGTGTAGCGGGTGGCGTGGTGGAGCCCGACGAGGATGGACATGCCGTTACACGTTACGCCTTTATTCGCCCGTAAACATGCAATTTCCGGGCCGCCGGTCGAACGGGCCGTCCGCCGTGGGCGAGATGCTAACAAGCATGGTATTGTTGCGGCAACATAAGCCGATAACGGCTCTACGCGGGAGGATTCCATGAAGCAACTGATCAAGGATTACCTCGATCACGGAATATCCCGCAGGCAACTCGTGTCTGGGCTGAGCGCGCTGGGAATGAGCGGCGTCGCCGCCAAGGCGGTGGCGCAGAATTTGAGTCCGCTCGGACCCGGCGCCGCCGAGGCTGTCGCAGCCGCAGCGCCGGTTGCGATAAGGGACGTCGAGGGTAACGGCGGCGCACTTTTCGTGGCGCAGCTCAAGGCGGCCGGCGTCGAGTATCTGTTTTTCAATCCCTCGACCGGCGATCATCCGATCTTCGACGCACTCGTCGACGTGCCCGAGATTCATTTGATCAAGGGCATCCAGGAAGGCGCCGTGATCGCGATGGCGGACGGTTATGCGCGCGCCTCCGGCCGCACCGGCGTCGTGGTCGTCGCCAATATCGGCCTGCCCAACGCCATGACGCAGATGGTCAATTCTTACAAGGACCAGATCCCGCTTTTGGTCGCCGTCGCGTCGGTCGATCAGGATGCGCTCGGCCGCGATCAGTTGCAGGAGCCCGATCACCCCGAACTAATGACCGAACCCATCACCAAGTGGTTCTGGCAGATGCAGTCAACCGCGGCCGTCGCGGAAACGACGCGGCGCGCGCTTAAATTCGCCGCGACGCCGCCCTGCGGTCCGGTGTTCTTGTCGCTGCCGACTAATACGCTCGAGCAGCGCGCCAAAGCGCAGGTGTGGGAGCGCAGCAAATTCGACGTGCCGATGCGGATTCGCCCCGATAAGGACGACATCGAAAAGGCGGCGCGCATGCTGATCGAGGCGAAAAACCCTCTCATCAGCATCGGCGACGACATCACCTCGTGCCGTGGCGAGAAGGAACTGGTCGAGCTCGCCGAATTGCTCGGTGCGCCGGTCGCCGGCCTGACCGGCGGCCTCGGCTATTGGTCGAAGCCGTTCCCGACCCGGCATCCGCTTTACGTCGGCGCGCTGCTGCGCACCATGCGCTATCCCGGCAAGCCGGACGTGCTGCTCAATCTCGGCAACCGCTTCGGCGAGATCGCTTCGCCCGGCACCAGACTGATCTCGATCCGGCTCGATCCGACCGGTCTCGCCCGCGGCGCGCCGGTCGACGTCGCCATGGTCGCGGACTTGCGTCTCGCCATGGCCGATCTCTCGGATGCGATCCGCAGCATGGCCGCGGCGTCGCGCCTCAAGGCGATCGCCGACGAACGTACCGCGCGGGCGGCTGCCTATTCCAAGCAGATGCACGACGAGCGCGAAGCGCTCGCGCGCGCTTTGGCCGATTCGACGCCGGTCAGCCTGGAGCGGCTCGGCCTCGAGCTTGAGGCCAATCTCGACCGCGACACCTGTTATGTCACCGACGCCGATTCCGGAAAGACCATGGACGCGCTGATGTCGTTCGGCGGTGATGACAAACCGTATTTCAGCACCAGTCCCAACGTGCTGGGCTGGGGCATGGCGGCCGGTTTCGGCGTCAAGCTGGCGCGGCCCGACGTGCC
This sequence comes from Xanthobacteraceae bacterium, assembly GCA_030038415.1. Lineage (GTDB taxonomy): Bacteria > Pseudomonadota > Alphaproteobacteria > Rhizobiales > Xanthobacteraceae > BOG-931. The sequence continues at coordinate 1,827 of JASHOX010000029.1, forward strand.
GGTGGTGTCCGTCGTCGGCGACGGCAGCTTCTGCTTCTCGGGTCCACAGCCGCTCTGGAGCATGGCGCGTTATAAGGCGCCGGTGACCGTGATCGTGCTCAACAACCATAGCTATAACAATGAGCGCAATCGCATCTGGAACGGCGCCGGCCGGCAATTCGAGGCCGCGCGCGACATGACCTGTTATCTCGGCGATCCCGACGTCGATTATGCCAAAGCCGCCGGCGCCTTCGGCGTCGAAGGCGAGACGGTGAAGCAGCCGGACGGCCTGAGAGACGCTTTTGCTCGCGCCAAAAGCGCGATGGTCGAAGGGCGGCCCTATCTGCTCGATATTCACATCAAGCGTGAGGGACTTGGCGCGGTGTCCGAGTGGTATCCGCCGTATTCGGTTGCCGATCTGCGGACACGGAAGGTGTGATCATGCGTGCTGCGTTGCCCGCTCTCGTAGTGCTCGCGATTGCCGCCGCCGTCGCGCCGAGTCGCGCGCAAAATGCCAATCCGTTGCCGCCGGGCGAGGGCCGCGACCTGGTCGCGGTGGCATGCTCGCAATGCCACTACCTCGGCACGATCGCCAAAATCCGCGATGGCGCCGCCGGCTGGCGTGTGTACGTCGACAACATGGTGCTGCGCGGGGCGCAGTTGTCGGGGCCGGAGATCGAGACGGTGGTGAACTACCTGGCGCTTAATCTGGGACCAGGCATGAATCTTTCGCCGCCCAAGCCGGTCACGCTGCCGGACGGAGCCGGCAAGGATTTGGTCGAGACCCGGTGCAGCGTTTGCCATGACCTCGAACGTGTCGCAGTCGTTAAACGCGACCGGCGCGCCTGGCCCCTGATCGTCGCCGATATGGCCGCCTGGGGTGCACCCACAACGCCCGAGGAAGCAAAAACCATTGCCGACTATCTGACCGCACATTTCAGCGACTAGACCATCATTTCAGGACTAGATTTCTAGTTGGAGCATGATCTTTTCGGGAAACCGGCATCCATCCCCGGATCAAGTCCGGAGACAGGCATTTTCCGGATCATGTTCTAAGGGCAGGAGGCCGAGGCGTTGTTGTCGGAGGTGGGTCATCCACCCGGACATCGCTTCCGATGTCCTCGCCGCCGGCAAAAGCATCGCGCTCGCCTTCAGCGATGTCGTCTTGCCCGGCCACACCGACGGCTTGGCGCTGGCCCGCAACATCGCCGCGCGTTATCAGAATATTCCGGTAGTGCTGACCACTGGCTACACCAAGCTGTTCGACGCTACGCTGGAATTTCCGGTGCTGCGCAAGCCTTATCAAATATCGGCGCTCGGTCGCGTCATCCAGCAGTCGCTCGATCCGCCGGATCCGGTGTGCTCGGTGCGGGCCGGGTGAGGAGCGCGAGGCGCCATATGAAACAAATTAGCGGGCCACAGCGGCCGCATCGGCCTGGCCGAGATTGAATGCCAGCTCCGCGGTAATGGCGCAGACCTGCCGCGGTACAAAGCCGACTTTCGCCGCCAGCCGCAGCATGGCGCGATTTTCCAGCAGCACCAAGCCGCTCAGCGTTTCCAGGCCCTGTCGCGTCGATCGCGCCAGCATTTCGCGCAGCAGGAACTCGCCGATGCCGGTGCGCTGCACGTCGGAGCGCACGATGAGGCCCGCTTCGGCTTCCGCTCGCGTCACCATGACCCGGTGAGCCAGTCCGGCGATCGCCGCCGCCTCATCGCGCAGCCACGAAATTTCTCCCGAGCCGGCTTTGATATCGAAAACGCGTCGCAAGGTGGGCTCGTCGCTGAGGTCGAGAGGATGTCCGAAGCGCAGGCGCAGGTCTTCACGCCCCAAGCGCCGCACGAACGCCCGCACCATATCCCATTCGGCCTCGTGCAGCGGCCGTTCGATGACGGTAATGGTGGACCGGCGAGCATCGGTCGGCGCCGTCCAGCTCCGAGGCTTCGCGAGGGGTTGCGGGCGCATGACTGCATGAAACGTGTTTGCAGCGGCAACGCACGCGCAACTTTTTCATTTCTCGTCGAATTTGATTCAGCATCAAGCGGATGGCGCGGACTTACGCGTTACCGTGCCGCAACGCGCCTTACGGTGTTCGCCCGCGATACCCAGCTCGGACAATAGCCAGCGCCGGAACAGCTTGACCTCCGGCTTCTGGAAATCGGTCTGCGCGGTCACCAGCCAATGGCCGCTGCCGCTGGGAATCGTCGAAGCGCCCAGCACGACCAGACGGCCGCTCTCGATATCGTCGTCGACCAGCGGCCGCCGGCCGAGCACGACGCCAAGGCCGCGTATGGCGGCGTCAAAACCCATTTGCATGGTATCGACGCGGAGCCCGCCGCCGATGGAGGAGGGCGGCTCCATTCCCGTCGCTTTGAACCAGTGCTCCCAATCGGCGGAGACGGAGGTGACGTGGATGAGCGGGCCGCGCGACCAAAGAGCGGGGTCGGCCGCTGCACCGAAGCGCTTCTTGAGGGCGGGGCTGCAGACCGGAAACAGCGTCTCCGCTCCCAGCAACGTCCAATGCGGTGCCGGCTTGTGCAGCGACGTGCAGCGGATGGCGATATCGAAATCGTCGAGCGTGAGATCCACCACGCGTGGCGAGGTGTCGATGGTGGCGCGGATATCCGGAAATTGCGCTGTGAAACTTTCCAGGCGTGGCAACAGGATCTTGCCGGCAAATGTCGGCGCACTGCTGATTGACAGCGTTCCGGTCGCCTTGCGTCCGGGGACCTGCTCGGTCGCTTTGGTGAGAATGCTCAGCGCTTGATTGACCAAGGGTGCGTAAGCTTCCCCGGCCCCGGTGAGCCGCAGGCCGCGCGCGTTGCGACGAAACAGCTCAACGCCGAGCCAGCTTTCCAGGGTCTGAATACCGTGGCTAACGGCGCTTGCGGTGAGGTTCAGCTCATCGGCCGCCTTGCGGAAACTGCTGTGGCGGGCGGCAGCCTCGAACATCCGAAGCGAGCTCAATGGTGGCAGCCGGAAAGCCATGCAAAGCCATGTCCTTCATCCCGACGCTTTAAGGACCGGCATTATAGCCGGCCGCGATCGTTCGCCAACGCGCTTCGACAGCGGTAATCGCATCGCAGCCGCGCAATTCGATGGGCTTGAGAAAATTTCATCAGAAGATGAAATACATTCAGTCCAAGAAATAGTCGCCGTTATTTTGATGACGATCCAATGTCATCCTCGCGGGCAGAAATTATGAATGTCACGCGCAGCCAAGCCAGTTCGGCCGGTTCTCGCCTGCACGTGACGCTGCGGTGTCTCATCAGCGACATTGAATCGGGTTGCCGCGGGCCCACGGTAGGTTTTCGCTTCGACGCCTCACCAAGCACGCTTCTACCACGCACCTTGGGCGAGCCAGCGATCGACCATCGGGAGCCGATCGCTGCCCCAAAACGGCTCGCCATCGACGAAGATCCAGGGCGAACCGAATACGCCGCGGGCCACCGCCGCTTCGCCGTGCTGGCGTGCGATCAACTTGATCTCGGGGTCGATCATTCCCGCTAGCATCATTTCGTGATCGAATCCCAGCACAGACGCCAGGCGCGCAATGGCATGGGGATCGTCCGTGTCGAGATCGTCCCGGAAATAGCCGGTGATAATGTGCTTGGCCAGCCGGGCGGCAGCATGCGGGTCTTTGCGCTCAAGGTGGTAGAAGGCGCGAATGGCCGGCAGCCCGACTTTCGGATGGCGCTCGGGCAGCTTAAACGCCACACCCTTAAGCCGCGCCAGGCGCTGCCAGTCATGCCGCGCGTATTCGCTCTTAAGAGGGGTACGGCTCAATCCTTGCGCGCCGGTGATCTTGAAAGCCGCACCGAGTGTGAACGGGCGCCACACCACGCTTCGCCCGTGACGTTCGGCCAGTGCTTCGATTTCGAGCGCCGCGAAATAGGCATAACCCGATGCGAAGTCCAGCCAGAACTCGATTGGCGCGCGAGTTTGAGTCTGCGTTGCATTCATTGGATGTCTCTGCGTATTCGAAAATCAAGATTCTGCCACGGACAAGCGTATCGATCAGGACGAGTTTCAGGACTGTTCGTCCTGTTGGAGATAGTCTTTCCAACCTAGGCGCGCCAGAACGGCTTGCGCGCTTCCCGATAGGCATCGTAACGGCGAAGGCCGATGTCCTTGAGGTCCCGGTCGGTCATTCTCATGAGCGCCTCTCGATCCTGCGACCGGCGCCACCACGATGCGATCAAGGCGGTCCAACCGCGAATGCTTTTGCGCGCCGGCCCGAACATGGCATTTCACCGGCGCGCAACGGCACCCTCGCGGCTGGTCTCCGATGCAAGCAGCAAAGCATCGTCCAGGCGATCGTTGCCCCAGAACATCTCGGCGCCGACGAAGAAGGTGGGGGCGCCGAATATGCCTCTCGCCCGCGCCTCGTCCGTCTGCTCGCGCAACCGCGTCCTGATGGGCTCAGCTTGGGCCTGATCGAGAATGTCGACGGACGGTAGACCGAGCGCGGACAATATCGGCTCTAGACGCTCTGGCTGATTGATGTCTTGATCGAGCACAAAATTGAGCTCCATCACCTGACGGCAGAATGCGGCGATCCACGGCTGATCGGCGCCGAGCAGTGCAATGCGTGCCGGAAGCACACCGAGGCGAGGAAACGTGCTCGGCTTGGTCCAGCGCAGTCCATATTTGCGGCACTGCCGCACCATGTCCTGCCACATATAGGCGCCCTTCTCCTTCTGCAGGATGAAGGGGGACGTCTCCATGCCCAAGGCGCGGAAGATGGGACCGAGCAAGAACGGCTTCCAGGCGACGTTCACGCCGCAGCGCTGCGCTACGTCCTCGATCCGCATCACGCTCAGATAGCTGTAATTGCTGCCGAACTCGAACCAGAACTCGATGTCCGGCGAGGGATTGGCGGTCACTGTCGGCCCGTCGTTGCGAAAACGCCATCAAAGGCAATCGCGGCCGGCTGCACAAATGAGAAAAATTCTCCGCAGCAATACAAAAAGTAAAGGCTGAAGTCCCCGCTAGAAAAGCGTGAGGTCATGAAGACTTGCAGGTGTTTTTCGCCGCCGGCAAGCCGGCGGCGGCGACTTATCCTGCGTTAAGCCAATTCTTCGGTCTATTCAGCTTACGTTAGAGCTGTTTTCCCATAGTCCGGGCGGAATGCGCTGTTCAGCGTAGAGGGGCCGGTTCCCCGCGATCTTGTGTCCGACGAGACTGCACGATCCGTTGTTCCGCCGCGCCAACCGACGTGACAGGGAAGCCATACGGGCCCACCTATGAAAACACTCATCACGCCCACAAGTACCGAGGTCTCGTTTCACGAACCCGACCTCATCGTGTCCAAGACCGATCTCAAGGGCTGCCTCACCTACGTCAACGAGGTGTTCTGTAAGATTGCCGGCTATACCGAGGCCGAATTGCTGGGACAGCCGCACAGCATCATCCGCCATCCCGACATGCCGCGCGCGGTGTTCAAGCTCTTATGGGATACGGTTTTGGCCGGTCGTGAAATCTTCGCATACGTCAAGAACATGGCGAAAAACGGAGACTACTACTGGGTCCTTGCGCATGTGACCCCATCCTATGACGAGCAGCACCAAATCATCGGGTTTCATTCGAACCGGCGCGTGCCTGACCGCGCGATTGTCGCGAACACGATTGTTCCGCTCTACGCTGAGGTTCTGCAAGAGGAAAAAAAATATGCCAACGGAAAAGAAGAGCTGGCTGCAGGTTTCCACTTCCTGACGAATTTCCTACAGTCGAGGAATACGACTTATGATGCGCTTATCTTTTCGCTTTGATTCCGCTCATGCCGTTGTCGCCGCAGGAAGCGCCGGAATTCTCGCGGCAACGCTTGCTTTAATCTCGGGATTGCTTGGCTACCAGCTCATCGAACAGGTCTCAATCGCTTTCTCGATCGTCTGCGGTGCGCTTTCACTTGCTGTTTTATTGAAGGGCAAGAGCGCGTCCGCAAGGGAGGGAAGTCCCGAATTGGTCGTAATAAAGAAAATTATCTCCGTGTGCAGTGAAATTTCCAAGGGCAACTTCGAGGCTCGGATCATCAATATCGCCGAAACCGGGATTCTCGGCGAGGCCCAGCATAAAGTGAATGATGTGATCGACCGTTGCGATGCATTTGTCCGCGAAGCGACGGGCAGCCTGCGGGCCGTATGCCAGAATGTCTACTACCGCCGGATTATGCTGGGCGGAATGCAAGGCTCGCTTCGCGTCGCCGCCGAAGCAATCAATAATGCGGTAAAATTGCAGGAGCGGGCGGTCGAGAAAGCGCGGCGCGACGCCGCTTTGGAGCACTCCAAGGTCATCGGTACGATCGGCGAGGGCCTCGACAGCTTGAAAAAGGGCGATCTGACTTTCCGTCTCGCCGATTTGCCCGAAGCCTTCGCCGCTCTCGAGACGAATTATAATTTGGCGCTGGACGATCTCGAGACCGCGCTTGCCAATGTCGGGCTGGTTGCCGCTTCGGTCCATACCCAATCGCAAGAAATCTCGGCCGCCTCGGATGAACTCTCCGAGCGCACCGAGCGTCAGGCGGCGATGTTGGAACAATCGAGCGCCTCCATCGAGGAACTGGTCGGCGCGGTCAACAAGGCGGCGGACGCCTCCACCCGGACGAAGGACATCATTTCGGCCGCGAAGGTTAACGCCGTCGATAGCATCGGAGTCGTGCAGCAATCCGTCCAGGCCATCGAGCGCATCAAAGAGTCGTCGGAAAAAATCGGCGCCATCATCAGCGTTATCGACGATATCGCCTTTCAAACCAATCTATTGGCTTTGAACGCGGGCATTGAGGCGGCCCGCGCCGGAGATGCGGGCCGCGGCTTCGCGGTTGTCGCCTCCGAAGTGCGGCGCCTCGCGCAGCGTTCCGCGGACGCGGCGAAGGAAATCAAGGGTCTGATCTCGCAGAGTTCGGTCGAAGTCGCGAAAGGCGTCGAGCTCGTCGGCGCAACCGGGCGAACTTTCGACCATATCCGGGATCAAATTTCGGTCATTGACGGCGGCATCGCCGATATCGCCAGTCAAGCAGTCGCGCAATCCAGTACGATCAAGGAGATCAACATTGCGATCGGCGAGTTGGATTCCACCACACAACGGAACGCGGCGATGGGCGAACAGGCGACGGCCTCCTGCCGATCTCTGGCCGATGAAAGCGCAAAGCTCACGAACTTGCTGAGCAACTTCGTGTTCCGCGATGTGGGGCAGGCTCCCGGCGACCTCGGACAATACGAGGCGGTCGATGCGGCAACGACAACTGCTGCGTCATCGCAGGAAGCGGCTTGAAGAAATGGCGCCGAGCTGCGGCCATAGCGCGGTCGGCCCATGAGTGAGGCGCGTGGACACCGACGCGCGAGTTTGCCACGCTAGCAGCTAAGGCTGAGTCCTTGGGAGACTGGTGGGCGCACAAGGACTCGAACCTTGGACCCGCTGATTAAGAGTCAGCTGCTCTACCAACTGAGCTATGCGCCCTAACCTAGAAATTACGCGAGGTCAGGCACTGCCACCAACTTGCCGGCGCGCTGCGGCGCCGATCGGAAAAGAAAGCCGCCTTACGGCGGCAATCTTGGCTTCGATATAGCGGCCCACCGCGCCGCCGGCAAGGCTTGGCCGCTTAGCCTACATCCGTCGAATGCAGCCGGCGCTCCTCGGGCTGGCCGCGCAGCCGGCGCGCAACGAGCTTGTTGAGCGCAGCGAGATAGGCCTTCGCCGAGGCGACTAAAGTGTCCGGATCGGCGCCTTTGGCGGTCACCGAGCGGCCCTGCTCCGACAGGCGCACCGAGACTTCGGCCTGGGCGTCGGTGCCTTCGGTCACCGCATGCACCTGGTAAAGCTCCAGCACCGCCTCGTGCGGCACCATCGCCTTGACGCAGTTGAACACCGCGTCGACCGGGCCGTTGCCCTCGCATTCCTCGATCATCGCCTTGCCGTTGACGTCGAGCTTCATGGTGGCGCGCTGCGGTCCGCGCGTGCCGGCAATCACCGAGAGCGAGACGAGCTTGATGTGGTCCTGGGCGGTGGCGATCTCCTCGTCGACCAGCGCCTCGATATCCTCGTCATAGACGTGCTTCTTCCTGTCGGCCAGCGCCTTGAAGCGCACGAAGGCGTCTTCGAGCTGGTTGCCGGCGAGCCGATAGCCAAGCTCTTCGAGCTTGTGCACGAAGGCATGGCGACCGGAATGCTTGCCCATCACCAGCGAGGTCTGCTTCACGCCGACGTCCTCGGGCATCATGATCTCGTAGGTCTGCGTGTGCTTGAGCATGCCGTCCTGGTGGATGCCGCTCTCATGCGCGAAAGCGTTCCGCCCGACGATCGCCTTGTTGTATTGCACCGGGAACGAGGTGACCGCCGAAACGAGCTTCGAGGCTCGCGTCAGCATGGTGGCGTCGATGCCGGTCCAGTACGGCAGCACGTCGTTGCGCACCCGCATCGCCATCACGACTTCTTCCAGCGCCGCATTGCCGGCGCGCTCGCCGATGCCGTTGACGGTGCACTCGATCTGCCGCGCCCCGGCATTGATGCCGGCGAGCGAGTTGGCGACCGCCATGCCGAGATCGTTGTGGCAATGCACCGAAAACCGCGCCAGGTCGGAATTCGGCACCCGCTCGCGCAGCGTCTTGAACATGCGGAAATATTCCTCCGGCACCGTGTAGCCGACGGTGTCGGGAATATTGATGGTGGTGGCGCCGCATTTGATCGCGGCCTCGACGCAACGGCAGAGGAAATCGAACTCGGTGCGGGTGCCGTCCTCGGCCGACCACTCGACGTCGTCGGTGTAGTTGCTGGCGCGGGTCACCTGCGCGATCACCATCTCGTAGACTTCGTGCGGCTCCTTCTGCAGCTTGTATTTCATGTGCACCGGCGAGGTGGACAGGAAGGTGTGGATGCGCTGCCGCTTGGCCGGCTTGATCGCCTCGGCGCAGCGATCGATGTCCTTGAAGCCGGCGCGGGCGAGCCCGCAGACCACGGCGTTCTTGGTGCGCTTGGCGATCTCGTTGACGGCGGCGAAGTCGCCGTCGGAGGCGATCGGAAAGCCGGCTTCGATGATGTCGACGCCCATGTCGTCGAGCAGTTCGGCGACTTCGAGTTTCTCCTCGTGCGTCATGGTGGCGCCGGGGCATTGCTCGCCGTCGCGCAAGGTGGTGTCGAAAATGACGACGCGGTCCTTCTCGGAATTTGCACGAGCAGATTTGGCCGGCTCAGGCTTGGCTGGCGTGGTCATGAATTGAGGTCCTTCTCGCTTGCGCCCGCCCGATTTCGAATCTGGGGGCCGGGCGCTCATTGGGTTCCGTGGCTTTACGTCGAACCCCTGAGTGCCCAGGCGCAAACGCCCAGCCGGCCCTCAGGGGGCGCTAAGGAGCAGGAGCCCGCCAAGAACTTTGCAATGCATTTGGCAATGCATGAGGGCAGCGCCGGGCAGGGCCTTTTGGGCCCCCCGGGTCATCGCGCGGGAATCGCGGCGAAATGACATTGGCTATTGCCCTCGTTACCGTCCCAAGCTCGCGGAATAAGGTGAATTCCGCGTTAACTCCATGTAGGACCGGCGTCTTTGTAGCGGAAGAGGGCGCGGATGCGCAAGCGTCCGGCTTAGTGCCGTTCCTCCGCCTTGAGCATACGCTCGTACTCTTTCAGCTCCTTCAAAGCCTTGCCCGTGACCTTGGGATATTCCAGCTTGAGCTTGTCCAGCGCCTCGATGATCGCAGCAGAGACGACGACCCACGCGACGTGCTTGTGATCGGCGGGCACGACGTACCACGGCGCATAGTCGGTCGAGGTTTCGCGGATCATGTTCTGGTAAGCGGCCATGTAGTCGTCCCAGCGGCCACGCTCGGCGATGTCGTTCATCGAGAATTTCCAGCGCTTGAACGGCTCCTCGAGCCGCGCCAGGAAACGCTTGCGCTGCTCTTCTTTGGAGATGCGTAAGTGGAATTTCAAAACCAGCGTGCCGTTGCGCGTCAGATGACGCTCGAAAGCGCGGATTTCCTTGAAGCGGTTTTTCCAGATGTCCTTGCCGGTGGCGCTCGGCGGCAGGTTCTGCCGCTTCAATATGTCCGGATGCACGCGCACGACCAGCACTTCCTCGTAATGCGAGCGATTAAAGATGCCGATGCGCCCGCGCTCGGGCACGTCTTTGTCGGTGCGCCACAGAAAATCGTGAGCCAGCTCCTCGGCGCTGGGCGCCTTGAAGGCGTGCACCTCGCAGCCCTGCGGATTGATGCCGGACATCACGTGCTTGACCACGCCATCTTTGCCGGCGGTGTCCATGCCCTGAAGCACGATCAGCACCGCCCATTGTCCATGGGCAAAAAGACGCTGCTGCAACTCGGTGATGCGGGCGATCCCCTGGGCGAGGATCGCCTTGACGTCCTCGATGTCGGTCGAGAGGCCGAAAGTCTCGGCGGGATCGTGACCGGCAAGCTTGAAGTGCCGGGGGTTGTCCACCCGGCACTTCTTTACGATTCTGTCGGCGATCTTTTTGATCTTGGCGATCTTCATCGCCGGTCGGCGCTCATTTGTGCCATGGATTGACAAACAGGCCGACTAAGCCGGTCACGCCTTTCACATGCGGCGACGGCGGCGATCCGAACTTCGCCGTCAAATCCTCGCGCGTCAGGCCGGGCGGCAGCTCGGTCGGCGCGAAATCGGTCGCGATCAGCGTGAATGTGTAGTGGTGCGGCGTCTGGCCCGGCGGCGTGCAGGGGCCTGAATAATGCCCCACCCCCATCAGGCTCTTACCGCCGACATATTGGTCGGAATCCTTGCTGGTGGCGCCCTCGGCGAAGCCGGTGACCTTGGCGGGGTCGATGCCGTAGGCGACCCAATGACTGACGCCGAACGGCGCGCGGCCCTCCGGATCGAACATCAAGAGGACGAGGCTCTTGGTGCCGTCCGGCACATTGCTCCAGTGCAATTCCGGCGAGACGTTGTCGCCGACGCAGTTCGGATTGGTTGCCATGATGGCATGACTGTTCGCGACCTTCTTCGGCATCATGTGGCCGTCGGCAAAGGTCTTCGACGCCAGCGTGAAAAGTCCCGCTGCATTGGCTGAGGTGGCGGCGAAACTGAAAACCAGGGCCGTGGCGGCGGCCGCACACAAACAAACGCGCTTGGCAAGCATGGCAATTCCTCCCGATGTGTTAGCCCGCGAGCAGTTTAGCCTGCGGGATTTTGCGAGCAACCCCGTTACGGGCCGTTGATTGCACCGTCAATTCCGCGACCGGTCGACCAAGGCCCGCTCTTTGATCCACGGCATCATCTCGCGCAATTTCGCGCCAATCGCTTCCGCCGGATGCGCCGCGAGCTTGTTGCGCATGGCCTTGAACGAGGTCTGGTTGACCTTGTTCTCCAGCATCCAGTCCTTGACGAACTTGCCCGACTGGATGTCGTCGAGGATCTTTTTCATTTCGGCGCGGGTGGCGTCGTTGATCACCCGCGGACCCGAGACATATTCGCCGTATTCGGCGGTGTTGGACACCGAATAGTTCATATTGGCGATGCCGCCCTCGTAGACGAGGTCGACGATCAGTTTCATCTCGTGGATGCACTCGAAATAGGCCATCTCCGGCGCATAGCCGGCGGCGACCAGGGTATCGTAACCGGCCTTCATCAGCTCGACCACGCCGCCGCACAGCACCGACTGCTCGCCGAACAGGTCGGTCTCGCATTCCTCGCGGAAGCTCGTTTCGATGATGCCGGCGCGGCCGCCGCCAATCGCCGCGCCATAGGACAGGCAGAGATCGTGCGCATTGCCCGAGGCGTCGCGATGGATCGCCAGCAAGCACGGCACCCCGGCGCCGCGCTGATATTCCGAGCGCACGGTGTGACCCGGTCCCTTCGGCGCGATCATCATCACGTCGAGATCGGCGCGCGGCTCGATCAGGTTGAAATGGATGTTCAGCCCATGCGCGAACATCAGCGCCGCGCCTTCCTTCATGTTGCCGTGCAGCTGGCCGTTATAGATGTCGGCCTGCAATTCGTCGGGCGTGAGCATCATCATCACGTCGGCCCATTCGGCGGCGTCCGCGACCTCCATCACTTTGAGCTTGGCGCCTTCGGCCTTCTTCACGCCCTGCGAGTTCTTGCGCAGCGCCACCGCGACGTCCTTGACGCCGGAATCGCGCAAGTTGAGCGCATGGGCATGGCCCTGGCTGCCGTAGCCGATGATGGCGACCTTCTTGCCCTTGATCAGGTTCAGGTCGGCGTCGCGATCGTAGTAAACACGCATGGTTTCTCACCCCTGGTCAGGCCAGTGCTTTGGCTGATGGTTTCCGGTTGCAGCTTCTAGGTTTTATGGACCGGTTCGACAAGCCCGACGGGGGCGTTACGATGCCTTGCGGCTTTCGCCATCGAATTTCTCCCGCGCGCGGGCGATCTTGGTCTGATTGCGGGTCGCCCAAGCGCCGAGCGCGGAGACCGGCTGCAACAGGTCGCGGCCGAGCGCGGTGAGCGCATAGTCGACGCGCGGCGGTATCGTCGGGAACACCGTGCGCGTAACCAGGCCATCGCGTTCCAGGCCGCGCAACGTCAGCGTCAGCATGCGCTGCGAGATGCCGCCGATCGAACGCCGCAATTCATTGAAGCGCAGCGGCTTGTCGCCCAGGCGGGTTACCACCAAAACCGACCATTTATCGCCAATCCGTGCAAGAACATCGCTAATCGCCCGGCAATCGGTAGGCAAATGCATGTGTCTCGGTTTCATCGCTGTGCCTGCTTGCGCGGCGGCTCTATGGTCACCTATCTAGCCCTAGTTACGAGTTCTAACCGAGGTCTTCAACCATGGTCCTTCCGCAAATCGCCGTCATCGTCGGCTCGAACCGTCGTGAATCGATCAACCGCAAACTGGCCCAGGCGCTGATCAAGCTCGGGGCCGGCAAATTCGACGCCAAAATTGTCCGCATCGACGATCTGCCGCTCTACAATCAGGATAACGAAGGCAACCTGCCGCCCGAGGTGGCGCGCTTCAAGGACGAAATCGCGAAGGCCGACGGCGTGCTGTTTGTCACGCCCGAACACAACCGCTCAATGCCGACGGCTTTGAAAAATGCCATCGATTGGGGAGCGCGGCCGTTCGGCAAGAGCGTGTGGCCCGGCAAACCCGGATTTGTCACCGGCACGACGGGTGGCGCCATCGGCACCGCACTCGTCCAGGCGCATCTCCGCACGGTCATGCTCGGCCTCGGCATGACGCTGCTCGGCGGCGAGGCCTACATTACCAACAAGCAGGGACTGATCGACGATCAGGGCAACATCGCCGACGACACTACGAGGACGTTCCTGCAGGGCTTCGTCGACCGCTTCGCGACGCTGGTGACAAAGCTGAAGGCGTGACGGGCTGATCGCGAGCGAAAGCTCCACCTGCCGGCCCGTAGCGCCGCGGAATCGACGCGGCGGGTAGCGCATTACCTCAATGGCGGCTGTTGAGAACACCGCCTCGTCACGCGTCTTTCATGCCTGTAAGCTTCAATCACAGCATGCGCTGCTAGGGCGTCGCACTGACGTAACCCCGCCGGAGTGATCGAAAGTATGAGAGCTACATTGGCGATCGCATTTATTGTTTTGTTTGCAATCTTTTCCCTTCAAGCCGCTTCGGCCGCAAGCTGCTCAAGCTGGCGATCGTTGTGCGTCAAGCGCGCCCGCGCCAATAATCCAGCCTATCTGCCCGACTGCGACGCCAAGTTCGGCGAATGCCTGTCCGGCGGCTGCTTCACCGAGGGCGCGAAATTCGGCGGCGCCACGCATTGCGGGCTTGCGAAGAAATAACCCGGCTCCAGCGGTTCAATCACATCCCCTCCGGCCCGCGGGTGATGGCGACCACGCCGGTGCGCGACACTTCAACGAGCCCGACTGGCAGCATCAGATTGATGAAGCTTTCGATCTTGTCGGAAGTGCCGGTGATTTCGAACACGAAGCTTTCGGTCGTGGCGTCGATGACGCGGGCGCGGAAAGCGTCGGCAAGACGGAGCGCCTCCATGCGCTGATCGCCGGTGCCGCGCACTTTCACCATTGCGAGCTCGCGCTGGATGGCCGGGTTGGCGGTGGTCAGGTCGATCACCCGGTGCACCGGCACCAGGCGGTCGAGCTGATTCTTGATCTGCTCGAGCACCATTGGCGTGCCGCGCGTCACGATGGTGATGCGGGAGAGATGCTTCTGGTGCTCGGTCTCCGAGACCGTGAGCGAATCGATGTTGTAGCCGCGGCCGGAGAACAGGCCGATGACCCGCGCCAGCACGCCGGGCTCGTTGTCAACCAGCACGCACAGCGTGCGGGTCTCGATCTGCTCGGTCTTGGTCGAAGCCGGATAGTGCGTGGTCGTTGTCGTCGTGTTCACGGCGTTCTCCTCAGTGACTGTGATCGCCCGCGCAGGCGGCGATCCAGTAATCACCTTCTTGCCGGTCGTTACTGGCTCCCCGCCTTCGCGGGGACGACAGCAATAGTCACACCAGCATCTTGCCTTCTTCGGTCACCGCGTCCTCGACGCGCGTCGCCGCGTCGCCGAGCAGCATCTCGTTATGGGCGCGGCCGGACGGAATCATCGGGAAGCAGTTTTCCGCCGGGTCGACCACGCAGTCGAAAATGACCGGCTTTTGCACCTCGATCATCTCGCGGATCTTGTCGTCGAGCTCGCCGGGATGCGTGCAGCGGATGCCGTGGGCATGATAGGCCTCGGCGAGCTTGACGAAGTCCGGCAGCGCCTCGGAGTAGGAGTGCGAGTAGCGGCCGCCGTGCAGCAATTCCTGCCACTGCCGCACCATGCCCATATATTGATTGTTCAAGATGAAGATCTTGATCGGCAGGTCGTACTGCGCCGCCGTCGACATTTCCTGCATGGTCATCAGCACCGAGGCTTCGCCGGCGATGTCGATGACCAGCGAATTCGGGTGCGCCAGCTGCACGCCGACCGAAGCCGGCAAGCCGTAGCCCATGGTGCCGAGCCCGCCCGAGGTCATCCAGCGGTTGCCTTCCTGGAACTGATAGAACTGCGCCGCCCACATCTGGTGCTGGCCGACTTCGGTGGTGATGTAGGTGTCGCGGTCCTTGGTCAATTCGTAGAGGCGCTGAATCGCGTATTGCGGCTTGATGATTTCGTTGGAGTTGCGGTAGGCGAGCGAATTTTTCGCCCGCCACTTGCCGATCTGCGCCCACCAGGCGTCGAGCGCCTTTTTGTCCGGCTTGGCGCCGCTCTCGCGCCACACCCGCAGCATCTCAGCGAGCACGTGGGCGCAATCGCCGACGATCGGCAGGTCGACCTTGACGTTCTTGTTGATCGAGGACGGGTCGATGTCGACATGGATCTTCTTCGAGCCGGGCGAGAAGGCGTCGAGCCGGCCGGTGATGCGGTCGTCGAAGCGCGCACCGATGCAGATCATCAGATCGCAGTCGTGCATCGCCCAGTTGGCCTCCCAGGTGCCGTGCATGCCGAGCATGCCGAGCCATTGCGGATCGGCGGCGGGAAAGGCGCCGAGCCCCATCAGAGTCGAGGTGATGGGAAAGCCGGTGAGCTTGACCAGTTCGCGCAAAGATTCGCTGGCGGCGCGGCCGGAATTGATGACGCCGCCGCCGGTATAGAACAAGGGGTGCTTGGCGGCCGCCATCATCTCGACCGCCTCGCGGATCTTGCTCGCGTCGCCGTCGAGCTTTGGCCGATAGCCTTTGTGTTGAAACTCCTTGGGCTTGAAATAGGCGCCCTTGGCGAATTGCACGTCCTTCGGGATGTCGACCACGACTGGCCCCGGTCGCCCGCTCGCGGCGATGTGAAACGCCTCATGCAGCGCGCGCGGCAGATCGGCGACGGATTTGACGAGATAATTGTATTTGGTGCAGGGCCGGGTGATGCCGACGGTATCGCATTCTTGGAACGCGTCGTTGCCGATGAGATGCGTCGGCACCTGGCCGGTGATGACGACAAGCGGAATAGAATCGCACAGCGCATCGGTCAGACCGGTAACGGCATTGGTCGCGCCAGGGCCGGAAGTGACCAGCACGGTGCCGACCTTGCCGGTCGAACGGGCATAGCCCTCGGCGGCATGCACGGCGCCCTGTTCGTGGCGCACCAGGATGTGCTGCACCTTGTCTTGCTGGAACAATGCGTCGTAGATCGGCAGCACGGCGCCGCCGGGATAGCCGAAAATATGCGCGACGCCCTGATC
This sequence comes from Xanthobacteraceae bacterium, assembly GCA_030038415.1. Lineage (GTDB taxonomy): Bacteria > Pseudomonadota > Alphaproteobacteria > Rhizobiales > Xanthobacteraceae > BOG-931. The sequence goes on from JASHOX010000029.1 coordinate 17,934, forward strand.
GGCAAGCGCCGCTATCACCATCTCCGCTCCGGTCATCTCAGTCATCGCTCGCTCCGTTCGGTGTCTCACCATATCCTCCCGTTGCGCGGGGAATCGGGAGTTCGAAAAATAAAAAAGGGCCTCGAAGGGCCCTGGGTCGCGCACCGCCACGTCTCGCGGGTGGGATCATCCACCCCCGGCGGTGCGCTTAACTACGAGGATCAGCGAAGTCATTGGACGCACGTCTGTGCCCTTTGCTTGAACGCGATGTTTATAGGCATTGTGTCCGTTCGGGTCAAGCCGAATGCGGCGACAATGCGGCTTGGCGGCCGGCGCGAAACTTCAAACTATCGTTTGAAATCGAAATGACGGGCAAAAGCGCAATTCTTAACCATCGTTAAGTGTCACAGCTTGGCCGCGAATTTGCGCCGGAGCGGCCTTCATATTTCCCAGGCCTGTTGCTGGATTGCCGCACGGGGACGCGCGCGTTCTGAAATTTCCTAGTCACGCGCCGCCGGTTTTCTCCGCTGGAGGGGCCATGGTTGCAGGGTATTTGGCTACAAACGCGGCCGCCGGTTATCTACGCCGCATCGCTGCGGGCCTCGTTCTTGCGCTTGCGCTCGGAACGATCGTCATCGCGCCGCCCGCCGCGGCGCAGCGCTTGGGGCCGGCGCTCAACTCCACCGGCGCAATCCTCAAATGGATCAACGGTTATCGCCATAGGCCCGATCCGGAGAGCCTTCCTGCCGTCGTCCACGCGCTGAGCTCGATGCAGGCGTTCAAGGATGCCGAAAGCTCGGGCCCCTATATCGGTTTCATCGCCGGCGTGCTCAGCGCTAACCAGAACATCGCCGAAACGCTTATCCTCAAGATGACCTCGATCGATCCGGCCGACCATTGGGTGCTGGTGCGCGCCATCGCCTATTCCGATCTGCCGAACTGGAAAGACCTGCTCGCCACCTTCGTCGACCGCATGCCGACGCGCCGCGAGATGATCAACCAATATCTCGACGGCAAGCTGCCGACGCTGCAGCAGATCGATTTCAAGATGGCGAAGCCGGGCATGCTCGACAAGATCAAGGCCGACCTCAACATCGGCGGCAAGCCGAAGAAGATCGTGGCGTTGCAGCCGACGCCGGAGCTGATCGACGTGCTGTGGGGCTATTATCTCGCCACCGGCACTTACGCGCCGATCGAGAGCGTGATCAAGCTGTTGCCGCTGTCCAACGATCACGACAATGTCGACAATCTCACCACCGGCAGCGCGGCGAAATTCACGCTGGCGAGCAACGCGGTGCGCGACACGGATCTGTTGGCGATGCTGCAGGCCAGCGAGAAAACGCAGCCTGACGACGTCAAGCCGGTGCTGCACGACGTCATCGAGACCGCGGAGACGGTCGACACCGTGCATATGCGCCAGGAATCGCTTGCCGCGATCGAAGAGCTCAAGGAGAAGGGACCAAACTCCAAGCGCGAACTGTCAGGCTGGGGCCAGGTCGGGCAGGGCGCGCTGTCGATGGGCTGCGTCGTTGCCGCCGCCACCGGGCAAATCGAGCTCGGCATCCCCTGCGTGATCGGCGGCGCCGCCTATACCGCCGGCCTGCAATATGTGACGCATTAGAGAAGAGCGCCTCTTCCCCCTCTGGCAAAGGCGCATGTCCGCCGACGAAGCGTAACGTGCGCTAACCGCGAAAAAGCCGAATGGAAAAGGCCGCTTCCTGCGAGCGGCGCGATCTTAGCGCCAGCGTCTCAATTGCATGGCATCGCGCACGCGGCGCTCAGCGAGCGACTGCGCCGCCGCGCGCGGAAACGTCTTGCTGCGACGGCTTTCTTCAAGCACGGCCTTGGTGTTGGTGCGAATTCTCTCATCGATATAGGCAAACGCGTCGTGTTCTGTGCCGCCGCGGTATTCGATCGCGGCGCAGATGACGCCGCCGGCATTGGCGATGAAATCCGGAATCACAAGGATGCCGCGCGCATGCAGCACCTGCTCGGCCTCCGGCGTGCAAGGGATATTGGCACCTTGCGCCACCAGATGCGTGCGCAATCGCGACGCATTGTCACCACGCACAACATCGGGACGCGCCGCCGGGATCCAGACATCGCAATCGACATCAATGATGGCGTCGGCGTCAAGCTTTTGACCTTTGTCGTAATCGCGCAGTTTCTGCCCTGCCGCCTTCAGCGCGATCAGATTATCGATGTCGAGGCCGGAGGCGTCCGCCAATGTTCCGCTGGTGTCGCTCGCCGCCACCAGCACGGCGCCCTTGGCCGCGAGAAATCGCGCAGCGTGTTTGCCGACCGCGCCAAAACCTTGCACGGCCACGCGCGCGCCATGCAAATCGAGACCGATGAACTCGCGGGCAACATCCACGCAGGCGGCGAGCCCGAAGCCGGTCGCACCGATTTCGTCGAGCGGAACACCGCCGATGCTGGCAGGCAAACCGACCGCGCGGCCGGTTTCTTCCTTGACCCAGGCCATGCATCGCTCATCCGTGCCCATGTCGGGCCCGGGAATGTAATCGTTCACGTCGACGATCGAGGTAGCGAAGCAGCGAATCAAATTTTCCTTTGCCGCGGCACCCATGCGCGGGTCGCCGAAAATCACCGATTTGCCGCCGCCATGGGGCAGGCCGGCGGCCGCGTTCTTCCACGTCATCGCCCGCGCCAGCCGGAAGCATTCTTCAACCGATACGTCCGGCGCGACGCGAACGCCACCGACCGCCGGACCGCACGCCGTATTGTCGACCACCACGATCGCCTTCAGCGCAAGCGCCGGACGGTAAATATGAATAACGCGGGTCGGCCCGAACGCATCCGCAAAACGAAACATGTCTTCCATGATTGTCTGCCCGTCAGAATGCCGCCGCTAGATCGGCGATGGCGGCGCGCAGGAAGCGCGCCGCCATGCCGCCCGTGATCGCGCGATGGTCGAAGGTGAGCGACAGTGGTAAGGCGCGATGCAGCGCGATGCCGCCCTCCGCGGTGCGAACTGGCCGCAAAGAGACCCGCCCGGCGCCCAGGATCGCTACTTGCGGCGGCATGACGATCAGCGATGAAAGTCGGCCGACGATCGAACCAAAATTCGACAGCGTGATCGTTGGCGCTCGCAGCTCCGCAGGCGTCAGGCTGCGTTCCTGCACGCCGCGTTTGAAGGCATCGATTCTCCGCCGCCAATCCTGTGCAGTGCCGCTTGCCGCGTCACGCAGCACGGGAACAAAAAGTCCCTCCGGGGCGTCGACTGCGATCCCCACATCGACGGTGGAGTTCTCGCGTAGCGACAGCGACGCCGCATCAAAAGTGGCATTGAGCGACGGCTCGTCCTTGCAGCCGGCAATCACTGCCCGAACGAGCCGGCAGGTGAAGTCTTCGGCCGCCGGCCACATCTCGATATCGGCTTCGTCGTGAAGTGTTGCGTGCGCGACTTCGCGCCAAGCCCGCGCCATGTTCACGGCCATGGTACGCCGGGCGCCGTGCAGTACTCCGGCGCCCGCTGCGCCGCCCGCGCCTTCACGCGAGGCCGCCTGCACATCGGCGAGCGAGATCGTGCCGCCGGGACCGGACGGCGTGACGCGCCCGAGATCGACGCCGAGTTCCTTAGCGCGCGCACGCACTGCCGGCGCCGCGCGAGCTTGCGCCGTAGTCGGGATCGCAGCCGGTGCACCGAGATCGCCGACTACCGTGCCGCTTTCCGCGTGCCGGCCTTCTTCGAACTCCAGGAGCGGCGCGCCGACCTTTACATGCTGTCCCTCTTTGGCCAACAGTTTGGCGACGTGGCCGGCTTGCGGCGACGGCACTTCGACCACTGCCTTTTCGGTTTCGACGGCGACCAACGGCTGATCGACCACCACATGGTCGCCCTCGACGACGTGCCAAGTGACGATCTCGGCTTCCTGCAAGCCCTCGCCGAGGTCGGGAAGCGCGAACGTGCTCATGCGTAGGCCATCGTGCGCCGCGCGGCCGCCAGGATCCTGGCGACATTGGGCATGTAAAAAGCTTCCGTCCGCAGATACGGCGTCATCGTGTCATAGCCGGTGACGCGCTCGATCGGCGCCAGCAAGCTGGTGATAGCGCCGCCGCAGACGCGCGCCGCAATCTCGGCGCCGTATCCGCAGGTCATCGGCGCCTCGTGCACGATGATAAGCCTCCCGGTGCGCGCTACCGACGCCAGGATCGCCGTGCTGTCGAGCGGCTTCAACGTGGCGACGTCGATGACCTCAGCCTCGATATTCTCTGTCGCCAAATGCTCGGCTGCTTCGAGCGTTTCGCGGACCATCGCCCCCCATGAAACCAGCGTAAGATCACGGCCCGGGCGCAATGTGAAGCAGGTTTCTAGCGGCAAACCCGTTCCCTCATCGGTAACGTCTTCCCGCGCGGCGCGGTAAAGCCGCGTCGGCTCCAGGAACACGACAGGGTCGGGATCGCGGATTGCGGACAACAGAAGTCCGTAGGCCCGCGCCGGTGACGATGGCATCACTACCTTCAGGCCAGGAATGTGCGCGAACATTGCTTCTGGACTTTCCGAATGATGCTCGATTGCCTTGATTCCGCCGCCGGCCGGCGCGCGCAGCACCATCGAGCAGGTGAGCCGGCCGCGGGTGCGGCTGCGCAGGCGCGAAGCATGATTGACCATCTGATCGATGCACGCATAGGCAAAGCCGGCGAATTGGATTTCAGCGACAGGACGAAAACCCTGCGCCGCTAGCCCAATCGACACGCCCGCGATCGAGGCCTCGGCCATCGGCGTATCGAGCACGCGCTGCTCACCAAAAGTCGCCAACAGGCCATCGGTGGCACGGAACACGCCGCCGTCAATCCCCACATCCTCGCCCAAAACGACAACGCGCGAATCTTCGTCCATCGCGCGATTGAGCGCAGCATTGACCGCTTGCACCAGGCTGACCTCGGTCATGTCGCACTCTCCGTCAGAGTCATTGCGAGCTTTTGCTGTTCCAAAAGTTCAGCGGGCATCGCCGCGTAAGCGAATTCAAAATTGGCGGAGAGCGGCTGCGGGGGCGTAGCAAGGTATTCGCTGGCGGCTTGCTCGACTGCGTTGCTGCACTCGTGCAGCAGCGCTTCCTCTTTGGCGCTGTCCCAATGCCCCGCATGGTTCAGGTAGTTACGCAGGCGCAACAGCGGCTCTTCCGGCCAATGACGACTGACTTCGGCATCGTCGCGATAGCGGCTGGCATCGTCCGCCGTTGTGTGATCGCAAAGGCGGTAGCTCACCGCTTCAATCAGCGTCGGGCCGAAGCCCTGCCGCGCCCGCGCCAGTGCCTGCTGAGTTGCCGCGCGGACAGCGATGACATCGTTGCCGTC
>JASHOX010000226.1 GCA_030038415.1 Xanthobacteraceae bacterium
ACTTCGCCGGTGGCGCGTTGATGCGGATAGAGGTCGTACATCCGGTTGAGCACGCGCAGCAAGGTCGATTTACCGCAGCCCGAGGGGCCGATGAAGGCGGTGACCTTGTTCTGATAGAGCGGCAGGCTGATCGACTTGAGCGCCCTCGCTTCGCCGTAAAAGAAATTGAGGTCGCGGATAGTGATCTTCTCGGCCAAGCCAGCGCGGTCGATTGGGGCGTGGCTGACGGGCGGAACGCTAACGGAGGCGACGCTCATGCTCATGACTGTTTTCCCGTGGGGACGAGGGCGCGTGCGCTGATGCTCAGAACAAGCACCGCGAGGGTGATGATGAGGGCGCCGGTCCAGGCCAGCGACTGCCATTCCGTGTAAGGACTGAGCGCGAACTGGAAGATCACGACCGGCAGACTTGCCATCGGCGCGTTGACGTTCAAGCTCCAGAATTGATTGTTGAGCGAGGTGAACAACAGGGGAGCAGTTTCGCCGCTGATGCGCGCGACTGCCAACAGCACGCCAGTGACCATTCCGGCGCGCGCCGCGCGATAGCAGATGCGGGTGATCGACAGCGAACGCGGCAGGCCGATCGAGGTCGCCGCCTCACGCAGCGAATTCGGCACCAGCGTAAGCATGTCTTCGGTGGTGCGCACCACCACCGGAATGACGAGAACCGCCAGCGCAACGCCGCCGGCCCAGCCGGAGAAATGCCCCATCGGGGCGACCATCACCTGGTAGATGAACAGTCCGACGACGATAGACGGCGCGCTCAGCAGAATATCGTTGATGAAACGCACCACGCTGCTCAACTTATCGTGGCGGCCGTATTCCGCCATGTAGGTGCCGGCAAGGATTCCGATCGGCGTACCGATGACGACGGCGATGACGGTGACGATCAGGCTGCCGACGATGGGATTGAGCAGACCGCCGGCTGCGGCGGGCGGCGGCGTCATCTCGGTAAAGACCGAGAGCGACAATCCGCTGAAGCCGTGCCAAAGCAGCGAGCCCAGAATGAGCACCAGCCAGCCCAGCCCCAGCGCCGTGGCAGCGAATGCCATGGCTGCCGCAGCGGTATTGCGATGACGTCGAACGGCGTAGCGAGCGTCCATGGCGTTATCCGATCCGACGCTCGATGCGCATCAACAAATAACGCGCGATGGCGAGCACGATGAAGGTTATAACGAACAGGATCAAGCCAAGCTCGATCAGTGCGGAGGTGTAGAGGTCGCCGACGGCCTCGGTGAACTCGTTGGCAATCGCGGCGGAGATGGTGGTGCCGGGTGCAAGCAGCGACGTCGAGATGCGGTGCGCATTGCCGATGACAAAGGTCACCGCCATGGTCTCGCCGAGCGCGCGGCCGAGCGCCAGCATTATGCCGCCGATGACGCCCACCCTGGCGTAAGGCAACACCACATTGCGGACCACTTCCCAGGTCGTACAGCCGACGCCGTAGGCCGCCTCTTTGAGCACGACCGGCACCGCCTCGAACACGTCGCGGGAGATCGAGGCGACGAAGGGCAGCACCATGATGGCGAGGATGAGTCCGCCGGTGAGCATGCCGATACCGAAAGGCGGGCCGGAGAAAAGCGGCGCCAGGACCGGCACATTGCCGAGCGTGTCGATCAGGAACGGCTGCAGCGTCGCCTGCAGGACCGGGGCGAAAATGAAAAGTCCCCAGATGCCGTAGATGATGCTTGGGATGCCCGCGAGCAGTTCGATCGCGATGCCGATCGGTCGGCGCAGCCATTGCGGGCACAGCTCGGTCAGGAAGAAAGCGATCAAGAGGCCAACCGGAACCGCAATCAGCATCGCGATGAACGAAGTGACAAGCGTGCCGTAGATCGCCGCCAGCCCGCCGAAATCGTCGGTAACCGGATTCCACTGCTCGCTGACCAGGAAGCCGAAGCCGAATTTTCGAAACGCCGGCAGCGAGCCCCAAACGAGCGAGACGATGACGCCGCTGAGCAGCAGCAGCACGCCGATCGCCGCAGAACGGGTGAGACCGTGGAAAACGACATCGCCGAGGCGCAGCCGATCAAGCACCTTGGCCCGCTTCGCGCCCGCAGCCGACACGACCGAACCCTGCTGTAACGCGACGTCAACCACGGAACGCCTCCGCTTCGGGATACACCGGGGTCTCTCCTGCAAGAGACAGATGAAGCACTCGGTCAAACAATTGATCAGCCGCTAAACGACGCTTGGCACACCGAGCGCGGAAAAGAGGGCATCCGGCGACGCGAGGACCCGTTTCTCGTCGTCTCACGCTGCGGCTCGGACGAAGGGTTTTATCTGCCGTAAGCGGTACACACCCTGCCAGGATCTCAAGGGCACTGACTGGCTGACCCTGGCAGCGCGGATGGCTTATGTTCGGCACATCAATGTTCTATGAGCGGTAGATGACAATTAGATGACATAGCAAGCTATTGAATGGTAACGAGATTATCGCGAATGCGCGGCAGCTGCGGTGGGCAGATGGATGGTGAAAGTGGCGCCTTCGCCTGGGGCGCTGTCGATGGTCAGCCGGCCGCGGTGCCGATTGAGGATGTGTTTAACGAGGGCAAGGCCGAGGCCGGTACCGCCCTGCGCCCGGCTCTCGGTGACGTCCACGCGATAGAAGCGCTCCGTGAGCCGCGGCAGATGCTCCGGCGCGATGCCTGGACCGTAATCGCGCACGCTCACTTGCGCTTCCGGTACGCCGTCGGCCGATGCTCCAGGCCCTATTTTGATGTCGACGCGCCGGCCGGCGGCCCCGTATTTGAGCGCGTTCTCGATCAGATTCTCGAAAATGCGGACCAGTTCATCGTGATCGCCCAGAACCGACAGCGCATTCGCCCCGTCAATGTGAACGGTCACGCCGCGGTCGCGCGCCAGGGTTTCGAGACCATCGACGACCTGACGGACGATCGGGACGAGGTCGACCGGCGTATCGGGGCGGCGATGCGCGTTGAGTTCGATACGCGACAGCGACAACAGATCGTCGATCAAGCGCGCCATGCGGCGCGCCTGCTCCTGCATGATGGCGAGAAAGCGCTGGCGCGCCTTGGCGTCGTCGCGCGCCGAGCCTTGCAGCGTCTCGATGAAGCCGAGCAGCGCTGCAAGCGGCGTGCGCAATTCGTGGCTGGCATTGGCGACAAAGTCGGCTCGCATCTCCTCGACCCGGCGCAGCGGCGTGAGGTCGTGGAAGGTCATCAGCACCAGATCCGGCCTGATTGCATTCGGCCCACGTTTGACCGGCATCACGATGGTTTCGAACCAACGATCGAGCGGCACGCGCTCGAAATAGACGACGCGTTGTTCTTCGCCTTCCGCCGCCGCGCGGCCGATGGCCTCGATCAATTCCGGCATCCGCAGTGCGAATGCGACCGGCTCGCCTTGCCGCAATGCTGGCGCCAGGGTGCGGGCGCGCTCATTGAGCGCCAGCACGCGGCCGTCACGGTCGAGCGCGACCACGGGGTCCGGCAGGCCAGCGACAACCGCCCGTAGCAGGTCGTCGCCGCGCTCCGAAATGGCGACGGGGCGCGCCAGCCGTTCGGATTGCTCGCTTGCCCGCATCGACACCAGCGCTGCTAGGGCGACGATGGCAAAACCGGCGATCGCATAAGGCGCGGCAAGGGTGCCTGCCGCCGCCAATCCCGCGAACACGATTGCTGCCGCCGCGATCACGACCAGCACGCCGCGCTGCGGTCTTGTCGCAAGCAATCCTCGATCTTCATTCAGGCTCATGCGCAAGCTCATATGGCGAACGCTACGGGTCCGCTTCGGGGCCCCTGTTCGATCTCAGGGGCAGGCGACCGATTAAACGCATTCGCCAGCTCTGGCCGGCAGCGGCGTCAATTGAGCGATACGGCGGACAGCGCAGCCGAGCAAGACTTCACGTGCGCCAAAGCAAGCCGGCAAGCATGATCGTCGCCCCTGCGACTTCTCGAAACCCAGCGCATGGCCTACGGGGGTACCCTCGCCGCCGGGCATTCCACTGCTCACGGGCCCGGTCTGAAGAGACTTTGCGCAAGCGGCCGACACTGAGATTGCGTTGATTCTATTTATTAATCTTCGCCGCCGCCGACGTCTTCAATGGACCGGCTAGCGAACCGCCGTCCATGTGTCATCAAACTGAAATAATAAAACTCCTACTAATGGCCGCCATGGGTCTTGGGCGACGATGACCCCCGAAAGATCCCCACTATAGCAGGAGGTACTGCATGCGAACGCACCTCGTTGCAGCCGTGGCGGCTGCAACCATTTCGCTTACGATAAGCGCACATGCCGCCAGCCTCACCGGCGCTGGCGGAACTGCAATTTACCCGGTCCTGTCGAAATGGGCGGATACCTACGCCAAGGAGACCGGCGACACCGTCAATTACCAGGCCATCGGTTCCGGCGGCGGCATCAAGCAGATCGAATCGAAGACGGTTCTGTTCGCCAATACCGACATGCCGCTGGTGCCGGACGACGTTGCCAAGAACAATCTGGTGCAGTTCCCGCAGGTGATCATCTCGATCACGCCGGTCGTGCACCTTGCGGGCATCAAGCCCGGCGAACTCGTATTCGACGGCCCGACACTCGCCGAAGTCTATCTCGGCAAGATCAAAGAATGGGACGATCCGGCGATCAAAAAGCTTAACCCGAACGTCACGCTGCCGCACCAGGCGATCACCACCGTCCATCGTTCCGACGGCTCCGGCACTACTTTCAACTTCACCGATTATCTGTCGAAGGTCAGCCCGGAGTGGAAGAGCCAAGTCGGCGAAGGCACTGCGGTCAACTGGCCGAACGGCGTTGGCGGCAAAGGCAATCCCGGTGTCGCGTCTTATGTTCAGCAAGTCGACGGCGCCATCGGCTATGTCGAATACGCCTATGTGATCGAAAATCACATGGTCTACACCAACCTGATCAACCAGGCCGGCAAGAACGTCACGCCCACCATGGATGCATTCCAGGCGGCAGCCGGCAATGCCGACTTCACCAAGGTGAAGGACTTCTATCTGATCCTGACCGACCAGCCCGGCGACAAGAGCTGGCCGATCACGGCGGCGACCTACATGCTGCTGCGCAAGGACACTGCGCCGGACCAGAATCATCTGGCGCTCAAATTCCTCGACTGGGCCTTGAAGAAAGGCCAGGACCAGGCCAAGGCGCTCGATTACGTCCCGCTGCCCGACGCGGTCGTCAAGCAGATCGAGGATCATTGGGCCAAGGAGATTCCCGACGCTTGGAAAACTGCGTCGAACTAACGGCGCCAAACGCGATCTAAGATATTGCAGAGGCCGGATGAAAATCCGGCCTCTATTTTTTACTGCGGCTGAGCAGGGCTTCGCGGGTCGCCAAGAGGCCGAGCGCGAGCACGAACGGAATGATGTAATACAACAGCCGGAACAGCAGCAAACCCGCCAGCAGATCTTCTTTGTCGAATTGCCACAGCGCCACCAGCATGGCGGCGTCGAACACGCCGAGGCCGCCGGGCGCGTGACTGGCAAAACCGAGCAGCGTGGCGGCGACGAATATCA
>JASHOX010000227.1 GCA_030038415.1 Xanthobacteraceae bacterium
GCTGTCATCTTGCAGGCGCCAGACAAACCCGGGGCTGCGGTCGGCTATGCCGTTGACCAAAGCGAGATTGTTCATGAAATCCGCCATGCGCGGATCGTCGGTCGGATAACGGAAGCGGCCGATATTGAGTTGCGCAAGATGGCGGATCGCGTTCATCGTTTTCACTCCGCTGCAACCGAGACCGGCTCGGGATGCGGATTGGCGGTATACTGGTTGATGCGCTTTTCGATCTCGGGGCGGAAATGCCGAAGGAGCCCCTGCACCGGCCACGCCGCGCCATCCCCAAACGCGCAGATGGTGTGACCCTCGATCTGCTTCGACACGTCCCACAGCATGTCGATCTCGCGCTTGGTCGCGTGACCGACCGCCATGCGATCGAGCACGCGCCACATCCAGCCCATGCCTTCGCGGCACGGCGTGCACTGGCCGCAGCTTTCGTGCCGGTAGAAGTAGGAGATGCGCGCCATCGCTTTGACGATGTCGGCTGACTTGTCCATGACAATCACGGCTGCAGTGCCGAGCGCCGATTTCTTCGCCACGCAGCCGTCGAAATCCATCAGCAGCGTATCGGCTTGATCGGGGCCGGCCGGCACGAGTGGCATCGACGAGCCGCCCGGGATCACTGCGAGCAAATTATCCCAGCCGCCGCGTACGCCACCGGCATGGCGCTCGATCAATTCTCGCAGCGGAACCCCCATCGTCTCTTCGACATTGCACGGCCGCTCGACATGGCCGGAAATGCAATAAAGCTTTGTCCCGGTATTGTTCTGCCGGCCGATGCCGGCAAACCAGGCCGCGCCGCGCCGCATGATGTCGGGCACCTGGGCGATGGTCTCGACGTTATTGACCGTGGTCGGACAGCCATAAAGGCCCATATTCGCGGGAAACGGCGGTTTCAGCCGCGGCTGGCCTTTCTTGCCTTCGAGGCTCTCCAGCAGCGCCGTTTCCTCGCCGCAGATGTAAGCGCCGGCGCCGTGATGGACGACGATATCGAAATCCCAGCCGTGGATATTGTCCTTGCCGATCAGTTTTGCCTCATAGGCCTGATCGACCGCCGCCTGCAGCCGTTCGCGCTCGCGGATGAATTCGCCGCGAATATAGATGTAGCAATGGTTCGCGGCCATGGCGCAGCCGGCGATCAGGCAGCCCTCAATGAGAAGATGCGGATCGTTCCGCATCACCTCGCGGTCCTTGCAGGTGCCGGGCTCCGATTCGTCGGCATTGACGACCAAATAATGCGGCCGTTCCACCTGCTTCGGCATGAACGACCATTTCAGCCCGGTCGGGAAACCGGCGCCGCCGCGGCCGCGCTGGCCGGAGGCCTTGCATTCGTTGATGAGTGCGTCGCGGCCTCTTTCGAGAATGGCCTTAGTGCCGTCCCAAGCGCCGCAGGCGCGCGCGCCCTCGAGGCCCCAGTCGCGCTGGCCGTAGAGATTTTTGAAAATGCGGTCCTTGTCGGCGAGCATTACTATTTTTCCTCCACCGCAAAGAGCGACGGATCGGTCAGCGTGGTTGGTCCGCCGACTGGAGCGGAATTGATGCGATCGATCTGCGGCCCCGGCTTTGGCGTGCGGCCGTTGGAAAAATCGTTGATGATGCGGGTGAAGATCTCCGGGGTCAGATCCTCGTAATAGTCGGCATTGATCTGGACCATCGGCGCGTTGACGCAAGCGCCGAGGCATTCGACCTCGACCCAGGAAAACGCGCCATCGGCCGTCACGGTATCCGGCTCGCCGATCATGCGATGGCAAACCTTCTTGAGGTCCTCCGCGCCGCGCAGCATGCACGGCGTGGTGCCGCAAAGCTGCACGTGATAGCGCCCCACCGGTGACAGATTGAACATCGTGTAGAAGGTCGCCACTTCGAGCACGCGGATTTTAGCCATACCGAGCAAGTCGGCGGTGGCTTCGATGGCCTTTTGTGGCAGCCAGCCGCCGCACTGCGCCTGCGCGCGCCACAGGATCGGGATTACCGCGGATTGCTGGCGACCTTCGGGATACTTGGCGACCTGCGCTTTCGCCCAAGCCAGATTCTCCGGCGTGAAGGCGAAGCTCGGCGGCTGTTTCTCGGCAAGGCGGCGGACGCTCATCGGTCAACCTCGCCGAACACGATGTCGATGGATCCGAGGATCGCCGAAATATCGGCCAGCATGTGGCCACGGCAGAGGAAATCCATCGCTTGCAAATGAGCAAAACCCGGCGCGCGGATCTTGCACTTGTACGGCTTATTGGTGCCGTCGGCGACCAGATAAACGCCGAATTCGCCCTTCGGCGCCTCAACCGCGGCGTAGACTTCGCCCGGCGGCACCTTGAAGCCTTCGGTATAGAGCTTGAAATGATGAATCAGCGACTCCATTGAGCGCTTCATCTCCTCGCGCCGCGGCGGCACGATCTTGTGGTCATCGACGGTGACGCGGCCCTGCCCGTCCGGCGCATGCAGCTTCTCAATGCACTGCTTCATGATGCGGATCGATTGGCGCATCTCTTCCATGCGGATGCAGTAGCGATCGTAATTGTCGCCGTGCTTGCCGACTGGGATGTCGAAATCCATTTCGGCGTAGCACTCATAGGGCTGCGCCTTGCGCAGATCCCACGCGGCGCCGGAGCCGCGCACCATGACGCCGGAAAATCCGCGCGCCCAGGCGTCTTCGAGCTTGACCACGCCGATATCGACGTTGCGCTGCTTGAAGATGCGGTTCTCGGTGAGGAGCTCCTCGAGGTCGTCGCAGACTTCGAGAAATGGATCGCAGAACGCGGCAATGTCGTCGATCAGCTTCGGCGGCAGATCCTGATGCACGCCGCCGACGCGGAAATAGGCCGCATGCATGCGCGAGCCCGAGGCGCGCTCGTAAAACACCATCAGCTTCTCGCGCTCCTCGAAGCCCCACAGCGGCGGGGTGAGCGCGCCGACGTCCAATGCCTGGGTGGTGACATTGAGGAGATGCGACAATAACCGGCCAATCTCGCAATAGAGCACGCGGATGATCTGCGCGCGCTTCGGTACCTCGAGGCCAAGCAGCTTTTCCGCCGCCAAACAGAACGCATGCTCCTGATTGATCGGCGCGACATAATCGAGCCGATCGAAATAGGGGATCGCCTGCAGGTAGGTCTTGTGCTCGATCAGTTTCTCGGTGCCGCGGTGAAGAAGCCCGATGTGCGGGTCGACGCGCTCGACGACCTCACCATCGAGCTCCAAGACGAGCCGCAACACTCCGTGTGCGGCAGGATGCTGAGGCCCGAAGTTGATGGTGAAGTTGCGCGGCGCGGCTTCGGCCATCAGGCGAACTCCTTCACCTTCGCAGCTTTCGCCGCCAAGCGCGCATTGAATTTGTCCCACATCACGACGAAGCGCTCGTGGCGGCCTTCGCCGATAACATCGACGCCGTCATGGGCCTTGACCCTGAAAGTGACGCGTGGTCCGGCGACTTCGGTACATTCGACGTCGACCGTCACTGTTTGCCCCGGCAAAGTCGCCGCTAGGTGACTGACGTCGACATAGACGCCGAGGCTGCCTTCGCCCGGATCGAGGTGTTTTCCGAGAAGCTGCGTGCAGGTCCATTCCATCAGGATGATCATGTTGCCGGTGGCGAATACCTTCGGCATCGCGGCAATCTCCGGCGCCTCGGGATAGGTGTAGGGCACGGTCTTGTTCTCCGGCACCTTGTAGGCGAAGCGGTGGGTCAGCCCGGGCTTTAGGGTCGGCTTCATGTCACGAGCCCTTGGCCTTCTCGTCGCCCGGCAGCACATAATCGGTGCCCTCCCACGGCGACAGAAAATCGAAGTTGCGGAACTCCTGCGTCAGCCGCACTGGCTCGTACACCACGCGCTTAAGCTCATCGTCGTAGCGCACCTCGACAAAACCGGTCAGCGGAAAATCCTTGCGCAGCGGGTGACCTTCGAAGCCGTAGTCGGTGAGGATGCGCCGCATGTCGGGATGGCCGGTGAACACCACGCCGTACAGATCGTAGGTCTCGCGTTCGAACCAGTCGGCGCCGGGGAAGACCTCGATGATCGACGGCACCGGCGTCGTCTCGTCGGTCTCGGCTTTGACCCTGATGCGCAGGTTGTGCTTGGGCGACAACAGATGATAGACGACGTCGAAACGCCGCTCGCGGCTCGGCCAATCAACGGCGGTCACGTCGGTCAAATTCCAGAACAGGCAGCGCGGGTCGTCGCGCAGGAAGCGCATCACCGCAACGATATCGGCAGCGCGGACGGACATGTTGAGTTCGTGGTGCGCGACCGCGTAGCCCGCCACCGATGCGGCAAGCGCACCAGCGATCGTCTTGCCGAGCGTGTCGAGCGTCTCGTCCATTTGCAGCATTCGCCGGCCTAGCGTTCGATGGTGGCGGTGCGGCGGATTTTCTTTTGCAACAGCAACACGCCGTACAACAAGGCTTCGGCCGTCGGTGGACAGCCGGGCACGTAGATGTCGACCGGCACGATGCGGTCGCAGCCGCGCACCACCGAATAGGAGTAATGGTAATAGCCGCCGCCATTGGCGCAGGAGCCCATCGAGATCACGTAGCGCGGCTCCGGCATCTGGTCGTAGACCTTGCGCAGCGCCGGCGCCATCTTGTTGGTCAGCGTGCCGGCGACGATCATGACGTCGGATTGCCGCGGCGACGCGCGCGGCGCAAAGCCGAAGCGCTCCGCGTCGTAGCGCGGCATCGACATCTGCATCATCTCGACGGCACAGCAGGCCAGGCCGAACGTCATCCACATCAGCGAGCCGGTGCGCGCCCAGGCAATGAGATTGTCGGCGGCCGCGACCAGGAATCCCTTATCGGCAAGCTCGCTGTTGAGGCCTTCGAAATACGGATCGTCCGCCGCCGGCTTGCCGGCCCGCGGATCGATCAGTCCCTGGCGCGGGGTGACGAGTGCGGGTTCGCTCAATCCCATTCGAGCGCTCCCTTCTTCCACTCATAGATAAACCCGATCGTCAGCACTGCAAGGAACAGCATCATCGACCAGAAGCCGTAGACGCCGAGGTGACCGAACGCAACGGCCCAGGGAAACAGGAAGCTGACCTCGAGGTCGAAAATAATGAAGAGGATCGCCACCAGATAGAAGCGCACGTCGAACGTCATGCGCGCATCGTCGAAGGCGTTGAAGCCGCACTCGTAGGCCGACAGCTTTTCCGGATTTGGCTCTTTGTAGGCGACAATGAAGGCGACCACCAACAGCGCAAGCCCGATGACGCCCGCGACGCCGACAAAAACGATGAGCGGCAGATAGGCGAGCAGCAATTGAGTCAGTGATTGACTCATCGGGAACCCTTCTGACCGGCTATATCATGGGACCAGCTCCCTCGGCGGAAACATGGTCCTGCGCGGCGCCGTTCCGTCTGCATTGCCGGTGCGCCGATTTGCCTCAAAACCAAGCGGATTCGCGTTGCCGACAGAACTTTGCGACCCTTAGCGCAGCGCACAAAAAGGTGCAAGGCGGGCCTGTGCGTTGACGGCATCGTGACCGCCAATGCTACGATCTTGCGACGAAAATAACGACAGCGGATGACGCGGCCGATGCCAAAATCGCTTTCGGGGTGGCGCGTTCGATTTTGCACATGTGCCGCGCTGACGCTCGCATTCGCGATTCTCCTTACGGGGCCGGCCGGCGCCGCGGGCTTTCCCGATCGTCCGGTCAAGCTCATTGTGCCATTCGCGCCGGGCGGACCGCCGGACGTGGCTGCGCGGATCATCGGCGACTGGCTATCCTCGCATCTCGGCCCAGTCGTGGTCGAAAACCACATTGGCGCCGGCGGCACGCTCGCTGCACGCCTGGTCGCCGGCGCACCGCCGGACGGCTACACGCTGATGGCCGCGACATCGGGCGTGCTCGCGATCAGTCCCCAGCTCTATAAAAACGCCGCCATCGACCCGGTCAAAGATTTCACCGCGGTGGCGCTATTGTCGTCGACGCCGCAAGTGCTCGCTGTCAACGCAAGCCTCCCCGTGCACAGCGTCAAGGAGCTCGTCGCCTACGCCAAGGCCAATCCCGGCAAATTGAATTACGGCGCGGTCATCGGCACGCCGCCGCATCTCAGCGGCGAGATGTTCAAGCATTTGACCGGCACCGATATCGTTTTCGTGCCCTACAAAGGCGCCTCGCAGGCCACCACCGACGTGCTGACCGGGCAGATGAACATGACCTTCGAAGGCGCGACCGGCATCACGCCCTATCTGAAGAGCGGCAAGCTGCGCGCACTCGCGGTGACGAGCCCGCATCGCTTGTCAGAGATTCCGGATGTGCCAACCATGATCGAAGCCGGTTACCCCGGTATGCCGCCCGATGCCTGGCAGGCAATCGTCGCGCCGGCGGGCACGCCGGCCGCCATCGTCGCCAAGATCAACGGCGTGGTGAATCAGGGCTTGGCCGATCCGCAGGTGAGGAGCCGGATTACCGGCCTCGGCGGCGTTCCGCAGCCAATGTCGCCGAAGGATTTCGCGCTCTTCATCGCCGAACAAGTCAAACGCTGGGGCGACATCATCCGCGTCACCGGCGTAAAGCTGGAATGAGGACACTATGTTGCTTGCTTATTCGCGCCGCGCCGCGCTGCTTGCTTTGGCGAGCGCAGCCACACTTTCGGCGGCTCGCGCCGACACTTATCCGTCGCGACCGGTCAAGATCATCGTACCGTTCGGCGCCGGCGGCCCGACCGACGTTTTTGTCCGCGAGCTTGCCGTCGAACTGGAAAAATCGCTGCACCAGCCTTTCGTCATCGAGAACCGTCCGGGCGCCGGCACGACAATCGGCACGGATCTGGTCGCGAAATCGGCGCCCGACGGCTATACCCTGTTGATGGCGAGCAGCACGCAAACCGTCAACGAAACGCTTTACCAAAACAAGCCGTACCAGCTTTTGCGCGACCTCGTCCCGATCGCGCCGCTGGAGGAGAATGGCCTGGTGCTGGTCGTCAACCCTTCGGTGCCGGCCAAAGATCTGAAGGAACTCCTGGCGTTGGCACGGGCAAAGCCGGGCACGCTGAATTTCGGCTCGTCCGGGCCCGGCTCGAACTATCACATGGCCGCCGAACTTTTGAAAAATCTCACCGGCATCAACATCGTGCACGTACCGTACAAAGGCTCCACCGGCATGCGGGTGGATATCCTCAGCGGCCAAATCCAAATGCTGTTCGATTCGATTCCGACCATGGCACCCTACATCAAGGCCGGCAAAGTGCGCGCGATGGGCACCAGCGGCACGAACCGCTCGCCCATCTTGCCCGATGTGCCGACCATCGCCGAAGCCGGCGCGCCCGGCTTTGAGTTCAGCCAATGGGTTGGCTTCATGGCGCCCGAAGGGACGCCGCAGCCGACCATCGATCTCTTGCACAATACCATCACCGGGATTTTGAGCCGGCCCGAGGTCAAGGACGCCTGGGAGAAGCAGGGCGCCACGCTGATGGTGATGACGCAGCCGGAATTTGCGGCTTTCATGTCGGCGCAGGTCGCCAAATGGGCTAAGGTGATCAAGGACAATCACATCACGCTGATCAATTAGGTGCAAAGCATGGATGAGATCACCAATCGCCCCACCGCCGCAATCAAGGGCGAAGACCACTGGACGACCAAGGACGGCAACGTAAGGCTATTCCTGTTCGAAAAATGCGCCGGCGATCCGAAGGCCACGACCGCCACGATCTTGTTCGTGCATGGCTCATCGATGGCCGCGCAGCCGACGTTCGATCTTCAGGTCGAGGGCCGGCCGGATTCCTCCGCGATGGACTTCTTCGCCCGCCGCGGTTTCGATTGCTGGTCGGTCGACATGGAAGGCTACGGCCGTTCGACCAAGGATCGCGACAACAATGCGCCGATCGCACAAGGCGCCGACGATTGCTTTGCTGCCGCAAACTATATCCAGAAGTTGCGCGGCAAGCGGCCGTTCCTGGTTTACGGCATTTCGTCGGGCGCGCTACGGGCGGCTTTATTTGCAGAGCGCCACCCCGAGCTTGTCGGCCGCCTTGCGCTCGACGCCATGGTGTGGACCGGCGAAGGCTCGCCGACGCTTGCCGAGCGCAAGAAAAAACTTCCCGAATTTCGCGCCAAGAACCGCCGGCCGATCGATAAGGCATTCATCCATTCGATCTTCGACCGCGACCATCCCGGCACCGCGGAGGAGAAGGTCATCGACGCCTTCGCCGATGCGGTGATCGCGCTCGACACCTCGGTGCCGACCGGGACTTACGTCGACATGTGCAGCAATCTGCCGGTGGTCGACCCGGAGAAGATCGCGGTGCCGACGCTGATCATGCGCGGGCAATGGGACGGCATCGCGGGCTTCGACGACCTGCTCAAATTCTTCGCCAAGCTGCCGAACCCCGACAAGCATTTTGCGGTTATGCCGGGTATCTCGCACGCAAGTTTCCAGCAGAAGAATTATGCGTTGGTCTATCACATCCTGTGGAGCTTCTTCACCCAGCCGGCGCCGATCTATCGGGGCTGAAGCCTCGCCTATAAGCCGAGGACCGCCGACTGGGGTTGCGAAACTTTTGGAGCCGGCGGCAGGATGGAAATTGGCCGGGGCAACGGTGTGCCTTGCGGCGCTCGCCCTGCTCGCTCTCGAACCCGTTAGCGCCGCACCCCGGGTGCGGCATCGTCAAATCGTCCATAAAGTGCATCCGGCGCCGCAACGGGGGCAGATTGCTTGCACCGTACTCGGCTGTCAGCCCATCCCCGCGGCATGCACGCCGGTCGCAGGCAGAACGCCTGGCGGTATTCCGACCGGCTTCGACGTGATCGTCTGCCCGCCAGGTGTTTGGCCCCTGAAGTGAGCCGTTTCGGAAAGACTAATGATTCAAGATACTTGGCGGGAGCGACGGGGCTCGAACCCGCGACCTTCGGCGTGACAGGCCGACGCTCTAACCAACTGAGCTACGCCCCCGCGGGCGCCGTCGGCACTTAAGGCCCGCCCCGCATCAAGTCAAGGATTTAGGCCTAAATCGGCCTTTTCCGCCCGCCTTAAGCTCGCCACAGAGCACCCTCAGATAGCGCCGCAATGCCGAAAACATCGGTGGAATCGGCAAAACAAGCGTGGTCAGCCGAAGCCGAATCGTTTAACTGCTTCGCCGTGAGCGGCGCTTTTTCCACGCCACCGCTTCATTGAGGAGGGACTAATGGCAACCAAAACAACCGCTACTACCGTGACATTGAAGCATCTCGCCGCGAGCCTTGCGGAAGATAACGAGCTTTCGAAGAAGCAGGCCGAAGCCATCCTCGGCGGTTTGGTTGGCAACATCGTCAAGCACCTGAAGAAGGGCGAGCGCATCCGTATCGGCGGCCTCGGCATCCTTCAAGTGCGCAAGCGCGCCGCGCGCATGGGCCGTAATCCCGCGACCGGCGAACCGATTCAGATCAAGGCCAGCAAGAAAGTCGCGTTCCGCGCCTCAAAGGAGCTCAAAGAGGCGATCTAATCGCCTTTCGTCATTAGGCCCGCGAAGCGCGGGTCGGTGCGCCGCTCATTGCCCGCTTGCCACCGCAAACGAGAAAATTGCGTGGCAGCGGGCGATTTTTTTCGCGGGACTTGCCCGGCTGCCCTCCTCCGCCAAGGCTTCGGAGGACATCCTGCTTCGCGACCTCATAGAAGGCAAATCCTGCGAAGCGCGCTGCGCGAGCAGGCTGGTGGGCGGTGACGGACTCGAACCGCCGACATTCTGCGTGTAAAGCAGACGCTCTACCAACTGAGCTAACCGCCCTGAGCCGAGGTGTATCGCCGCGCCCCCGCGGCGCGCAAGCACGCCGGTGACGCCCGTGCATAATGCCGTCAATCTCTCCGGAAAAATTTAATGTCTGCCCGACGGCAAAAAAATGTGGGATAAGAATCGCGACGTTATAGGGCGGGCGGGATGCCCGGAGAGGGGGGTCATGCTTCGTCTAGCGGTCTTGACGATTGCTTTGTCGCTTACGGCTGGTGCTGCCGCTTATGGCCAACAGTTGCCACCGCAGCCGCCGCCGGTGGCTGGAATGGGGATGGGTGAAGGAAATCCACAGGAACGCGCCGCCTGCCATCCCGACGTGACCAGGTTCTGCCAGACCCAGCTTGAGGTCAATCCGCAGGACGTGCTCGGCATTTTGGGCTGCCTGCAGGCCAATCGGCCGAAAATCAGCCACGCCTGTGAACAGGTCTTGGCCAGCCACGGCCAGTGACGTCAAACTGATCGTACGGTAGGCTGCCGTCTCACCGACGCTCCGTCCTCGGCCGGCTCGATTGCCGAGGCTGCCTCAGCGTAGGCGACGTGTTCCGCGAGGCGCACCCAAGACTGCGCCAACGTCAGCCAAAGCGCCTTGTCTCTATCGTCCTCGGACAAGCGCGCCATGGCTACGCATTCTTCCGCACAGCGACGGTGGTCGATCCCGGTTCCCATGACAACTCCCCTGACACAACGCAACAAAGCTGACGAATTCCAATACGCCACTGCGGCGGAGACAGGATCGTTCAGGGGCAGAACCGCGGCGAATACGCTTTGCCGGTGCTGTGGAACTTGGCTCTCGACAATTGCGCAGCTCACATAACAAACCTCCTATGTGCAGGAACTTATGAGAGTGTTTCCGCTCATTTTCCCCAATTCTTAACAAACTCTTGGAACTACCATGCAGATTGATCATAGCTGCACTGCAGCATGATAATTTTGCATCGCACCATGGATGCCTATATTGCATCCGTGATTCTGGCGTCCGTTCGAACCCGTACGCCGGACAAAGAGGAATAAAACCATGCTGTTATCGATTGTCCGCTTCTTCAATACCTGGAAGCGCTACGGCGTCGCCGTGGACGAGCTTTCTCACCTCAGCGACCGGGAGTTGGCCGATATCGGCATCACCCGCAGTGACATCCCCCGGATTGCATGGGAGCAGTCGCGTCACCTGGCTTAAGCTGACCCCGCTGCCGCGTATCGGCATTTGGCGCCCGGCTTCGGCCGGGCGCTGCCGTTTTGGAGAGTGAGATAGCCTCAGGACGCGGGTTCCATCCCTTTCGCTTTGACGATCGGCAAGGCGCTGGGCCCGGCGAGAAACTTAATGAGGGCACGCGCCGCCTTGCCGTCCTTGGCCGCGGCACCGACCCCTGCCGCATAGACCGTAAAATTCTGGATTTCCGCGGGCAGCGGTCCGACGAGCCTAACCCCAGCAACGGATAAAATCTCGCTGATCTGGTGGATGCCGATCTCGGCTTCGCCATCGGCGACGTGATCGGCCACCGCACCGCCGTGGACCAGAACCGCCTTGGCATTAATCTGGTCCGCAATCCCGAGCCGCGCCAATAAACCTTCAATGTAAATTCCGCTCGATCCGCCGGCTTTGGGATCGATGAAGGCGACCGATTTGGCGGCGAGCAGCGCCCGCTTAAAGGCACCGACAGTCGAGATATCCGGCGGCGACGCCCCTGATTTGACGACAACACCGATCCCGGTTTTCGCGAGGTCGGCTCGCGTTCCCGGCACGATCTTGCCCTCCTTGGCCAGAGCGTCGATTGCCGGCGGCGTCAAAATGGCGACGTCAAACTCTTCCTGGCCGCCGCGGATCAAGTCGAGGTGCTGCCCGACCGTGCGATAGGTGATGTCGAGCTTGGTCCCGGTCTCCTTGCGGTACTGCGCGGCGAGCGCGTTGAGCACCTGCTTGAACGCACCGCCGCTGATGACTTTGATCTCGGCGGCCTGGGCGAGGTGCGACATCGCAAGCGACAGCGCGGTTGCGAGCACGGCCGGTAGGAGTTTCATCCGCCCCTCCTCACCGCTTGAACAGGCCCATCAGCTCCGCTTTGGCCAGCGTATTGAAATGCAGATTGAAGCCGACCACCGCCGCAGAGGTGTCGGGTTTGACCTCAAGCTTGTCGGACTTCACCGCGAACACCGTGAACAGATAGCGATGCGGATGGTCGCCTTCGGGCGGACATGGGCCGCCATAACCCGGCACGCCGAAATCGGTGCGCGTCTGCAAGGCGCCGGCCGGCAATTTGCCCGGCACGCTGCCGGCGCCCTCGGCAAGCTCGGTCACGTTCGCCGGGATGTTGACGATCAGCCAGTGCCAAAAACCCGAGCCGGTCGGCGCATCGGGATCGTAGCAGGTCACGGCGAAGCTCTTGGTGCCGTCCGGCGCGCCGGACCATTTCAAATGCGGCGACTTGTTGCCGCCGGCGCAGCCAAAGCCGAAATCGGCCGAGAGGATGAAATCCTTCGGCATATAGTCGCCGTCCTTAAAACTGGTGCTGGTGACCGTGAACGCCATTTGTCGTCTCCTTTCGGCGCCGAATTCGCGCCAGAGAAACGGGGACAAGCGTCAACATAATCGGGCGCGCGGGCGCGGAAAAGGTGGGCGATGTCGCCTTTGCTCCGCGCGCGTGATAGCGATGCCCCATGCCGGTCCTTGCGCTTAACGATGCCGCCGCGCTCTTGCCGCAGCGCGGCGCGCTCATCGGTCTCGATCTCGGCACAAAAACCGTCGGGGTTGCCGTCAGCGATCCGGATCGGCGCATCGCGGCGCCGGTGGAAACCATCGCCCGCAAGCGCTTCAATCTCGACGCCGAACGTATCCTGGAACTCGCCGCCGAACGCCGCGCGGTCGGCATTGTGCTTGGACTGCCAATCAACATGGACGGTACGGAAGGACCGCGCGCTCAATCGACGCGCGCCTTTGCCCGCAATCTGGCGCGACTAACTGAAATTCCCATCGCTTTATGGGACGAGCGGCTGTCGACTGCGGCCGTCGAACGCGCTCTGATTGCCGCTGACGCCAGTCGGGTAAAGCGCAAAGCGGTCATCGACCAGCATGCAGCC
This sequence comes from Xanthobacteraceae bacterium, assembly GCA_030038415.1. Lineage (GTDB taxonomy): Bacteria > Pseudomonadota > Alphaproteobacteria > Rhizobiales > Xanthobacteraceae > BOG-931. Next base: position 12,769 of record JASHOX010000227.1, read on the forward strand.
GCCTATATCCTTCAGGGTGCGCTCGATCGGCTGGCGCGTGATTTAGCGAACCGCTGAAGCTGCAAGCATCGAGGCTGCCTTGCGTCGCCGCACGACCAAGTCCGCGGCCGCGCTTCCCAGTGAAATCGCTGTCACAATTCCGGTCCCCACGACATATCCCGCCAAGATCTGGAACATTGCAGGTCTCCGATCGCACCAGCCCGCGTTTGGTAAACACAATTTCCGCGATTTGCCTCCTATGGTCTGTGCTGGCCATCACAACTTTTACGCAAAATACGACCCGTTAGCGCTCCGGCAATGCACGCTGCAGCAGCAATTCCATAGTCGCGGCGTTCATCGCGGCGGCGCCGTAAATCGCATCGTGCGGCCTCGTCAGCCGCGATGGAATGAATGCCTCGGCCACGGGCGCGGGGGCATTTGCTTTCAACGCCGCGGCAGACGCCAATAACGCCAATTTGCCAACGACGGCACGCGCGTCGGCCTCGTGCGTCTGGTTCATTGTCGGACCGGCAACGCCGGCATCGCGCGCCAGTGCCGCCGCGACCGCGGTCTCCCGATCCCCTCTGAGCGCGCGCAGCACGTCCAGGCACATCACATTGCCGGCGCCTTCCCAGATCGCATTGACCGGCGCCTCGCGATAAAGCCGCGGCAGGATGCTCTCCTCGACGTAACCGTTGCCGCCGAGGCATTCCATTGCCTCGACGACGAGGCCGGGCGCGCGCTTGCAGATCCAATATTTTGTCGCAGGCGTCATGATCCGTGCATAGGCCGCTTCGGCGGGATCGGCGCCCGCGGAATCGAACGCTCGCGCCAGGCGGAACACCAAAGCGGTTGCTGCTTCGACCTCGAGCGCTAAATCGGCCAGGACCGCGCGTATCATCGGCTGGTCGTAAAGCTTTTTGCCGAACACGTTGCGATAGCGGCAATGATGCACGGCCTGAGCGAGCGCCATGCGCATCAAGCCCGCCGAAGCGATGGCGCAATCGAGCCGTGTCAATTGCACCATCTGCAAAATCGTGCGAATGCCGGCACCCTCTTCGCCGACGCGCCAGGCAAAAGCATCCGTGAATTCGACTTCGCCCGAGGCATTGGAGCGATTGCCGAGCTTGTCCTTCAGCCGCTGAAAGCGCAGCGCGTTGACCGAGCCGTCCAGCCGGAAGCGCGGCAGAAGAAAACAGGTCAGCCCGCCGGGCGCCTGCGCCAAAATCAGGAATGCGTCGCACATCGGCGCGGACAGGAACCATTTATGGCCGACGACCGAATAAGCATCGCCGTCCGGCGTCGCCACCGTCGTGTTGGCGCGCACGTCGGTGCCGCCCTGCTTTTCCGTCATCCCCATGCCGAGCGTCATGCCCGATTTGTCCCGCCACGGCCGGAACAGGGAGTCATAATTGCGCGTGACGACCTTAGGGATGACCCTCGCCGCAAGTTCCGGCTCGATAGCGAGCGCCGCGAGCGCGGCCCGCGTCATGGTGATCGGGCAGAGATGACCGGTCTCGACCTGCGCCGCCATGTAAAAGCGCGCTGCGCGCACCACCTCGGCCGGCGCCGGCGCGCGATCGCCGGATGGCGTCCAGGTCGAGGCATGCAGCCCCGCCGCGATGCTCTCGCGCATGAAGCGGTGATAGGCCGGGTGAAATTCGACGGTGTCGCTGCGATACCCTTTGGCATCAAAAGTCTTGAGCTTGGGCGGATTTTCGTTGGCCGCCCGCGCCAGCGCGAACATGTCCGCGGTGCCCCATTGTCTGCCGAAGGCGGCGAGCGCGGAGAGTTCCGAAGCGGCACCGTTCGCTTTGACCGCGTCCTGCAACGACGCGTCGCTTAAGAACAGATCGACGTTTTCGTATGGCGGCGACTGGTTGAAAACCTCGTGCGTGTCGAAGCGGGAGCGGGCAACCATGGCGACTCGCCTCTTTTGCCGCGCCGATCGTAGCACGCCGAAGCCTCAGCCACGGTTTCCGGTGCATCACCGTCATCCGCCGGCACAGCGGGCTTGCTCGAATGCGCCAATTGGGCCTATAGCACCGCTTTAATGACCAAAGCCCCGACGCCGACGCGCCATATCATTTCGATCAATGACCTGACCAATAAGGAGATCGAGACGATCTTCGAGGTCGCGCAAGGGTTTTTGCAAGAACTCGCCGACGAAAACGTGCCCTACCGCATCGGGCGATCCACCGATCTGGCGTCGAAATCCATCCTGGCGAGCCTGTTCTACGAACCGTCGACGCGTACGCGTCTGTCGTTCGAAAGCGCCATGTTGCGGCTCGGCGGCGCCAATATCACCAGCGCCGATCCGGCGGTGAGTTCCGCGGCCAAGGGCGAGAGCCTGGCCGACACCATCCGGGTCATCGCCAATTACGCCGACATTGTCGTCATCCGGCATCCGCGCGACGGCGCGGCGCGGCTGGCGGCCGAATATTCGCAAATCCCGGTGATCAATGGCGGCGACGGCGCCCATGAGCACCCGACGCAAACTCTATGCGACCTGTTCACCCTGAAATCGAAAAAGAAGTCGCTTAAGAACATGAAGGTCGCGATTTCAGGCGACCTCAAGGGCAGTCGCACCATCCACTCTTTCGTCTATGCGCTGGCGCGCTTCGGCGCCACCATCGATCCCCTGCCCGCTCCGGGCATGGAGTTGCCGGCGCATGTCGACCGACGGCTGCGCGAGGAATTTCATTGCCGCATGGTGTCCAAGGATCCCGGCCAGCTCCCCGGCGGCGCCATCGACGCGCTCTATGTCACCGCGGATCAGCCGCACCAGCTCTCGCTCATTCCCGACCCCGAAATCGACTACGGCTTTTTGGTGCAGAAGAAGACCGACGCGGTCTATGTCACGCGCTTCCAGAAGGAGCGTTGGACCGAGAAAGAGCGGCCGTATCCGAAGATCGACGCGAAATTCCTGGACGAGGCGAAATATTCGGAAGCGAGCGTGATGCACCCGCTGCCGCGCGTCAACGAACTCGACATCTCGTTCGATAGCGACCGCCGCGCCATCTATTTCCAGCAGGCCGCCTATGGCGTGCCGATCCGCATGGCGCTGATTTCGTTGATGCTGCAGTTACACAAGAATAAATCGCTGCAAAAATTCGCCGGTGGCTTCGCCAGGCCCGACCATCCGGTCTATGCGCAACCGATCGACACCGGCCTACATTGCGACAATCCCAATTGCATCACCGCCGATCCGGCCGAGCGGCGCTATGCGGCCAACAAGTTCTACGTCATCGAGGACAATTCGCCCCGGCGCTGCATGCTGCGTTGCGTTTACTGCGAAAAAGACGTCGGCGAGGGAACCGACGCCCAATTTGTCGTGGCCGATACGACGCGGAAAACTTTCTCGCCGGGATTGGCGACGCTCGCCGGAGCATCCGCCGACAAACTCAAGCATGTCGTGATTTATCCGACGGAGGCTGAGGCTCTTGCCGCCGGTTTTGCGCCACGCGAGGGCGGCAAGAAGGCGCGCGCCAGCTAGGCCTAAGGGGAAGCGCTATTCTCGCGTTGCGGCTTCGGGCAATATCGCTTCGCCATGCTGCCTCCAATCGATTGGACCATCGACAATGCCGAGGCCCTCGGGATCGGCTATCTGTGCGGCTCGATTCCTTTCGGCGTCATCATCACCAAGCTTGCCGGTGCACCGGACGTCCGCAGCATCGGGTCCGGCAATATCGGCGCCACCAATGTGCTGCGCACCGGCCGCAAGGGCCTCGCCGCAGCGACGCTCATTTGCGACATCCTCAAAGGCACCGCTGCGGTACTCATCGCACTGTGCCTTTGGCAGCCGCAAGCCGCGCTGTGCGCGGCGACCGGTGCCTTTCTCGGCCATCTGTTTCCGGTCTGGCTCGGCTTTAGGGGCGGCAAGGGCGTAGCCACCTTCATCGGGCTTTTGCTCGGCTTTGGCGCATGGCCGGCGCTTTTGGCCTTCGCCGTTCTTTGGCTCGCGGTTGCGGCACTAAGCCGCTATTCGTCGCTTGCGGCGCTGATTGCGAGCGCGGCAACACCGGCTGTGTTGTGGTGGAGCGGCAAAGCGCCGGAAGCGGAATTATTTCTGCTGCTCGCCGCGCTGCTCTGGGTCATGCACCGCGGCAATATCGCCCGCCTCGTCGCCGGCACTGAAAGCCGGATCGGCAGCAAGTCGGGAACTTAAGTCCTTACTCGGCGGCAGCGGCCGCGGCCGCGCGCACCGGCGCGCCGTGGGTATGCGGAATCTTGTCGGCGAAGACCTCGACGAAATGATCGGTCTCGCCGGCGCCGGTATGCGGCTGCAAAGCCTCGTCGGTATAGGCGCTCGCGGCCGGATCCGCGACCACACGCGCCATAATGCGGCGGTAGCGCCAAACGAGCCGCAGCCACTGCGAGCTGGTTTTGAGAAAATCCAGCACGCGCCACGGATAGAACACAAAAGGATTGACGATCGGCATGCCGGAACGGCGCTGCTTGCGCAGCTTGCGCCGGAGAAATCCGAATTGCAGCGGATGCACGCCCTCGATCCGCGCCGCGCCGGAGAAGATGGTCAGCGAATCCAAAAGCTTGGTGCGGTTGATGCCCGATGCGATGCAGCGGCGCATGATCGTCTCGACATGCGCGTCGGTATAGTAACGCTTCCACGCATCGGCATAGACCTGTGTCCAAGTGTCTTTCGACATCAAGGGATGCGCGGTGCAAGCGTGCTCAAGATCGTATTTGTTCAGGTCGGGGTCCATCGGCACGCCGCGCACGTACAAGTTTTTGTGGTCCTCCGAGCCGGGCAGCGGCGTCAGATAGAAGAACTCCAGAATATCGACCGGCAGCTCCTTCTTGATGATCTCGATATCGCGGGCAATCGTTTCCGGAGTATCCGTCGGGAAACCCAGAATGTAGCCGGCATAGGTCATGACCTTTTGCTTCCGCCAGGCCAATAGCATCTCGCGATATTCCCAGATCTTGTTCTGGCGCTTCTTGGCGCCCATCAAGGATTCCGGATTGATGTTTTCGAGGCCCAAAAAGATCGCGGTGCAGCCGGCGCGCGCCGCCTTCTCGATAAAATTCGGAATGCGGTGGCAGAGCGTATCGACCTGCAGCAGAAGCCGGATGTTGAACTTGTGCTTCTCGCGCAACTCGATCAGCCGGTCGAGGATGGGTTCCCAATTACGGTTGCGGGCGAAATTGTCGTCGGTGATGAAAAATCGCGTGATGTTCTGCGCGGCATTGGCTCGCACAATGGCCTCGACATCGTCAGGTGTGCGATAGCGCGATTTGCGGCCCTGCACATTAATGATAGTGCAGAAGCTGCATTGGAACGGGCAGCCGCGGCCGGCATCGAAGCTCGAATAATGGCCGGCGACCCGCGTCACCACATGCCGCGGCAGGATCGGATAAACCGCCGCCGCCATTTCCGGCATATCGTTGAGATAGTTGTAGATCGGCTTGGCGTTGCCGCAGGCGACGTCGCGCAACACCTCGGCCATGCGGCCCTCGGCCTCGCCGGCGAACAGATGAACGCCGAGGTCGAGCGCTTCCTGTAGTTCTGTAGGCAGCTTCGGCAACATCGAGATGCAGCCGGACAGGTGGAAGCCGCCCATGACGACAGTGAGACCGTAGGCGCGGAACTGCCGGGCGAGATCCAGCGCGCGCGGAAATTGATTCGACTGCACGCCGACCAGACCGACCATGCCGGCGCCGGCGTCACGGATGCGCTTGGCGACGCTGGCGACGTCGACGATCGTGTTGCACTCGTCGCAGGCCTCGACTTCGATGTCGACGTCGGGCCCCAGCACGCGGTCCTGCGCGCATTCCACGATCAGTCCGTGGACGCTGGCAAGGCTATTCGACGGGATCAGCGAGCGCAGCCACTGAATGACATAGCCGTCGCGGTCGTAATGCGACGGTTTGATCAGGGCGACGTGAAAGGTGCGCTTGGCCAAGTTTCCGTGCAACGCAGACCCCCGAAAAAGCGCAGTAGGAGGCGGGACCGGCCCCCGTAAGCCGCACCGCGGCGTGACTCTGCGGCTTCGGCAACGGCTTTGCAACAATTACCTTGGGTCCCGAATCCTGGATATATTCCAGCATAGCGGACGCTTTGCGGGCCAAGCCGCTTAACTCTCTGATGTTTTCCGGTCGAACGCGGTCTGATGGTTCGCGCCTATTTGGCGCGTTCTTGCAGACCTTCGGCGAGTTTCACCAACGCCAAGCGCAGCTTGTCGTCGGTGATCGCGGCAAAGGCTTTCAGCAACCTTGCCGCATGAGGCTGGGACGTGATTTCAGTCAAGGGATCCTGGCCCGGCTGATCGCTTTCCGGCTCGGCAAAGAGGGCTCCGACCCCGACGCCGAGAACCGTGGCGACCTTTTTCAGCCGGCTGCTACCGATGCGGTTCGTTCCACGCTCGTATTTCTGGATCTGCTGGAAGGTAACGCCAACTTTTTCGCCCAGCGTCGTTTGCGACATACCCAAGCTCAGCCGGTAGGCGCGCACCCGGCGCCCCACCAGCACGTCAACGGGTTCGATGCGCTTCGCCATGAGCCGCGACCCCGCCGGCGCCGTCAATTTGCCCCGTTCGAGCATAAGTTCACGTCCTCCGGCCCGATCCGAGCCTAGGCATTTGGAGGGGGGCGTCCAATTCTGAATTTCTATGGGGGGGCCGCCGAACGAGATAGCTCGGCGGCAGCAGCGATCAGCGACACGCCCTGCCAGATCCCCTTGTCGGACAGTTCGTAGACCAAGGACTTTAGCGTCAGCGCGACGGCTTCAATAGCGGGACTGCGCTGGCCGAGATCGGAAAAGCACAGCGCAGCGGGCCGGGCCAGCTTCTCGTCGCTAATGCGCCTGTAATTGAGCGACAGCTTCCGATCACCGTCGTAGAGCGCGCTCCACGGCAGTATGGCGTTGCCGAGACCCGATGCAACGGCGCGGCGAAATGTGCTCAACGAGTCGATTTCGCCGATGGGCGTGACCGTTAACCCGAATTTATTGAACAGTTCTTGCGCTACTCGCTGGCTGCCGCTGCCAGGGCCGGGCACCAGCAACGGCCATCGCGCTACGTCGGCCATCTGGATGGGCGACGGATCCGGATCCGCCGTCACATAAAATAGCTCTTCCAGCAATAACGGTTCGACGGCGAGGCCGCGCTCGGGCTGCCCGGTAAACAGCACAGCAATGTCGAGGCGCCCATTGATCAGTCGCTCCCGCAACAGAGCGCTGTTGCCGTCGGTGATGTGGAGCAATATCTGCGGAAATAAATTGCGGACACGGGCGAATAATTCATAGCCGACGAGGTTTGTCCATGCGACGGGAAACCCGATCGATACGCGGCCGGAAGGGACATTCAGCGCGTTGGCGACATCTTGCTTGGCGAAGTCGAGGTGCCGCAGGATCGCCTCGGCGTGGCGATACAGAACGCTGCCTGCCTCGGTAAGCTGGATACCCTTGGGGCCGCGAGTGACCAATTGCCGCTCCAACTCGGATTCAAGGCTGGCGAGATGATGACTGATCGCGGACTGCGCCACATGCAGTTGATCTGCGGCGCGCGACAGACTGCCGGCCTGGACAATCCCGACGAAGTAACGAAGCTGACGCAGATCCATGATCTTCCGTTGCCACTCGCGAAGCAGGCCGTGGCAGGGCGCTTAATTTCCGTCAATCAGGTCGCGCGACCGGCTTGCCCAATCACCTGTTTTGTCCAAGCTCAAGTAAGATACCCACAGTACACGCTTGCCGAGCATCGACAAAGAACGACCGGGGAGATTTGATCGTTCAGGCGCAGTTGGAGGCCGAAACCGATGGCACAGGGTCGATCTGTCGTTGGATTTATTGGGCTTGGTGCGATTGGCAGCCCGATGGCTGAACGGCTCGTTCAGGCCGGCGAGGATGTGATCGTTTACAATCGCACGATCAGCAAGACGGCGCGGTTTCGGGGTCGAGCCAAAATCGCCGCCTCGCCCGCGAGGATGGCGGACGCCGCCGACATCATCTTCGTTTGCGTAACGACGGCGGACGCGTACCGCGATGTCGTGCTCGGGCCGCTTGGAATCGTTCGCGGCAGCCGCGCAAAAATTTATGTCCATGTCGGAACCAATGAAGCCGCCGTCGTCGAAGAGCTGGCCGCACAGCTTTACGCCGGCGGCATCATGACCCTTGATGCCCCCATGACGGGGGGAGTTGAAAGTGCGACCAATGGCACGCTGACGGTCATGGCCTCCGGTCCGCGCGAGGCCTTTAGCCGGGCCGAGCCATTCCTCAAGCACTATGCCAAGAAGATCACGTTCCTCGGCGAGCGAGTTGGAGCGGCGCAGGTGATGAAGCTCGTCAACAATGTGATATCGGCGGGGAACCTGGCAGTCGCGTGCGAAGCCATGGTGGTGGGCCGGAAGGCCGGCCTCGATCCGGCGGTCATGCTGGAGATCATCAACAACGGCAGCGGGCAAAGCAACGCGACCTTGACGAAAATCCCGGCGCATATTCTTACCCGAAAATTCAGCTACGGCGCCACGCTCGGGCCGGCAATCATGATCCTCGAGGCGTTAGCGATCGAGGCCGGGCTTCATGACGTGCCCGTCCCGCTGGCCGAGGCGATCATTGCCTCGTTGCGGACGGCCGCAGCCGAAGAAGGCGACGCTGCGGACGTAACAAGAATTATCCGTCCCATGGAGCGCGCTGCCGGCGTGACAGTCGGCGCCAGCAACGCGGACGCTAACCCGCCCGGCACGGACATGGCTGCAATGGCGGAATCGGATTTGCCGGCATTGCCGAGGACGGCGCAAAGGGGATGAGAAATGGTTCGCCGATTGCTGCAGCACGCGGTTTTGCTGGGAAACCTGGCATGTGCCGCGCACGCGGCATCGGCGCAGAACTGGCCGGGAACCAAGCCGCTCAGATTTGAGGTGAACGCGGCGGCCGGGGGACTTATCGACTTCGTACCGCGCGAACTGTCGGACTATCTCGCCGCTTCGATAGGGGTACCGGTCGTCGTGGAAGATCGGCCCGGCGCCGGCGGCAATATCGGCGCCGGGTTCGTGGCAAAGGCGGAACCCGACGGCCATACCCTGTTGGTTACCGGTTCAAACCAAGCCGTCAACCCGACACTGTTGCCCAACCCGGGCTTCGACTACGAACGCGATCTCGCGCCGGTGTCGATGGTGGTGCGGGCGAAAATGCTGCTTGTTGCGGCGCCGGCTTTTTCTGCCAAAAATATTACGGACGTCATCGCTATCGCGAAACAAAAGCCGAAATCGGTAAGCATCGCGATCTCGCCCATCGGCACACCAAATCACCTTGGGGCGGAGATGCTCGCGCAATATGGCAAGATCGATCTCATCTTCGTGCCCTACGATGGCATTGCGAAATCGATGCCGGACCTGATGGCAAACCGGGTGGACCTGGCGGTCGGCGCGATATCGTCGACGTTGCCTCTGGTCCGAAGCGGCGCCCTTAAGGCGCTCGCCGTGCTGTCGCCACAACGTTCATCGCTTGCTCCCGATATCCCGACTTCCGCGGAGGCCGGATTACCCGGCCTGCAGATCGATGCCTGGATTTGCATTATGGCCACCGGTGGCACGCCGGCGCCCATCGTCGCGCGGCTGGATCAGGAAATCGCCAAGGTTTTGACGCTGCCGCAGGTGAAAAATGCTTTCAACAAGCAGGGCGTTGAAGACTTCCACATGGGGCCGCAGCAGCTTGGTCAGTATCTCCACTCGGAAGCCACCCGTTTCAGCGGCCTGCTCAAGCACTCGCGCGTGAACGCTACTTCGCAGTGATACCCGTCGTTGTCGGCCGTCGCTAGCCGGCGCCAACCTATCATTCCATTTCAAGCGGCGAGAGCGGCGGGCCAGCCGACTGCGACAGTTTGCCGGCGGGCGCATCGATTAGAGAAACGCCTTGCCAGGTTCCGTTCTCGATCAATTCGTGAACAAGCAATTTCAATGTCACTGCAACGGCTTCGACGGCGGGACTCATTTGGCCCACTTCGGAAAAGCATAGCGCCACCGGCCGAACCAATTTTGCGTCGGCGAAGCGGCGGCAATTGAGTGTCACCCTCCAATCGCCCTCGTAAAGCGCGGACCAAGGCTGGATGCCGTTGCCGATGCCGGAAGCAATGGCCCGGAGAAGCGTGCGCAATGCATCGATTTCAGCAACCGGCGTGACAGTCAATCCGTATTTCCCGAACGCTTCCTGGACGAAATGCCGACAGTTGCTGCCAGGACCGGCCAGCAGCAGCGGACTTTGCGCCGCTTCGGCAATCCGGACGGGCGAAGCGTCAAGGTCCGCCGTCACATAGAACAATTCCTCCTCGAGGAGTGGCTCGATGGCAAGGCCGCGCTCGGGCTGTCCCGCGAGCAGCACGGCGATGTCGAGACGGCCATTGGCTAGTCGTTCGCGCAGTAGCCAACCATTAGCAGCGCTGATGTGGAGCTGGATTTGCGGATACAAAGCGCGCACCCGCGTGAACAGTTCAAAGCTTAAGATGCCCTCTAATACGACGGGAAATCCGATTGACACATGGCCTGAAGGCACATTCGGCGCGCTCATGGCGTCCTGTTTGGCAGATTCGACATGCCGCAGGATCGCTTCGGCGTGCTGATAGAGAACGCTTCCCGCTTCGGTGAGTTGGATGCCCTTCGGTCCGCGCGTAACCAGTTGCCGCTCCAGTTCGGATTCCAGCCTGGCGAGATGATGGCTGATCGCCGACTGCGCCACGTGCAGTTGGTCGGCGGCGCGCGAAAGGCTGCCGGCCTGGACGATCCCAACGAAATAGCGAAGCTGGCGCAGGTCCATGACGACTCCGAGTTCCGCTACTGTTTCCGCTTCATAATTCGTTCGAGGCTTCTACGCTTGCGAGTAAGGTACACACAGTGTACCCGTTTTGCGCGCATCGGCCAACATAGACGACCGATATAGCGGTGTCAGCGATGATGCTACGCACTCTTTTGCTCGTGAGCTTGCTCTCAGCCGCGCCGGCCGCGTTCGGTGCCGACAACTGGCCGGGCACAAAGCCACTCAAATTCGAGGGGGGCTCCGCGCCTGGCGGCATCATTGACCTCATTCCGCGCGTGCTATCGAATTACCTCTCCGCGTCGCTTGGTGTGCCGGTGGTCGTGGAAAACCGGCCCGGCGCTGGCGGCAATATTGCCGCCGGTTTTGTCGCCAAGGCGGAACCCGACGGCCACACACTCTTGGTGACCAGCTCGAACCAGGCTGTCAATCCGACGCTCCTGCCCAATCCGGGCTTCGACTACCAGCGCGACCTTGTGCCGGTGTCGATGGTAGTGACAGCGAAAATGCTGCTCGTGGCCTCGCCGGCGTTTCCCGCCAAAGATGTCACCGACGTCATTAAAATTGCAAAACAGAACCCGAAGTCGGTCAGCATCGCCACTTCGGTGATAGGCACGCCCAGTCACCTTGCCGCGGAGATGCTGGCCCAATACGGCAATATCAATCTCACCTTTGTGCCTTATGATGGCTTGCCGCAAGCATTACCGGATGTGATCGCAAACCGCGTCAATCTAATGGGCGGCATCATATCGGTGTTGTTGCCACAGGTCCGCAGCGGCGCGGTCAAGGCGTTGGCCGTATTGTCGTCGGAACGCTCGCCACTTGTGCCCGGCGTCCCGACCTCGGCGGAAGCGGGATTGCCAGAGATGCAGCTTGACGCATGGGACTGCATCATGACCACCGGCGGTACACCGGCGCCGATCATCGCCCGCCTGGATGAGGAAATCGCGAGAGTTTTGGCCCTGCCCGAGGTCCGCGATACCTTTGCCAAACAGGGCATCGAAATCTTCCACCTCAATCCGCAGCAGCTCGGCAATTTCCTTCAATCGGAATCCGCTCGCTTCCACAACCTTCTCACGCATTCGCGGATCGAAGGCGCGCCGCAGTGAAGGGCGCGACTGCTGCGGCCCGCCTCTCCTCATCGGATTCCAAACATTTGGTTCCCCCAGTGACCGCGCCAAGCCATGTAAGCTATGGTTGTAAGCTATGGTTGCGCCATAAGCCGCAAGCCTGCTTGGCGTTTTGGGGGCGAGGTGAGCGAGGAAACGGAACCCATCCAATTGACGGATGAGCAGCGGCTCGACTGGCTCCGCCTCATCCGCAGCCAGAATGTCGGGCCGCGCACTTTTCGCGCGCTCATCAATCATTTCGGCGGCGCGCGCGCCGCGCTCGAAGCACTCCCCGGCCTGGCACGCCGCGGCGGCGGCAATGCGGCGCCGCAAATCTATTCGCGCGAAGAGGCGATGCGCGAAATCGAAACCGCACAAAAGCTTGGCGTCAGCTTTGTCGCAATCGGCGAGGTCGATTATCCGCGGCGGTTACAAATGATCGACGACGCCCCGCCTTTGATCGCGATCCGCGGCCATCGAGCGGTGCTGGCGATGCCCGAGGTCGCCATCGTCGGCTCGCGCAACGCCTCGGCCGCCGGCGTGAAGCTGACACAACGCATCGCGCATGGGCTGGTCGAGGCCGGATTTGCCATCGTCTCCGGATTGGCGCGCGGCATCGACGCCGCCGCGCACCGCGCCAGTCTCGAAACCGGCACGGTAGCCGTCCTCGCCGGCGGCCAGGATCGCGTCTATCCGCCCGAACACATGGATCTGCTCGACGCGATTTTGAGCGCGGGGGTCGCACTGACCGAGATGCCACTCGGCTGGGAGCCGCGCGCGCGGGATTTCCCTCGGCGCAATCGGCTGATCTCCGGGCTGTCGCTCGGCGTCGTCATCGTCGAAGCAGCCAAACGCTCGGGCTCGCTGATCACCGCGCGGCTTGCGCTCGAGCAGGGCCGCGAAGTCTTCGCCGTGCCGGGCTCGCCGCTGGATCCGCGCGCCGAAGGCACCAACAGCCTGATCAAGCAAGGGGCGACGCCGGTCACCGAAGCCGCCGATATTATCGCGGTGCTGCGGCCGATCATGGGATTGGAGCTGCCGGCGCGCGAGCCGGAAGAAGAGGAGATCGAGGGCGTGGGCAACGTCGAGCCAGCGCCAGACGAGCGAACGCGGATCGTGGCGCTGTTGAGCCCCACTGCGGTTTCGGTCGACGATTTGATCCGGCTCTCACACAGTTCGCCCCGCATCGTGCGAATAGTGCTATTGGAACTGGAAATTGCCGGGCGGCTGGAGCGTCACGGCGGCGGAATGGTGTCGCTGCTGTGACGGGGTGGCTAAGCGCTATTCCTTAGCGGCCTGGTCGGCTTCGAGCCGTGCCATTTCCAAAATATAACTCAGGGTATCGAGGCCGTTGCGCCGCGCCAGTTGGGCGAGTTCTTGCGTAAGCGTCGCGATGTACTGCGCCGCACTGTCGGGGGTTTCGTGCCCATTCGGCCCGTTCTTATCGTCTTGGTCTGGCATCTTGTGTTGTAAGTTGCGAGCCAGTGAGCGGATTGCCAGCTGGCGCGGGGACCGATCGGAAGCCGTCCCGGCTCCACGCCTCACTTATATCTTGACGTTGTATTATTTTCAACCACAACTATCGCGAGTGCTAAAAATGTGCCGGGATTTTGCCCCTATTGCTGCGCATTCGGCGGTTACCGCGATGCACTCTTCCACCGGTAACGATTTGACAGGTGGGGTTGCATTACCCATGTTCCGGCGGCCTGCCCGCCGGTAGTCATGGGCCAAATAGGCGAAACGGCTGTTAAATCATCGGGTTATCATGAACCTTGTACTGGTGGAATCGCCCGCCAAGGCGAAGACGATCAATAAATATCTGGGCAAGGGCTACGAGGTCCTGGCCTCATTTGGCCATGTTCGCGACCTGCCGGCCAAGAGCGGTTCGGTCGATCCGGATCAGGATTTCCATATGCTTTGGGAAGTCGATCCCAAGGCCCAGAAGCGGCTGAACGACATTGCCCGCGCCGTTAAGGACGCCGACAAGCTCATTCTGGCGACCGACCCCGATCGCGAGGGCGAGGCGATCTCCTGGCACGTGTTGCAGTTTCTGAAGGAAAAGAAGGCGCTCAAGGCGCAAGCCGTCGAACGGGTGGTGTTCAACGCCATCACCAAGCAGTCGGTGACCGAGGCGATGGCGCATCCGCGCGCCATCGATCAGGCGCTGGTCGACGCTTATCTGGCGCGCCGGGCGCTCGATTACCTGGTCGGTTTCACGCTGTCGCCCGTCCTTTGGCGCAAATTGCCCGGCGCCCGCTCGGCGGGCCGGGTGCAGTCGGTCGCGTTGCGGCTCGTCTGCGACCGCGAGCTTGAAATCGAGAAATTCGTCAGCCAGGAATATTGGTCGCTCGTCGCCACACTGGCAACGCCGCGCCAGGAGACCTTCGAGGCGCGGCTCGTCGGCGCCGACGGCAAGAAGCTGCAGCGGCTCGACATCGGTTCGGGCGCGGAAGCCGAAGCTTTCAAGCAGGCGCTGGAAACCGCCCTCTTCACGGTCGCCTCGGTCGAAGCGAAACCGGTCAAGCGGCACCCCTATCCGCCGTTCACCACCTCGACACTGCAGCAGGAGGCAAGCCGCAAGCTCGGCTTTGCGCCTGCGCACACCATGCGCGTCGCGCAGCGGCTCTACGAAGGCGTCGACATTGGCGGCGAGACGGTCGGCCTGATCACTTACATGCGTACTGACGGCGTGCAGATCGCGGAGGAAGCGATCCCAGCGGTGCGCCGCGTCATCGAGTCCGATTACGGCAGGGAGTACCTGCCGCCCTCCCCGCGCCGATACGAAACCAAGGCCAAGAACGCCCAAGAAGCTCACGAAGCCATCCGACCGACCGACCTGTCGCGCCGTCCGCGGGACACCAAAAGCTTCCTCGATGCGGATCAGGCCAAACTCTACGAGCTGATTTGGTTGCGCACGGTGGCGAGCCAGATGGAATCGGCGGAGCTTGAGCGCACCACGGTCGATATCGAAGCCAAAGTCGCAAGCCGACTCCTCGAATTGCGCGCCACCGGCACGGTAGTGAAATTCGACGGTTTCCTGACGCTCTACCAGGAAGGCCGCGACGAGGATTCGGAGGACGAGGAATCGCGCCGGCTGCCGCAAATGAGCACCGGCGAGCGGCTGGAAAAGCGTTCGATCGCGGCCGACCAGCATTTTACCGAGCCGCCGCCGCGCTATTC